>NZ_JBMVFU010000003.1:0-436117 GCF_049538315.1 Nocardia sp. AB354 | reverse complement strand
GGCCTTGCGGGCGGGTTCGCTGCGGTAGCGGGAGGTGGGGCCGTGGATGCCCAGGAGGCGCCAGGCGACCTTGGCCACGGGGTTCATCAGGCCGCTGGTGGTGGCCAGTGCTCGGACGTCGCCGAAGATGTTGCGCATGGTGACCTGGGATTCGGTGCTGCCCCAATAGGCCTCGCGCATCACCTCCGCGGGGATGTCGAACTTCTCCACGAACTCCTTGGGCGGAGTCATGATCATGTCGAGCATGATCCGCATCGCGGTCGGGAAGAGCAGCGACAGCACGAACTTCGTGGCCGGATTCATGCCGGGCACGTTGCGGCGCAGATATTCGTGTGCGAACGAGATGTGGCGCGCCTCTTCCGCCACGTGGATCTGCATCACCCGCTGCACCATCGGATGCAGGTCGGTACCGGCGCGCAGCAGCGACTTCTGCAGGTGGTCGATGGGTTCCTCACCGCCGAGGATCATCGTGAAGAACAGTTCCGGGAAGTACTTCACGGCCGGCCAGATGATCATGGTCAGCTTGCGGTCGACGGTGCCCATGCCGACCACATCCTCGCCGATGCGGTTGATCATCTCCTGGAACATCATCGTGTGGTTGCACTCTTCGGCCGCCTCGTGCGTCACGTAGCGGAATTCCGGATCACCGTTGGGCACCGACACCAGGTACTGCATCAGACCGCGGATCAGCAGTTGCTCGAAGTCCAGGCCGACCTTGGCGATACCCGCCTGGCGCCACATACCCATGGCGATTTTGCGTTCCACCGGCTGCGCCTTGTACCAGGGATGGCGTCCCAGCGGATCCTCGTCCGGCATGATCCAGCGGGTGTCGGTGGGATCGACCGCGAATTCCGGTGAATCCCAATCGATGTCGACGTAGGGGTCGAAGTTCTTGTGCACCGACCCCTCGGACAGACCGCGCAGGATCTCGTGATACTCGGGATCGGCCGACGTGTTCTTTACGGCAGTGGACAGCATCTTCGGTGTCTCCTTCGCAGTACTCTCCTGCGAAAGTTACCGATACTTAGCGTCACATGCAACCTGTTTCACAGGCGTGATCGCGGGCATTACGAGCTGTTCTGCTCCGATCGCAGATTCGCCATGATCTCCGCGACGGTGAGTTTGCGCCCCGGCTGATCCTCGTCGGAATCGGCGTGGCGACGACGGCGGGAACCGGCGGTACCCATGGTCGTCGTGGGCTGGACGGGAGCCAGCCGCGGCACCGAGGAACTCCGGCGCGAGTCGCCGGACTCCGTGGTCGCCGGCTCGGAAGTGCCGTTCGCCGACGCGGTGGCGGATTTCGCCGAACTCGTCGAAGGATCGTCGATCTGCCGGTCGCCGGACGGGGCCGATCCGGACTCCGGCGACAGGGACTCCGGCGGCTGAAACTCCGACGATCCGGACTGCGCTTCCCCACCCTGGCGACCGCCGTTTCCGTCGCCGTTCACCGACGGTCCGGACGAAACCCCCTCCTCATCCAGCGCCTCCGCCGACACCACGGCGGTCTCGGCCGTCACCGGATCGTCGTACGGACTGGCGAAGGCCGGGGGTTCGGGATGATCGGGATCGAAGACCGGCGAGACCACGTGCAGCGGCACGGCAGGTGCGCTCCACGCGTCCCAGGTGTCGGTTTCCTGCGAGCTACCGTTCGCCACGGTCGCGTGGGTGAGCTCCTGCACCCGCACGGCCTCGGCGCGCAGCGCCGGTCGGTCGACCAGTAGGTCGCCGTCGAACAGCCGCTGCAGACTTTCGCGCAACACGGTCAGTTCGCTGCGCAGCGCAGCCAGTTCGGCGGCGTCCGCACCGACCTCCCGGCGCACCCGCGATTCGACACCGAGTTCGTATTCGCGGCGGGCGGTGATCTCGCGTTCGAGCTGCAACTCGTAGACCTTCTGCAGGTCACGAGCCTTGGCCTGATCGATCGCCGCATCCCGGCGATAGCGGGTCGCCGCCAGCGCGGCCACCGCGGCGGCCCACAGAGCCGCGACCAAACCGACCCGGACCAACTGCACATTGTTGCTGAAAATCAGAAACACACTGGCAATCAGACCGAGCAGAATTAATACGCCGACGACGATTTTTCCCGCGTTGTCCCGCTGTCGCGGGGAAGCACTGCTACGGGAGGGTGAAACCATGTCCGCAAGGGTAGCTCGAATAGCGGATTCCGGCGCGCAGCCGGTCCGGAACTCCACTCGATTGCGTTAGCTATGAGGTAGCCGGTTCGTCTGGTGGCTCATGTGGCGCGCGGCAGCAATACTCCAGCCACAGCGCGGCGGCGACCAGCACCACACCGGCGATCAAACCCACGATGGCGCCGGGGGTGTCCGAGGCGGCCGCGCGAATATCCGACCGCTGCGGCAGCACCCAGATCAAAAAGCCCAGCCACACGCCGGCCGCCAGGGACCCCACCTGCGCCGAAGCCTTCGCCAGCGCCACCGCGCGGGCTGCGGTGATCGGATGCAACTGTTTCGGCCCGTCACCGATGCGGTGATCGCCGACGCGGGCGCGAATCACGAACGCCAGCACCGCTTCCACGGCGGCCACCGGATACAGCGAGGCGGCCGCGATCACCGTGATCGGCGGAAAGCTCGAATAGGCCCACCGAGTCGCCACCCACGCCACCGCGGCGGCGATCACGACATTGGCGAGCAGATCCAGAATCTTGGTCGGCCTCATGACGTTCATGACCAGCCGCCGTTCATCGTTGCGCCGCGGACAGCGACAGGTCGGTGAGCCGGACGCCGTCGATCTCGTCCGGATCGAGCTCGGCGAGCAGTTCCCGAATCGGCCGGGTCCGGCCGAGCACCTCCAGCGTCGCGTCGGGTTCGACTTCGGCCCACGGAACCAGGACGAACGCGCGATTGTGCGCCTGCGGATGCGGCAGTGTCAGTTCCGGGTCCGCACTGGTCACCGGATGCAGCCCCGCGGGGCCACGCTCCGCGCACCAGATCACGTCGACATCCAGAGTCCGCGCGCCCCAGCGGATCTCGCGGACACGCCCGGACCGCTGTTCCAACCGCTGTCCGCGTTCGAGCCAATCGCGCGGGCCCAGCTCCGAATCCTCGACCACCACAACGGCATTGAGGTAGTCCTCCTGCGGCACTCCACCCCACGGAGCGGTCGAGTACACCGACGAGACGGCGACCAGCTGCGGCGTCAGCGCCGCCACCACACTGCGGAGATGGGCGAGCCGATCCCCCAGATTCGACCCGATCGACAGCACCGCACGGCTCATCCGGCCACCTCCGGGGTCGGCGGTAATCCTCGCCGCCTGGTGGCCACCACGCGGACATCGGCGAAGGTGTGCGGAATCGGCGCCGAGGGCTTGTGCACGACCACCTCCGCCGCGGTGACGCGCTCGTCGCGCATCACATCGTCGGCGATCTCGGCGGCGACGGTCTCGATGAGATTGCGCGGCGGGCCGGAGACGATCGCGACCGCGCGTTGCGCCAGCTCGCCGTAGTCGACGGTGGCCGACAGCTCATCGGTCGCGGCCGCCTTCGCGAAATCCAGCCACAGGGTGATGTCGACCAGGAATTCCTGGCCGTCGCGGCGCTCGAAGTCGAAGCAGCCGTGGTGCCCGTAGGCGCGCAGACCGCGCAGCTCGATGCGATCGGTACTCACTCGCTCCCCTGATTGTGTGAACCGGCTTCGGCGGCTCGCCGCCCCGCAGACTCGGCGGCTCGCCGCCAGGCATCCGCGACGGCGATGGCGTCGAGCGACGACCGCACATCGTGCACGCGCACGCCCCATGCGCCGTGCTGAGCGGCCAGAGCGGAGATGGTGGCGGTGGCGACCTCACGCCCGTCGGGCGGGCGGGGTCCGGACTCGTCGGCCAGCAGCGACCCCAGGAAACGCTTGCGGGAGGCGCCGACCAGAATCGGCAACCCCTGGGCCGTCAGTTCCGGTAGTGCGCCCAGCAGGGCCCAGTTGTGCTCGGCGTTCTTGGCGAAGCCGAGGCCGGGGTCCAGTACCAGCCGGCTCGGATGCACGCCGGCCGCCATGGCCAGATCCACCTGGGACGAAAGTTCGGTCAGCACCTCGCGCACGACGTCGTCGTAGTGATCGGCGGGGCCGATGTGGCGATGGTCGGCATTCGCCCGCCAGTGCATCAGAATCCACGGGATCTCAGCGGCGGCAACGACTTTCACCATCTCGGCATCCGCACGACCACCGGATACGTCGTTGACCACGCTCACTCCGGCGTCGATCGCGGCGGCCGCGACACTCGCCCGCATGGTGTCCACACTGGTCGGCACGCCGGCTTCCACCAGACCGCGAATCACCGGGACCACCCGCTGGGCCTCGGTCTCCGGATCGATGCGGACGGCGCCCGGACGGGTGGACTCACCGCCCACATCGATGATGTCGGCGCCCGCCTCGTACAGCCGCACGCCGTGGGCGACCGCGACAGCCGGATCGAGGTAGCGGCCACCGTCGGAGAAGGAGTCGCTGGTGACGTTCACCACGCCCATCACCACGCACGAGCGCCCGTCCCGGGGAGTGATCAATGCGCTCATGGGCGATCGCTCATTTGCGCAGGATCAGGTCGAGAGCTTCGGCGCGCGAGGACGCGTTGGTCTGCAGCAGGCCGCGGACCGCGGACGTGGTGGTGCTCGCGCCCGGCTTGCGGATGCCGCGCATCGCCATGCACAGATGCTCGGCCTCCACCACCACGATGGCGCCCCGCGGATCCAGCTTCCGCATGACCGCATCGGCGATCTGGCTGGTCAACCGCTCCTGGACCTGCGGCCGCTTGGCGTACAGGTCGACCAGGCGGGCCAATTTGGACAGACCGGTGACCCGGCCGTGCGGGCCCGGAATATATCCGACGTGGGCGACCCCGTGGAAGGACACCAGGTGATGTTCGCAGGTCGAGTACATCGGGATGTCGCGCACCAGCACCAATTCCTGATGCCCTTCGTCGAAGGTGGTGTTCAGCACCGAATCAGGTTCCACGTACAGGCCCGCGAACATCTCGCGATAGGCGCGCGCGACCCGGGCGGGGGTATCGATCAGCCCGGGGCGGTCGGGATCCTCCCCGACCGCGACCAGTAGTTCCCGTACCGCTTCCTCGGCCCGCTTCTGGTCGAAGGGCCGACCGGTACCCAGCGCGATCGGAGCCGGTTCCTCCGCAACCACGGCGGCACCCGCGCCCGACGCCGAATCGGACCCGGCGGGAGCGCTGTTGTTGGCCGACATACGAGGACACCTCCACAATCACGTAAATCAACGCGCCGACAGCGCGGTTCGACCGTCGAGCCTAATCGCAGCCGGTCAGCGGTGGCTGTTCGGTCCGTCCCAATCGCCGTGATCCTGAGTGCCGTTCTGCGTCGATCCGTCCTGATCTCCGGGCCATTCGGGCCGGCGATGACCGCCGCCGTAACGCTGCGGCTCGCCATAGCGCTGGGGCTCGCCGTATCCCTGCGAGCCGCCGCCCTGAGGGGCGCCGCCGTACTCCGGCTGCTGCGGCGATCCGCCCGCGGACGGATCCTCCTGCGGCGGCCAGCCCGGAGCCGACCACCCGGCGGGAGCGCCGTAATCCGGCCGGGAGCCGTGCGTACTCTGCCGCGGATATCCCGGGCCACCCGCGGGCCGCGGGTAGTTCCCGGGCTGCGGGGCCGGATAGCTGTAGCCGGTCGGAGCCGGGGCCGGGTTGCGATGGCCCTCCTGCGGATAACCGTTGGCCGGCACCGGCTGCGGAGCCGGCTGCTGGTTCGGCTTGCGGGTCTCGACTTCCTCCGGCCACGGCTCACCACGTTCGGCGGCGAGCTCGCGCGGGGTCTTCACCGGCGGCCGATCCGAGGGCACGCGTTCACCGAAATCGTTGAAGGCGGTGATGCGCGGACGCTTGTCGACGGTGGCGAGCACCTGCTCGAGGTCCTTGCGGTGCAGGGTCTCGCGCTCCAGCAGCGCGGTGGCCAGCGCGTCGAGTTCGTCGCGATATTCGTTGAGGATCGCCCAGGCCTCGGTGTGCGCGGCCTCGATGAGGTTGCGCACCTCCTCGTCGATCTCGCGGGCCACCTCGTGCGAGTAGTCCGAGCCGGTGCCCATCGTGCGGCCCAGGAACGGGTCGCCCTGCTCCTGCCCGTAGCGCACCGCGCCCAGCCGGGCACTCATGCCGTATTCGGTGACCATCGCACGCGCGATCTTGGTCGCCTGGTCGATATCGGACGAGGCGCCGGTGGTCGGCTCGTGGAAGACCAACTCCTCGGCGGCGCGGCCACCCATCGCCATCACCAGGCGGGCGATCATCTCCGAACGGGTCATCAGGCCCTTGTCGTCCTCAGGCACGGTCATGGCGTGCCCTCCGGTGCGACCGCGGGCCAGGATGGTGACCTTGTAGACGGGTTCGATATCCGGCATCGCCCACGCGGCCAGGGTGTGACCACCCTCGTGGTAGGCGGTGATCTTCTTCTCGTGCTCGCTGATGATCCGGCTCTTGCGCCGCGGGCCGCCGATTACGCGATCGACCGATTCCTCCAGCGCCGGTCCGGTGATGACGTTGCCGTGCTCACGCGCGGTGAGCAGCGCCGCCTCGTTGATCACGTTGGCCAGATCCGCACCCGACATGCCGACGGTGCGCTTGGCGAGGCCGTCCAGATCGGCATCGGGGGCGATCGGCTTGCCCTGCGAATGCACCCGCAGGATCGCGCGCCGACCGGCGAGGTCGGGATTGCCGACCGGGATCTGGCGGTCGAAGCGGCCCGGGCGCAGCAGCGCCGGGTCCAGGATGTCCGGGCGGTTGGTGGCCGCGATGATGATCACACCGGTGCGGTCGCCGAAACCGTCCATCTCGACCAGCAACTGGTTCAGCGTCTGCTCGCGCTCGTCGTGCCCACCGCCGAGGCCGGCGCCGCGCTGGCGGCCGACCGCGTCGATCTCGTCGACGAAGATGATGCAGGGGCTGTTCTGCTTGGCCTGGTCGAACAGGTCACGCACGCGGGAGGCGCCGACGCCGACGAACATCTCGACGAAGTCGGAACCGGAGATGGTGAAGAACGGCACCCCGGCCTCACCCGCGACCGCGCGGGCCAGCAGTGTCTTACCGGTTCCGGGCGGGCCGTAGAGCAGCACGCCCTTGGGGATCTTGGCGCCAAGCGCCTGGTAGCGAGCCGGATTCTGCAGGAAGTCCTTGATCTCGTACAGCTCTTCGACGGCCTCGTCGGCACCGGCCACATCGGCGAATGTGGTCTTGGGCATATCCTTGGACAGCTGTTTGGCCTTGGATTTACCGAAGCCCATCATGCCGCCGCGACCACCGCCCTGCATCCGGGCCATCACGAAGACGAACAGACCCAGCAGAATCACCATCGGCAGCACGAACAGCAGCACCTGGGTGAACCAGCTGTCCTGTTTGACCGCGGTGTTGAACGGCGCTCCGGACTGCTGCACGTCGCGCAGGATCTGCGCGGAGACCTCGCTGCCGCCGGGGTACTTGGCCATGATCTGGGTCTGGCCGCCGGTGGCGTCGTTTCCCTGTTTCAGGGTGATGCGCAGCTGCTGTTCTTTGTCATCGATCTGGACCTGCTTGACGTTCTGCTTGTCGGCAAGCTGGGTGAGCGCCACCGAGGTATCGACGTTCTTCCAGCCGCGCGTGTCGTTGCTGAAGTAGCTGACCAGATAGATCACGAGCAGGATGCCCGCGACTATGGCCAGGTTGCGAAACACTGTCTTGCGGTTCATAGAGCGTCGGCCGGCGGGCCAGTCCTTTCCGGTGTTTCCGGTGTATGCCTACTATGCGTCGGGCGGGGCCGTATCCATACCGGCACCGACCGGGTCGGGCAGAACGGATGCGGACAAGCCACGTTACCGCGTACGGTCTACTCGATACATCGCGCAGTTCGGCAGCTGATGCAGTTCAACAGGTAAACGGTCGGAGAACGCTGGTGGTTCCCGGCCTATCGGGCGATCACCTCACGGTGTCCGTCCAAGTGGTCCCAATCATGGCATGCACGACCTATTGTGAGCGACAACACAGGACGAACGCAGGGGGTATGGACATAGTCGAGCTACGGACACCCACAGCGATACTGCGCCACGGCGGCGGGCGACTCCAGGTTCTGCGGCCGGGCACCGATGGCGAGCGGGTGCTCGACGTACCGGTGTCGGACCTGCTCAAGGTCCGGCTGAACCGGCGCGCCGACGACGCCGTCGTGATCGAGATCTATCTGCGTTATCCGAGTCCGGTCCTCACCGGCGTCCCGGCCGACCGCACCCCGCTCCCGGTGCTGATCGCCGAACACGACGTACCGGCCGCGACCGTGATCGTGGAGCGGATCAACTCCCAGATTCTGTCCACCCAGCGCATCGATATGTCGGCCCCCGATCTGGTGCCTCCCGCGCCGGTCTGGGGTAAGACCGGGCCGACCCGGGCCGACGTGGACCGCGCGGTCCGGCGGATGGCGCCGCGGCGCGAGACCCGCGCGGCCGCCGGAGCGCTGCACACGATGGTCACACCCGAGGAATTCATGTTGGAGACGGCGATGGTCACCGCGGTCCCGCCGGCCGGACGGGGGCGCGGGCTGATGGCCGTCACCACCGACCGGGTGCTGCTGCTCTCGATCGGATCCACTCCCCGCTACGCGCACGAGATGCCGGTTTCCGCGCTGATCTCGGCCGAGGTCGGCAAGGGTTCGGGCGACGAGCCGGGTGGTGATTACGGCATCGACCTCACCGACGGCAACCGGACGCTGAGTTTTCTGGGGACCGACCGGGCCGATACCGATCGGATCGTCGGCGCGGTGAATTTCGCGATTCAGCGCGAGTCCGCCGACGGCGCCGTAGCGCCGCCGGACCCCGGTGTGGCACAGCTGTATTCGGAGTGGGAACTGCTGGTCGAGCGTCATTCACTGGCGATGGTCGACGATGCGCAGTTCCAGCGCTACGGCCGCGGGATCCTGCGCTCGCTCCCCGACTGAGACGCGCTACTCCCCTTGGAGTGCTACTCCCCTTGGAGTGCGATGCGCCGCCACGGACTGGTCGGCCGCATCCATAGTCGAACCAGTTCGAGCCGCCGATCGGTGCCGCCGGACTTGAGTTCGGCCAGATCCTCGCAGGCCTGCCAGTAGGTCCAGCCGGTGAGATAGGCGTCGCCGAACTGCCGCCAATTGCGGTAGCGCTTCTGCGCCGGCGGCAGGGCGCGCATCACATAATCCCAGGCGGTATCGGCCTCGAGGTAGCCGGCGGTGAAGGCCATTCGTGCCACCGCCACCACCCGGGCGAGGTCCCAGGCCTGAATATCGGCCGGCAGCGGTTGCACCAGATGGCCGGTCAGATCGAGTTTGATCGCCTGGGACCAGATGTCGTAGTCGCGAACCAGCGCCTCCGGATTGTCCATTCCCCGGAACGCCCCGACCTGCCGCAGGAACGCGCGATGCCGATCGGCGCGTTCACCGAAGCGGTCGCGTTCGGGCGAGTTGAGGGCCGCGTTGACCAGCGGATGGACCAATGCGTACAGGGGCGCGTGCATCCCTTCGAGCAGCTGTTCCATCGACGCCATCGCCTCGGTCCCGTCAGTGATTCCCCAGGCTCCGGTCAGGGTGTCGATGGCCAGTTCGCGGCGGTCGCCGAGCGGATGTTCCCGCTCGGGCCCGAGCAACAGCGCGTCGTGGAACGCGTCCCAGCGGGCGGAATAGAACGCCCCCAGGGACAGCGCGCGCAATTCGTCGTCGGAAACCTGAGCGCCGGACCAGTGGTCGTCCTCGCGCTCGTCCAGTTCCGGGTAGGGGAATGTGGTCAGGGTCGGCATGTCGCGGGCAGCCATGGTTCCGATTGTGTCGTATCGGCGATGCGGGAGTTCGATTATCTCCCGATGCCGTGTCGACTGTGACCGGCACGATTCGCCGCGTTCACCGATCGGGGCGCTCGAGAGGCGGATTTCGAGGCTTCTGGACGCTTCGTCGCAGTCCGATACACACATTTTTCACATTTGCCGTTTCATCGGGCGCCGCAAGCCCCTACCTAGGGCTACTCTCGGCGCCATGAGCAACATCACCGTGCTGCGCGGGCTCGAACCCCGTGCCACCGAGCAGGAAATCTTCGCTGCCGCACAGGAATACGTGCGGAAGGTGGGTGGCCTGACCGGTCTGTCGTATGTCACGAAGCCGGCCTTCGACAAGGCGGTGGCCGCGGTGGCGGCGGCAACGACGACGTTGCTGGCGGAACTGCCCGACCATCCGGTGACCGCGGCGGCGGAACCGCCGTTGCGCGCGACCGGAGACCGGATCTGAGCGCTCACACCCCGTAGACCGCGACGCATTCCAGCGCGAGCTCGAGTCGCAGGCCGCATTCCTCGATGCGGCGCCCGAGCGTTTCCTCGATGCGCTGAACGCGGTAGCGGACCGTGTTCTTGTGCACACCCAGGCGCGCCGCCGCGCCCTCCGGGCTGCGGTGGCAGCGCAGATAGGCGAGCAGCGTCTCGCGCAGCCGCGCCGAACTCGCATCCGGCGCGGCCAGCGGTCCGAGCTCCCGCCGGATCAGCGCACGCATCGCCGCGACGTCCGCACCGGCCAGATATGCCGGTTCGACCTGCGCGTACGGCAGCACCCGGCCGAGTTCGACGGCCGCGCGCTCGGCCACCTGCCGTGCCGCGATCGCCTCGCGGTGGCTCTGCCGGAACCCCACCACGCCCGTCCCGGACGACCCCAGCGCGAGGCGCATCGGGGCGGCGACGATATCCGCGGCGACCGCCGCGACCGCCTCGGCATCGGCCGCGATCCACGCCCACAGCGCCGCCGATCCGGCCGGGACGGTGAGGACGCCGACCCCGCCGAGCGCGTTGGCCAGCCGCGTGGCCGTACGTTCCAGCCGCCCGAGTTCGTCGCTGCCGCCCGCCAGCCGGTCGTCACCCGGCGCGCGCTCCCCCGCGCGGCCATCGTTTCCTGCGACCGCATTACCGGGCAGCCCGGTCGGGGCATCCTCGCCGTCGCCCGCGCCGGGGGCGTCGATCCAGCCGGCGAACCCGTCCGCCGCGGCGGACAGCAACGCAGCGGCCCCGCGCGCGGCGGGATCGGTCCACAGCACGATCGCGACCTGGCGTTGCGCGAGGCGGAAACCCAGCCGCGCCGAGGCGTAGTCCGCGTCGACATCCTCTCCCGACAACAAGGTGCGCACGATTTCGGTGCGCTGGTTGAGCGCAGCGCGCAGACCGCGCTCCCGCTCCTGCATATAGGTGTCGGTCAACGCCTCGACGGAGGTGTTGACCCAGCGGGTGGAGCGCTCGAACAGCCGGATCAGCGCCGAGCGTTCGAACTGCTCGGGCAGTCGGCGCTCGTCGATCACCTCGGTCATGTAATCGTTCGCGGCCTCCTGGCCGGCGTGGTAGACCCGCAGCAGCAGCCGCAGGTCGTAGCCACGGCGGGCCAGAGTGCGCGCGAACGCGTGTGCCTGCTCGGGAACCGCGTAGTCCATCGCGTCCTGGGTGAGACCGCTGAGCACCGCCAGGGCATGCGCCCGGGTGCTGGATTCCAGGTCGCGGCGCAGATCACGATCGGTCAGCTCCGGTACGCGGCCGATGATCTGCGCGTCGAGCCGGGCCACCATCTGTTCGAGGGTCTCCCCGCGCAGTGTCTCGGCGACGAAATCGGCCATCCACTGCCGCACCGCCACATCGGACGCAGCTGTCGCCATCACCGATCCCCCTCCGTCACACGATCTCGTTCCGCGGCCGCCGACCACCTGTCACCGGCGGCGAAAAGTTGTGCTCTGGTGCCAAATTCCGCGCGAGTCCTTGACCGCAAAGACCAAGCAGCGCGCGATTCATTGTGACACGATCATAGATCAGTGAAGTGATTCACAATGTCAACCGTTCGCAGCGCAGCGCACGTGGGGAGAGACAGCATCGTGCCGAATACCGAACCGTCACCCGGCGAATCCACGGCCGGGAAGCCGACCGGCGCCGACAAGCCGGCCGCCCGCAAGACCGCAGGCCGCACCGCGGCCAAGAAGACGCCCGCGAAGTCGGCGGCCAAGTCCGCCCCGGCCGCGAAGTCGAGCACCCCTGCGAAGTCGCGCACCGCGGCCGCCGAGAAATCGGCACCGGCCGCCGTCGAGCAGGCCTCCTCATCCGGGCCGCAGGCGAGGGCGGTCGCGACCGCGGTGGCCACCGAGATCGAGGTACGCAACCCCGCGACCGGCGAACTGGTGGGCACCGTCCCCGCCGAATCGGCCGACGCGGTGGCCGCCAAGGTGCGCGAATTGCGGCTCTACCAGCCCGAATGGGAGGCCATCGGGCCGGAGGGCCGCAAGGAATGGCTGCTGAAGCTGCAGGACTGGATCATCGATCACACCGATCATCTCGCCGATGTGCTGCAGTCGGAAACCGGCAAGGCCCGCGTCGACGCGCTGATCGATCCGAGCTTCTCGGTCGACCTCACCGGCTATTACGCCCGGCGCGCAGGCAAATTCCTCTCCGACGAACATCCCTCCCCGCACAGCCCGCTGGCCCGGGTCAAGAAGCTGACCACCGCCTACCGGCCCTATCCCGTGGTCGGTGTGATCACGCCGTGGAACTTCCCGCTGGCGATGCCGGTGATCGACGTGATTCCGGCGCTGGCCGCGGGTGCGGCGGTCGTCCTCAAGCCTTCCGAGGTGACTCCGCTGTCCGCACTGGAACTGGCGCGCGGCTGGTCCGAAATCGGTGCGCCGCCGGTGCTGGCCGTGGTGACCGGCGCCGGCGAGACGGGTGCGGCGGTCGTCGACAACGTCGACTACGTGCAGTTCACGGGGTCGACGAAGACCGGTAAGCGGATCGCCGCCGCCTGCGTGGAGCGGCTCATCCCCTACAGCCTGGAACTCGGCGGCAAGGATCCGGCGATCGTGCTGGCCGATGCCGATATCGACCGCGCCGCCTACGGCGTCGCATTCGGCGGCCTGTTCAACGCCGGGCAGGTGTGCATCTCGGTCGAGCGTGTCTACGTCGAGGCGCCGATCTACGACACCTTCGTCGAAAAACTGGCCGCGCACGTGCGCGAACTGCGGCAGGGCGCCGACGGCCGGGAGCCGAAATACGATGTCGGCGCGCTGGCCAACGACGCGCAGAAATCCATCGTCACCGACCACGTCGAGGATGCGATCGCCAAGGGTGCGCGGGCCGTGACCGGCGGCAAGGCCACCGGTGTGGGCACCTTCTACCAGCCGACCGTGCTGGCCGACGTCGACCACTCGATGAGCTGTATGACCGAGGAGACCTTCGGCCCGACCATCCCGGTGATGAAGGTCGCCGACGAGGCCGAAGCCGTTCGGCTGGCCAACGATTCGATCTACGGCCTGTCCGCGTCGGTGTGGACCGGCGACAAGGCGCGCGGGGAACGCATTGCGCGTCAGCTGAATGCGGGCGCGGTGAATATCAACGACGTCTTCGCCAACATGTTCAGCTTCGCGCTGCCCATGGGCGGCTGGCAGCAGTCCGGTGTGGGCGCGCGCTGGGGCGGCGCCGACGGCGTGCGCAAATACTGCCGCAAACAGGCCATCACCGTGCCGATCCTGCCCACGCAGGAAAAAGAACTCATGTGGTTCCCGTACAACACAACCAAACTCGGATTCGCGCTCGCCGCGATGCGCGCCGCGGGTGCGCGTGGCATGCGCCGGCTGGGTATCAAGGACATGCTCGACACGGTCGGAGGGAAGAAGTGACCGACTTCGGCAAGATCAACGGCAAGGTCGTCGTCATCACGGGCGGTGCCCGCGGTATCGGCCTGGCGACCGCGACGCGGTTGCAGCAACTCGGGGCGAAGATCGCCATCGGCGACGTGGACGAGACGGCCGTCAAACAGTCCGGCACCGACCACGATTTCGACCACTACGGCCGAGTGGACGTGACCGACCAGCAGTCGTTCAGCAGTTTCCTCGACGAGGTGGAACGGGCGCTCGGCCCGATCGATGTGCTGATCAACAATGCCGGCATCATGCCCACCGGCAAGGTGGTCGACGAACCGGATGCGCTGACCCGCCGCATCATCGACATCAATGTCTACGGCGTCATCCTCGGCTCGAAGCTGGCGCTGGCCCGGATGCTGCCGCGGCGCAGCGGCCACATCATCAACATCGCCTCCCTCGCCGGGGAGACCCACATCCCCGGCCTGGCCACCTACAACGCCACCAAACACGCGGTCCTGGGCTTCACCGACACGCTGCGG
This sequence comes from Nocardia sp. AB354, assembly GCF_049538315.1. Taxonomy (NCBI): domain Bacteria; kingdom Bacillati; phylum Actinomycetota; class Actinomycetes; order Mycobacteriales; family Nocardiaceae; genus Nocardia; species Nocardia sp. AB354. The sequence goes on along the minus strand of NZ_JBMVFU010000003.1, from coordinate 421,979 downwards.
GAGGAGTACCGCGATACCGGCGTGTCGTTCTCCTCGGTGCTGCCGACGCTGACGAACACCGAACTGGGATCGGGTGTTTCGGCGCCGAAGCTGATGCGCCCGGCCGAGCCGGAGGAGATCGCCGAGGCCATCGCGAAACTCCTGGTGGCGCCGAAGTCGAAGGTGCGCGTGACCAGGGTGGCCGGCGCCATCTCGCAGGTGGTCGGGTTGCTGCCGGAATCGGTGGGCGATGCGATCGGGCGTGCCCTGGGCGCGCAGCAGACCTTCCTCGGCGACGTCGATTCGGCGGCCCGCAAGGCGTACGAGGAACGGGTCCGCAGCGGAACCGAATAGCGCGGAGCGAAACGAGCTGTCCGGCCGCGGTGTCCAGTGGGCGCCGCGGCCACCGTGCATTCGACGTCGACGCGGTCGTGGTTTCGCGGCACCATCCGCCACGCCCTGTGATCATCGACGGTGTGCATCGCCGAAAGTGATAACTTGCGCGACAACATCGAAACAGCCCATATCGACCACAACGCGACGGGGGCTTTGACATATGCACAACGAGGGCACCGCACTAGCCGACGCGATATCGAACGCCGTCTCGCGCGCCACCCGGGAGGTAGCAGTGGACGCAGACGAAACCACCGGTACGGAAGCAGCGGTTCCGGCATCCGGTTCCGAATCCGAAACAGCTGAGCTCCAGCAGGATTCCCCTGCCGACGCCGAGGCGACCGCCCCGGCCGACCCGTCGCGATCGCCCACCGCCGCAGTACCGGCGGAGGACGCATCTACCGTGAAGGCACAGGCCGCGCCCCCTGAGCACCCCGGCGACACCGGGCAGTCGGCGGACCCGGCCCAGCGCCCCGACGCGCCCGCGCGGCCGGCGGACGTTGAGCCGCTCCCCGTGGGCGATGCCGCGGACACCGCCGAGACCGTCCCGAACCCGGCGACATTGACGACCGCCACCGCGATCGCCGCCGCGGTGCGCGACGGTCTGGTCACCGCCGGGCAGGTCGTCGACGCCGCGCTGGATCGCATCGCCGGAGGCGATACGCGAGTAGGCGCCTTCCACGCCGTCCGCGCGGAGCGGGCACGGGCCGAGAGCCGGGCCCTGGCCGACCGCGCGGATCTCGACATCCTCCCGCTGGCCGGCGTTCCCGTCGCGGTGAAGAACAACATCGATGTGGCCGGTGAGATCACGGCCGCGGGGTCGCGCGCCGGGTCGGGCGTCCCCGCCGGCTCGGATCATCCGGTGGTGCGGCGGTTGCGCGCCGCGGGCGCGGTCGTGGTCGGTCTGACCGAGATGCCGGAGGGCGGGCTCTGGGGCACCTCCGACACGCCCGAGCGAATTGTGCGTTCTCCGTGGAATATTCGCTACAGCGCCGGCGGCTCCTCGGGTGGGTCGGGCGCCGCGGTCGGCGCCGGACTCGTGCCGGTGGCCCACGGTAACGACGGACTCGGGTCGGTGCGCATACCCGCCGCGTGCTGCGGCGTATTCGGCATCAAGCCGGGGCGCGGCGTGGTCCCGGCCCAGGTCGGTGTCGACTCCTGGAGCGGCATGACCGAGAACGGAGTGCTCGCGACCACGGTCACCGATGCGGCACTCATGCTTTCGGTGCTGGCCGACCGGCCCGCCCTGGCCGATCTGGAACCGCCGACGCCGCTGCGCATCGCGATCGCGACCGGATCGCCGTCCCCGCTGTTACGGGTGGACAAGCATTGGGCGGCGGCCGCGCAGACCGCCGCCCGGCTCGCCGGGGAGGTCGGCCACGGCGTCGCTCCCGCCGCACTGCCCTACCAGGGCGCCACCACCGCGCTGGCGTGGCGCTGGCTGGCCAATGCGGCGCGCGAGGCCGGTGCGGTGGCGAATCCGGAACTGCTGCAACGCCGTAGCCGCGTGCATATCGCGCTGGGCCGGGCGGTGCTGAGGGCCGGTCTGGTCCGGCCGAATCAGGTCGATCGGCTCGAGGCGCGGCTGCTCGACTTCTTCGAGCAGCACGATGTGGTGATCACCCCGACCCTGGCCGCCCCCGCTCCGGCGGCACGCAACTGGCACGCCCGCGGCTGGCTGGCCAATGTCGTTGCCAACGTTCGCTTCTCGCCGTTCACGCCGCTGTGGAATCTGGTCGGCTGGCCCGCGGCGAGCGTCCCGATGGGACTGCATCCGCGCACCGGGACGCCGGTGGCGGCACAGCTGGCCGGGCCACCCGGCAGTGAATCGACGCTGCTCCGGCTCGCCGCCCAGTTGGAGGCGGCCCAGCCCTGGCAACGCACCGCCTGACAGCGCCTATCGTTCGGTCGCGTTATCGGTCGTCTTCGACGACGGAGAAGCCCCCGGCGACAACGCGATTGGCGAAATCGAGAATGGTCGGCCGGTCGTCGTCCGCGCGCCACACCATCGCGAGTTCACACGGCGCGAGGCCGGCGACCGGGCGGGCGGTGAGCCCGGGCCATCGATACATCGGCACGTTGTTCTCGGCCAGCAGGCAGACCCCGAGTCCGAGGCTGACGGCCTCGAGCCGCTCCTCGGCCGTGGCGGCCTCGCCGCCGATCTTGGCCTGGCGGCCGCCGCGGGCGTCACCGCCGAGCCAGAAGTCGCGTGCCGCACCGGCTTCGGCGGGCATCGCGATGAACGGTTCGTCGATCAGATCGGCGAATTCGATCGTCTCCTGATCGGCCAGCCGGTGATTTTCCGGGAGAAGCACCCACCTCGCCTCGGTGCGCAGCACCTGCCAGCGGTAGCGCCCGGAATCGGGCACCGGCAGCCACATCAACGCCAGATCGGCCTGCCGGCCCGCGAGGCCGCTGGAGGGATCGGTCCACGACGCCGAATGCAGCGCCAGCCGATGTCCGCTGGCACTTTCCAGTTCGGCGATCAGACCGCGTCCGATCGAACTCTGGATACCGACCCGCAACACCTCGCCGGCTTCCTGGAGAGCCACGTTGGTGACCTCCCAGAGCTCCAGGATGCGGCGAGCGCCCTCGAGCAGCTCTTTACCGGCGACGGTCAGCGCCACGCTGCGCTGATTGCGATCGAACAGGACGACGTCGAGCTGACGCTCGAGCTGGCGGATCTGCCGCGACAGGGTGGGTTGAGCGATGTGCAGCCGCTGGGCGGCATTGGTGAAATGCAGTTCCTCAGCGACGGCGACGAAGTACCGCAGGTCGCGCAAATGCGGGTCCATAGCACCTTGCTATCAGAATCGGTCTTGGAAATCCAGCCGCTTTAGACCTTCGAGTCCGAATAGAGGGTCAGAAACAGCCAAACGGTTTGTTACCGACAGCATAGGGCTCCGCCATAACTCCAGCACAATCGCCTCGGAAAATTTCCAGCGAACGCGACTGTCGTCGCCGAGAGCCGATGAAACGACTTCACCGCGCGCGACGACCAGCGGTGATGTCACTTTCGGCGCAGCGCGTAGATCTCCGTCGCCGAGACGGCCCACTATCCGGGCCGACCAGCAACTTCCATCGATAGCGAGTGCGCAGGGAACATCTTCAAACGGTGATTTTCGCCACAGTCCGGCGGAATTCGGTCACCAATTCGGTCATGTGCCCAGTTCAGGCGCTGTAGACCCGCGGGTTCAAGGTGCCGATGTAGGGCAGATCGCGGTAACGCTCGGCGTAGTCCAGCCCGTACCCGACGACGAATTCGTTCGGGATGTCGAAGCCGACGTGCGCGACCTCGATGTGGGTGCGCAGGGCATCGGGCTTGCGCAGCAACGTCACCACCTCCAGCGAGGCGGGGTTGCGGCTGGAGAGGTTTCGCATGAGCCACGACAGCGTGAGACCGGAGTCGATGATGTCCTCGACGATCAGCACGTTGCGCCCGGCGATGTCCTTGTCCAGATCCTTCAGAATCCGGACCACACCCGAGGACGAGGTGGACGACCCGTACGACGAGACGGCCATGAACTCCATCTGCGTCGGGATCGGCAGCGCCTGCGCCAGCTCGGTCATGAAGAAGATCGCACCCTTGAGCACGCCGACCAGGAGCAGATCACCCTCGGGCGCGTCGGGGGGATATCGCTTCGCGATCAGTTCGGCCAGCTCGTCGACCTTGGCTCGGATCTGCTCCTCGGTGATCAGCACCGACGCTATGTCGTCCCCGTACACGTGTGCTGGCTTCCCTTCGGGTCGTTATCGTGCAAACGCCAACGTCAGCCTGCCACGTTCGCGCCTGGCAACCAACCTGATCCCCGGCATTCCTCCGCCGACGGCGACGCCGCCCTGGCCGTGCCACTCGGTAATCAAGGACTCGACCGCGCGTAAATGCTTGTCCGTCAAGGCTTTTGCACCGCCGTCGAGCAGCCAGGCCCGGATGACACGCCGACGAATCGCGGACGGCATCGTGGCGAGTGTCTCGACCGACAGCGACGAACCATCACGCGCGTCGATCAGCAATCGATCGGCAATCGCATCGAGCGCCTCGCCGTCCTCGCGCAGGTGCGCGGCCGTGCGAGCCAGCGCCGGCGCCACACCCCCACCCAGGACCTCTTCCAGCAGCGGGAGCACCTCGGTCCGCAGCCGGACACGGGTGAATTCGGGGGCGGCGTTGTGCGGATCCTCATGCGGCACCAGGCCCAGATCCCGGCACATCTCCCGAGTGACCGCGCGCCGCACACCCAGCAGCGGCCGGCCCCAGGGCTCGTCGAATTCCGTCATCCCGCGAATCGAACGCGGACCCGATCCGCGCGCCAATCCGAGCAGCACGGTTTCCGCCTGGTCGTCGAGGGTGTGCCCGAACAGCACCGGGAGCCCGGCGCGCGCCGCGTCCAGTGCCCGGTAGCGCGCCTCCCGGGCGGCGGCTTCCGGGCCACCCGCGCCGCTCACCCGCACCCGGCACACCCGCGCGGATCGGCATCCCAGTCGCCGGGCGACGGCGGCCGCCTCGGCGGCGACCTCCGCGGACCCGTCCTGCAGCCCGTGGTCCACGATGAGCGCGTCGACCGCCGCGGCCTCGGCCACCGCCGCAGCCGTCAGTGCGAGCGAATCCGCCCCGCCGGAGAGCGCGACAGCAACCACTCCGTCCGGCGCGTAGCGCACAAGCCAATCCCGCACCGCGTGCCGCATGACCAAGACGGCTCGGGTCTCGGGCAACCGTGCCGGGTCCACTGCCCGCGCCTCCTGTGCGCCCAGCCGGACCGGCTCGGACGCCGACGGCGATTGCGCATGGTCGGGCGATCGGATCTGCGCCGCCGACACCGGATCCGTTCTCGGCGCCTCCGCGGGCAGATCCGCCGGGTTCATCCCAGGACTCGGTCGATCCATCGTTGCGGGGTGCTGATCTCGTCGGGGCGGGGCAGGGTGTCGGCGTCGGTCCAGACGGTGTTGAACCGCTGCATCCCGACCTTGCCGACGACCTCGTCGACGAATGCCTTGCCGCGCACGTACTGCGCGACCTTCGCATCGACGCCGAGCAGGGCACGCAACAGGCGCTGGACCGGATTGGCCGGGCGCCGCCGGCGCTGATCGAAGGCCTCGCGGATCTGCGCGACGGTGGGGATTACGGCCGGGCCGACGGCATCCATCACGTGGTCGGCATGGCCCTCCAGCAGCGTGCCGAGCATGAGCAGCCGGTCCAGTGCCTCGCGCTGCGGCGGTGGCTGGGTGGCGCGCAGGAGGCCGAGGATGCCGCGATCGGCCGGATCGTCGCTGACACCGTTGTCGCGCCGGCGGCGTAACTCCTCCATCAGCCGGGTCAGCACCTCGTTCACCGATTCGTCGCCGACGGCGCCGAGAGTGTCGACGTTGCTCTTCATGTAGTCGCCCAGCCAGGGCGCCGAGGAGAACTGCACCCGATGCGTCACCTCGTGCAGGCACACCCACAGCCGGAAGTCGCTGGGCGAGACGCCGAGCGCGCGTTCCACGGCCATGATGTTCGGGGCGACCAGCAACAGGGTGCCGTCCGGCCCGCTGAACGGGTCGTATTGCCCGAGGATCGCGGTGGACAGGAAGGCCAGCATCGCCCCGGCCTGAACACCGGCGGGTTTCCCGGCGAAACGGCCGCGCTCGTCGTCGGCGGACCCGGTGAGTTCGGACATGGATTCGGCGGCCGCGCGGATCCAGCCGCGGCGATCGACGATCGTGGCCTGCGGAACGGGCTGGTCGTCGAGGAGCAGACTCACCTCGCGCACCGGGCCCTCGGCCCGCACGGACGCCTCGGACAGTTCCTGGACGACCTGTTCAGCCGAATACCGCGTGGTGCGGGGACCGGACGGCACGACGGCGCTACCGGCGCGTGCGGCCAGCTGCCAATCGACCGAGCCGGCCAGCACCGAGCGCTTCGCGGCCGAGTTCGTCGCCACCTCCACGGGTTCGCGACCGGCGACCGCGGCATCGTCGGCGGTACGGCCATCGGCGGGGTCACCGGATCCGGTCATCGCATTTCCACCCGTCAGGAGCATCCACAGTTGCGAAGCGTGGTGGCGACGGCGTCCAATGCCGGACGGCTGGCCTCGGGGGGCCGATCGTTCGACATCAGCGCGAAGGTCATGACCCGGCCGTCGCGATCCAACACATATCCAGCCAACGCGCTCGACACGGACAGAGTTCCGGTCTTGGCGCGCACCCAGCCCGCTCCGGAGCGTTCGGGGCCGCCGTCGACGAACCGCACGGCCAGCGATCCGGTACCGCCGGCGACCGGCAGATAGTCCAGCAGCGGCGCCAGCGGAGAGGCGACCGCGGCGGTGTCACCGGTGCCGACGACCGAGGGCACGGCGGTCCCGCCCGGATCCGCACCGCCCGGCTGCGCGGACGCGGCCGACTCGGCGATGATCCGGTCGAGCAATCGCGCCGGAACCCGGTCGTCGGTGGACAGTCCGCTGTTGTCGATCTGGGTGACGCCCGCGGTGTCGAAACCCGCCGCCTTCAACGCCGTCAAGGTGGCGGAGGCGGCACCGGCGAACGACTGCTCGCCACCGGTCGCCGCGGCGATCTCCCGGCCGATCGTCTCGGCGAGCACATCGTCGGAGTGAATCATCATGTCCCGCAACCGGTCTCGCAGCTGCGCGGACTCCACGTGGGCCAGTTCGGCGGCGCCCGGCGCGGCCTTGCCGAGCCGTACCTTCGCGGGGTCGGCGCCGAGCTCCAGCGCCAGCCGGCGACCCGCGTCCAAGGCGGGAGTGGCCGAACGCGGCGAATATTCGACCAGCGGGTCGAGGCGACCGCCATCGATCATCACCGGTTCGATCGGCGCCCATGAACCGCCCGCGATATCGGCCGGATCCCAGCCGGCCGGTGAGGTCGGGCCGGAATACAGCGAGGTGTCGACGACGACCGTGTCGACCGGATGGCCGGCGGCACGAATCTGGGCCACCAGATCCGACAACTTCGGCCCGTCCGGGTAGTACCCCTTGCCGTCGGCCTGCGCGGTCAGGGTGGGATCGCCGGCGCCGACCAGCACCACCTCACCGGGCGCCGAGCCGGCCACCACCCGGGTGGTGAGCCGATGATCCGGCGGCAGGACCAGCAGGGCCGCCGCCGTGGTCATGACCTTGAGGGTGGACGCCGGGATCATCGGCTTGTCCGGATCGGCGCTCCACAGCGTGGCGCGGGTGTCGGGGTCGGAGATCGATCCGGCGAAATTGCCCAGGTCCGGACTGGTCGCCACATGGGACAGGGCATCGGCCAGGCCCTGGCGGCTGGGTTCGGGCGCATTCGCCGAGGCGGGATTCAGCTGCGGAAAAGGCTTCACGGGGGCAGGGGGTGCGGCTATCGTCAAACCCCCGTGCCGGAATTCCTCGGTCCACGGGCGCACCGTCACCAGGGCGACCGTGGCCACGATGACGGCGACAACGGTTGCGACCAGCACCGCGACCCACATATTGCGGCGTCGGCGAGCGGCCAGCCCACCGATGTTCTTCCTACCTCGACCTACCACGTGACAGCTGTCTCCCTATTCACCCGTGTGAGGCGGACGCTCCCTGCCGCACCCATGCGCGCATCGACCACACTATCCTCACCTCGCCGGCGTTCCACCGAACGAGCTGGCGAGTCGGCAGCCCACCGAACCGGTCGGCGAGTCGGCCGCGGCACACGCCGGCGAGCAGCCGTACCGCATCAACGCATACGCATCGGACGAAGGAGATGACGTGGAGTTCGACGTCACCATCGAGATCCCCAAGGGGCAGCGCAACAAGTACGAGGTCGACCACGAGACGGGTCGGGTGCGGCTGGACCGCTACCTCTACACCCCGATGGTCTACCCGGCCGACTACGGCTACATCGAGAACACCCTGGGCTCCGACGGCGACCCGCTGGACTGCCTGGTGCTGCTGCCCGAGTCGGTGTTCCCCGGCGTGATCGTCGAGGCCCGTCCGGTGGGTGTGCTGCTGATGAGCGACGAGGCCGGCGGCGACGAGAAGGTCGTCGCGGTTCCGGCCGGTGACAAGCGCTGGGATCACATCCAGGACGTCAACGACATCCCGGAGTTCGAGCGCAAGGCCATCGAGCACTTCTTCGAGCACTACAAGGACCTCGAGCCCGGCAAGTGGGTCAAGGTCGACGGCTGGGACGGCCGGGCCAAGGCCGAGACTCTTACCACCGAGGCGCTCGAGCGGCTGCAGGAGCAGGGCGGGCACTGAGTGCCGCCGGCGACCCGCGCCGCCGGGCCGCCGGACATCCCTACCGAGCGAGGGCGCTCGCGGGCGTATGCGTCCCGCGGGCGCCCTCGCCGATTCGGCAGCCGTGCCGGCAGGCCGCCGGCTCGAGCGCTACTTGCCCTGGAAGTTCGGCTTGCGCTTCTCGAAGACGGCCTGGATCGCCTCGGTCAGATCCTCCGAGGGCAGGAAGGCCGCGTTCCACGCCGACACGTACCGCAGCCCGTCGGCCACCTTGCCGGCCTTGGGCTGATCGAGCACGTCCTTGATGCCCTGCACGACCAGCGGCGGGTTCGCGGCGATCTCCTCCGCCAGCGTGTGCGCGGCGGCCAGTACCGCCTCCTGGTCGGGGTAGACGTCGTTGATCAGGCCGATCTTCTCCGCGCGCGCGGCGTCGATGTCCTTGCCGGTGTAGGCGAGCTCGCGCACATGGCCCTCGCCGATGATGCCCGGCAACCGGTGCAGCGACCCGATGTCGGCGACGATGGCGACCTTGGCCTCGCGCAGGCTGAAGCTGGCCTCCGCGCTGGCCAGGCGGATATCCGCGGCGGCGATCAGATCGAGTCCGCCGCCCACGCACCAGCCGGAGATCGCGGCGATCACGGGTTTGCGGCAGTCGGCGACCGCGGTCACCGAGGCCTGCATGCGCCGGATCTCGTAGAGGAAATCGGTGCGCGGTGCGGCCAGGGCCTTCTCGGCCAGCAGCGGACCGAAGGTCGGGCTCATCGCGGGCAGATCGAGACCGTAGGAGAAGTGCTTACCGGAACCGGTGAGCACGATCGCGCGGATCTCCGGATCGGCGTCCAGCTCGCCGAAGATCAGCGGCAACTCACTCCAGAAATCCGGGCCCATGGCATTGCCCTTGCCGGGTCCGGTCAGCGTCACTCGCGCGACGTGACCGGTGCGCTCGACGTCGAAAGCCTTCCAATCACTCATTCGTACAGCGTATCGGGGCAGTTCGGCGGCACCGGGACAGCGGTCGGGATTGCGGGAGAGCGGGCAGGACGTAGGTTGGAAGCGTGAGCAGTTCCCAGCGACCCGACGCCGAGCTGGCCGATCTCGAACCCGAGCATCTCCGACCTCAGCACGACGGCGTCACCGCAGCGCAGTACCGAGCCGCCATGCGCCACTACCCCGCAGGAGTGACGATCGTCACCCTGAGCCGGCCGGAACGCCCGGTGGGATTCACCGCCACCTCCTTCGCCTCGCTGTCGCTGGATCCGCCGTTGATCTCGTTCAACATCGCGCACACCTCCTCGTCCATCGACGCGATGACCGAGGCCGATTCGGTCGTCGTGCACTTCCTCGGCGAACATCAACAGCATCTGGCACAGCGGTTTTCGCGTGCCGCCGAACAGCGTTTCGCCGACCCGGAGTTGTGGTCGACGCTCGATACGGGCGAGCCGGTGCTGCACGGCACCCCGATCTGGGTGCGCGCCACGGTGCACCGGCTGATCCCGATCGGCGACCACACCCTGGTCGTCGGACTGGTCACCCGCGTACACGACGACACCGGCGGCGAACCGATGCGCAACCCGCTGCTGTACTACAACGGCACCTATCATCGCCCAGCCGGATTGGACTGAGCCACAAGCTGTTTCACGCATGTCGCGATTGCGGCGCGGCGCGGCGCACCTTCTCGCCGGATGCCGGCGCTTGACAATGCCCGGCGAATTCTGCCAATCTCGGCTCAGGTCACGAGTACCAGCGTCAAGCCCCGGCTAGCTGGTCGGCAACCCTCCTCCGCGGTGGGGTGCTCCGGGTGACGACCTGGCCGCTGCTCGACCGAGCACGGCAAGCGCGGACTCCGATCACCCTCCACATCCGGAGTCCCTGAACAAAGGGATCGTCCCGATGCGTACTGCTGTCTCGACAATTGCCGCCGCCACCGCCGAAACGGTTGTCCCGGAACAGGTTTGCTCTCACCGAGGCTGCGCCTCCCGCTCCGGCGCCGCCTGCACCTGCTCGGCGCCGGACTGCGCCGGCAATGCCACCCGTTCCTGCCGCACCGGTGAACCGATCGCGCGCGTCTCCGGGTGCGATCTACGAGTTCCGTTGGTACAGGGCGGTTTCCGTACCTACGCCAACTTCGACTACGCCGCCAGCGCGCCCGCCCTGGCCCAGGTCACCGACCGTGTGAACGAGCTGCTCCCCTATTACGCCAGCGTGCACCGCGGCGCCGGATACGCCTCCCGCATCAGCACCGACTGCTACGAGGCGGCACGGGTTTCGGTCGCCCGGGCGGTGAACTGCGCCGACGACCAGGTCGTGGTGTTCACCCGCAACACCACCGACTCCTTGAATCTGCTGGCCTGCTGCGTTCCCGGCGACACCGTGGTGCTCGATATCGAGCACCACGCGAACTTCCTGCCCTGGACGCGCCGCGGCCGCCGGGTGGTCCCCGCCGCCGAGACGATCGCGGAGACGCTGCACCGGATCGAGGCCGGGCTGCGCGCCGAACCGGCTGCGCTGCTTGCGATTACGGGGGCGTCGAATGTGACCGGCGAGGTGCTGCCGCTGGCGGAACTGACCGCACTCGCCCATCGCCACGGCGCCCGCATCCTGGTCGATGCAGCGCAGCTGGCCCCGCACCGCCGAATCGACCTGCAGGCGTTCGCGGAATCCGGCGGAACCGGCATCGACTATCTGGCCTTCTCCGGGCACAAGCTGTACGCGCCCTTCGGCGCCGGTGTGCTGGTGGGTCGGCGGGACTGGCTGGACGCGGCCCCGCCATATCTGGCGGGCGGCGGAGCGGTCACCGCCGTCACCACCGAACAGGCGCACTGGGCGCCCGCACCGCAGCGGCACGAGGCGGGATCACCGAACGTCTTGGGCGCGGCGGCCGTCGCGGCGGCCTGCGAAACGTTGAGCGCCCTCGACGAACAAGCCGTGGTCGAGCACGAGCACCACTTGATTCGCCGCCTGCGCGACGGACTGGAAACCGTTGCGGGAGTGCGGCAATTGCGAATCTTCTCCGACAGCGCCGACAGTGTGGGCATCGTGGCGTTCACCGTCGACGGGTTCGAGCCCGGCCGCGTCGCGGCGTATCTGTCGGCCGAATTCGGCATCGGCGTCCGCGACGGGCGATTCTGCGCTCATCCACTGTTGCAGCGGCTGGGCGTCGACGGCGCGGTGCGCGCAAGCGTCGGCCTGGGCACGTCGGTCGCGGATGTCGATCGACTGCTCGAGGCGCTGCGTCGATTGGTTCGAGACGGCGCTGCGTGGAACTACACGTATGCGGGCGGACAGTGGTCGCCCCTGCCGGAGACCCGGCCGGGTTCGACCGAGGCGGCGCACGGCGCGGCGCCGTGCACCCTCTGATCCAGCGCGATCCGATTCACGGCACCAGGTAGCGTGCGGCCAATTCCTCGATCAGCGGATCGCCGTCGGGAACGGACTCGATGGCCTCGAGGTCCTTCTCGATCGCGATCTGGCGCGGGTCGTCCTGCTCGGGGTCCGGCGCGCCGTCCTCGTTCAATTGGCGCAGCATCTTCTCGCGCACCCGAGCCTTCAGTGAATCAGCGATTTCCTGGGTCATACTTCCAGCATGCCCGCCTAGACCGGGGCCAACCAGGTACCCCAGGGGGTGTTGCGGGCGACGGTGAACACCACGAGCAGCCCGATCAACCACCATTGCGCCTGGCCACGAAGGGTAAAGGGAAAGGCGGTGTCGGCTCTGCCGTGCCAGCGGTCCAGGGCCCACCGTCCCCACCACAATGCGAGGGTGAGCAGCAGCGGAAGCACGAAGACATTGCTGTGCAGCGCGTCGAGCACCCGGCCTTCGGTGAGATTGTGCACAGCACGCAATCCACCGCATCCCGGGCACCACCATCCGGTCAGCGCATAGAACGGACAGATCCCGTACGCCCCCTGGCTGTGCGGATCGCGGAAGTGCAGCACCGTAGCCGCGGCGACCACCGCACCGGCCGCCAGCAGCGGCCCGCCCTGAGTACGCCATCCGGTGCGCGGCACCGACCGTTCGCCGGGCAGCTCGCGCGCGATATCCACAGTGTTCACGGTAATCGGCGGCACGGGTGAGCCGCCAGCCGTCGCCCCACCGCCGGATGTCGGTTCAGGCCGGTTGGGCGAATCGCAGGATGTTGCCGAACGGGTCGGTCACGGCGAAACCCCGGCCGCCGGGGCCGTCGTCCGGGCGCCCGGGTTTGGCGTACCGGTATTCCGCCGCGGCCAACTCGGATTGCCAGGCGTCGATATCGTCCACAGCGATCCACACCACCGATCCCGGCGTGCCGTCGCCGTGATGCTCACTGAGATGCAGCCGGGTCGCCGCGCGCGAAACCTGCGCGTACAGCGGGAAATTCGCGCCGAACCGATGCTCCCAGTCCACGGTGAAACCCAGGAAGTCCAGGTAGAACTCGTAGGCCAGGCCGACGTCGTAGATCCGCAATACCGGTATCGGAGCGGCGAATCCGATCGCGTCGCTGTGCATGGCCCGATCGTCACATATTCACCGGGCCCGCGTCGTGACCGGCGCGGTGAGGGTACCGGCGAGCATGTCGATGACCTGGTCCCAGGCCTCGCGGTCGTCGGCGGCGATCCGGCCCGCCTCGACGGCCCGTTCGTGGTCGGCCAGCAGCGCGAACAGCACCGTGGTGAGACTGCGCAGCCGGCGATGCCGCAGGCGCGGCGGCAGGTCCGAGAGCGCGCGGTCCAGCCCACCCACGATCACCCGCACCGAGGTCCGTTCGGCGCTGTCCAGATTGGCCGCGTCCGACACCGCCGGATGGGTGCGGATCTGTTCGAGAAACCTTGCGTAATAGGAACTCTCGTTCCGCGCTCCCAGTTCGAACATGGGGATGACCAGCGCGTCGAGCAGCGTGTGCACATCGTCGCCGGTCGCGGCCGGCCGCTGCGCCAGCAACTCCAGCCGGCGCACCTCCAGGGTCGCCAGCCGCTGCTGCACCACGGCCTCGACGAGTCCGTCGCGCGATCCGAAGTGATAGGGGATCGCCGAGTTGTTGCGCTGCCCGGCCGCGGCGGCGATATCGCGCAGCGGGACCAGATATCCCCGCTCGGCGATCAACCGTTCCCCCGCCATCATCAACCGCTCCCGGGCACTTACTGCTTCCACCCTGAGCACGATACGTCCTACCAGCGAATTGAGCACTAGTCCTTGACAGTTAAGAACTAATTCTTAACACTGCGAGGACACCCAACGAGAGGACTAGCGATGATCCTGGACAAATTCCGACTCGACGGCCGGGTCGCCGTCGTCACCGGCGCCGGCCGCGGTATCGGCGCCGCCACCGCCCTCGCCCTGGCCGAGGCGGGCGCCGATGTGGCGATCGCCGCGCGCACCCAGTCACAACTGGACGCGGTCGCCGAGCAGATCCGCGCGACGGGCCGGCGCGCCCTCGCCGTGGCCTGCGATCTGTCGGACCTCGACGCCGTGACGGCACTGGCCGACGCTGCCGCCACCGAGTTCGGCCGCATCGACATCGTGGTCAACAATGTCGGCGGCACCATGCCGAACACCTTCATGACCACCTCGCCGGAATTCCTCGAAGATGCCTTCCGCTTCAACGTCTCCACCGCGCACGCCCTCACCCGCGCGGCGGTTCCGCACATGCTCGCCGGCGAGGGCGGCTCGGTGGTCAACATCTCCTCGATGATGGGCCGGGCGCCCGGGCGTGGCTTCCTCGCCTACGGCACGGCCAAGGCGGCGCTCGCGCACTGGACCCGGCTGGCCGCCGCGGATCTGTCGCCGCGGATCCGGGTCAACGCCATCGCGGTCGGATCGGTGCTGACCTCCGCACTCGAGGTCGTGGCACAGAATCCCGAGGTCAAGGCGAAGATGGAGGCGGATACGCCGCTGCATCGGCTGGGTGATCCGACCGATATCGCGGCCGGCATCGTCTACCTCTGCTCGCCCGCGGGCAGCTATCTCACCGGCAAGATTCTGGAGATCGACGGCGGTATCGCCGCACCCAACCTGGAACTCGGCCTGCCCGATTTGTGATAACAACGCGGATTCTTCCGTACCATCTGCGCGCTCGGCAGGTCACAATGATCAACTATGCACTGTGATCGAGCACACATCGGTCGCCTACGGTGCCGTCCCAGCTTGTCGATGCGCCCGCCGCCCGGCCCGGCCGGACAGCGGGCCGGGTAGAGAGGTCGGACGCATATGAACTGCACGAGCATCACCCGATGGACGATCCGAGCGGCGGCCGCGACGGCGATCGCGGCCGCCGGATTCGCTGTCACGGTGCCCGCGGGCGCCGACCCGGTGTGGCCCGGCGGCCCCGACATCCCCGGCATTCCGCAACTCGTACCCTCCCCGCCGGGCCAGATCTCGGCTCCCTGTTCGGCCGCGGCGCGCGCGTGCCTGCGGCTGTCGACCAACGAGGGCTGGCTGATGGACAACGGCCGCGTGGTCTACGGCCCGACCCCCATCTCGCACGGACGGCCCGGGTATGAGACACCGCCCGGCACCTTCCACGTCGCGTTCAAGGAGCCGTACCACTGGAGCACCATGCACAACGCCGAAATGCGTTGGGCCGTCTTCTTCAACGGCGATATCGCCACCCACATCGGACCGATCGAGGAGCAGTCCCACGGCTGCATCCGGATGACGCCCGAAGGCGCCAAGGCCTTCTACGACTACGTCAATCCAGGCGACGTCTTCGAAGTCGTGCCGTGACCGTACGCGCCGGCCCGGATTCCGGGTCGGCGCGCTACGAATTCAGGTGGCCCAGTTTGATCGCCAGCAGATTCGCGATCACGATGCCCGCGAAAACGACCGCGGCCACCCGGTGCCCCAGCCCCCACAGCGCGGCCGCGGCGCCTCCGAACACCACGATCTTGGTGATCACCGCGAGCAGCGGAATATCGAAACTCGCCTTCGGCGCCGCGAACATTCCCCACACCACCGCGGCGGCCAACGGGATGCCCAGCGCCAGAACGACTTTTACCACGGTGTTGTCGCCGACGCGCCAGCCCCACAGCCCCAGCACCACCAGCGCGCCCACCTCCGCGGCGAACGCGACGGTCAGATTGGCCCACTTCCACAGTTCCTGCATGACTGCCCTCTCGCTAGCTTGAGAGCAGCGCTCTCTAATAAGAGCAGTGTGCGCTAGCGCGGAAGCGTTGTCAACCGTTGAGAATTACCGCGCGACGGCGCTGGGAGAGCAGGCCCGACGGGGAGATCGCAGGATCGACCCAATCCGCGCGAGCGAGACCGTCGAAGCGCCGAAATCGACAGGCGCAGACAAGGAAAGCCGGCGAATACACCGGATCACGCCGCCGAAAAGACGTTCTCAGCCGGCCGTTCGCGGTCGATCGGACAGGCCGAGACGCAGGTGCTCGCTGTGATACACCGCCTCGTCGAGCAGCTGTGCGACGTGCGTGTCGTACAGGCTGTAGACGATGCTGCGCCCGGCGCGGGTTCCAGTGACGAGCCCGAGGTTGCGCAGCAGGCGGAGCTGATGAGAGACGGCGGACTGCTCCATCCCCACCGCCTCGGCGAGTTCGGAGACGGGCCGCGACCCCTGGCGCAATTCACTGAGGATCAGCAGCCGGCTCGGCGTCGCCAGGGCTTGCAGGGTGGTCGCCACATGCGCGGCGGACTCACTGTCCAGCCGGGCGATCGGCCGATCGCGGCCCTCGACGCCATGTCCCATAACGGTGAAGTTTAGCCGACCAGATATACATGAAGACCTCTTCACGTGTTCTGTTATTCTCAGGTTGCCCGCTCCCGATCCTCGGAGGTTTTTCGTGTCAGCACCGGCCGCCACGCGTCCCGCCGCGCTCACGGCGATACCCGCGCGGCGGACCCGGCTGTTCACACTTCCCGAAATCCGTTGGGCCGCAGCTGCTCTCCTGCTCTTCGCGATCGGCTCGGCGGCCCGGATCCTGCACACACCCCCCGAGGTGTGGTGGTCGCTCTATCTGGCCTGCTACCTCACCGGCGGCTGGGAACCCGCCCTGGCCGGAGTGCGCGCTCTGCGCGAAAGGACGCTGGACGTCGATCTGCTGATGGTGGTGGCCGCGATCGGCGCCGCCGCGATCGGGCAGGTCACCGACGGCGCGCTGCTGATCGTCATCTTCGCCACCTCGGGCGCGCTGGAGGCGTTCGCGACCGCGCGCACCGAGGATTCGGTGCGCGGACTGCTCGATCTGGCACCCGACACCGCCACCCGAATCGACGACGGTGTCGAAACGATCGTCAGGGCGGCCGATCTCGCGGTGGGCGATGTGATCCTGGTCCGCCCCGGCGATCGCATCGCGGCCGACGGCACGGTCGTCGCGGGCGCGAGCGAAGCCGATCAGGCGACCATCACCGGTGAGCCCATGCCGGTCGACAAATCGCCCGGTGACGACGTGTTCGCCGGAACCTCGAACGGCACCGGTGTCCTGCGGGTGCGGGTCGGTCGCCGCGCCGAGGACTCCGTCGTGGCCCGCATCGCCGCCCTGGTCGAACAGGCCGGCCGGACGAAGGCGCGGGCGCAGCTGTTCATCGAGAAGATCGAGCAGCGTTATTCGGTGGGCATGGTCGCGGTGACGCTCGCGGTCTTCGCCGTGCCACTGTTCTTCGGTGCGGCGCTGCGGGATTCGCTGCTTCGCGCCATGACGTTCATGATCGTCGCCTCGCCGTGCGCGGTGGTGCTGTCCACCATGCCGCCCCTGCTCGCCGCGATCGCCAATGCCGGCCGGCACGGCGTCCTCGTGAAATCGGCGGTCGTGATGGAACGGCTGGGCAGCACCACCCGCGTGGCCTTCGACAAGACCGGCACGCTCACCCGCGGCGTCCCCGAACTCACCGACATCCGTGTGCTGCCCGATTGCCCGGGCACGGCGGAGGAGGTCCTGCGCTGGGCCGCTGGTGCGGAATATTCCAGCGAGCACCCGCTGGCCACCGCGGTCGTCCGGGCCGGTCGCGAGCGCGGACTCACGCTGCCGCCCGTCGAGGCCTTCAGCGCGCAGCCCGGACGCGGGGTCACCGCCACGGTGGACGGCCACCGCATCGAGGTGGGATCGCCTGCTGCGCTTCTGGATTCGGCCGACGCCGCTGCCGCGGCAGTCGCCGCCGAGATACAGAACGCGGGGCACACCGCTGTGCTCGTGCGGCGGGAGCGCCGAACGATCGCGGTTCTCGGCATCACCGATCAGACGCGCCCCGAAGCAGCCGATTCCGTCGACGCTCTCACCGAAATCACCGGAGCCGCACCGGTTCTGCTCACCGGCGACAATCTCGCCGCCGCCCGGCAGCTCGGCGCCCGCCTCGGACTCACCGACATCCGGGCCGACCTGCTGCCGGAAGGTAAGGTCGCCGCGATCGCGGAACTGGAAGCCGCGGGCGACCGCGTCACCGCCGTGGGCGACGGCATCAACGACGCGCCCGCGCTCGCCGCCGCCCACGCTGGAATCGCCATGGGCGGCAACGGATCCGACCTCACCCTGCACACCGCGGACGCGGTCGTCATCCGCGACGACCTGACCACCGTCCCCGCGGTCATCGCCCTGTCCCGTCGCGCGCGCCGCGTCGTGGTCGCCAACCTGATCATCGCCGCGACCTTCATCGCCGTCCTGATCACCTGGGATCTCGTCGGCCACCTTCCGCTACCGCTGGGCGTCGCCGGTCACGAGGGTTCCACCGTCATCGTCGGCCTCAACGGTCTGCGCCTGCTGCGCGGCCGCGCCTGGGAGAGCGGGACGGCACGCCGGGCCGATTGACGGCTTCGCCTCGGCCGATCCGCCGATCGCGCCACCCCACCGCAGCGAGAGGCGCATACTGGTCGAGCGCGCATGGTGCGGCGGGCGGGGCGAACCCACCGCCGGGGTATCTCGTTTCAGAGGCAGAACGTTCCCGAAACCGACCACCAGAGGTCACCATGACCGATCTGTCACCGTTCTACGCCGACGTGCAGGCCCACTACGACCTGTCCGACGATTTCTTCGCTCTCTTCCTGGATCCCACGCGCACCTACAGTTGCGCGTATTTCCGCGAACCGGATCTCACCCTGGAACAGGCACAGCTCGCCAAGATCGACCTGTCGCTCGGCAAATGCGATCTGCATCCGGGTATGACGCTGCTCGACATCGGCTGCGGCTGGGGCTCCACCATGATGCGCGCCGTCGAGAAATACGGCGTGCGCGTGATCGGCCTGACACTGAGCCGCAACCAGTACGAGCACGTGCGCGACCTGCTGGACGGCCTACCGCCCGGCACCGGTGAGGTGCACCTGCGCGGCTGGGAGGAATTCGACCAGCCGGTCGACCGGATCGTCTCGATCGGAGCCTTCGAACACTTCCGGCGCGAACGCTACGACGCGTTCTTCGACCGCTGCCACGACCTGCTGCCCCCGGACGGCCGCATGATGCTGCACACCATCATCGGCTTCCACCGCCACCAACTGCGTGAGATGGGCATTCCCGTCACCCACGAATATCTGGCATTCAGCAAGTTCGTCATCGACGAGATCTTCCCCGGCGGTCAACTCCCGCAGCCCCAGTGGATCGGCGAATACGCCGAACGGGCCGGCTTCACCCTCCACGACGTCCAATCCCTGCAACCGCACTACGCCCACACCCTCGACCTCTGGGCCCAGGCCCTCCGCGACCACCGCTCCGAAGCCATCGCCCTGACCTCCCCCACCGTCTACGACCGCTACGTCCGCTACCTCACCGGCTGCGCAGACCTGTTCCGCGACGGCTACATCGACGTCCGCCAGCACATCCTGCTGGCATAACGGACCCCCGCCACCGAACTGAAACATGTTCTACTGTGGCGGCATGGATGTGAGTTACGAGGCGACCAAGCGTGAGATCGCGACGGACAAAGGTGTGCTGCGATACCACGAGGCCGGGGACGGTCCGCCGCTGTTGCTGCTCCACGGCTCCGGGATCGGCGTGAGCGGGTGGCGGAACTACCGGGGCAATCTCGGCACGTTCGCGCAGCGGTTCCACTGCTACGTGCTGGAGTTCCCGGGATTCGGCGTGAGCGATCCCGTTGACGGGCATCCGGTGCTGACCGCGGGGTCGGCGGTCGTCCGGTTCATGGACGCGCTGGGAATCGAATCTGCCGCGATGATCGGCAACTCGATGGGCGGGGTGGTCGGTGTCAACGTGGCGATGAAACACCCTGCGCGCGTTCGCAAATTGGTCACCATCGGCGGCGTGGGCCCGAACATCTTCAGCCAGAACCCGAGTGAGGGCACGCGGCTGCTACAGGAATTCGCCGACGCCCCGAGCCGCGAGAAACTGGTCCGCTGGCTCGAATGCATGGTCTACGACCGCGCCCTCATCACCGACGAACGCATCGAGGAGCGCTGGGAGACAGCGAAGGATCCCGACTCGCACAAGACGCTCGCGGCGATGTACGGCTCCCGGGCGTTCGCCGCGCAACAGCAGATGATGGCCACCTCGGGAGTGCCGCCGTACTGGTCCATGCTGGGCACGGTGCAGTGCCCCACCCTGTTGACCTGGGGTCGCGACGACCGCCAATGCCCACCCGATATGCCGATGATCCCGATGCGCCTGATCCCCGACGCCGAACTGCACATCTTCCCGAACTGCGGGCACTGGGTGATGATCGAAGCCAAAGAGGCGTTCGAGCGAGTCACCACGGAGTTCCTGCTTCGGTGAGTCCGCGCGGTACATGCGAAACCGCCCCGGAAAGCGTTTCCGGGGCGGTCGCGTGGTCACACCGCTACCGCGCGTAGTCCGCGGCGGCCGAGCGCGCTAGAAGTAGTGCGCGCGGCCGGCCACCGGGCGCCCCAGCGCTCCCATCAGAGCCAGCACGGCCCCCACGACCAGCGCGATGATGCCCAACGTCCACAGGATCGGAATCCCGAGCAGGAAACCGAGAACCAGAAGGACAACCCCGAGAGTGATCACAGCAATCTCCTCACTTTCGCTCACCTCGCACCGATCCGGCGACCGGCTGCGATCAGCGGTGGCTCGAAACATCCGATACCCGGATATCTGTGAGTGAAACGAACTCTCTTCACCGGATGGATGAGCTGCTGTTCAGACTCATAGCCGACCGGCAGCCTCCTGATGTTCGGGATCCACCACTCGCTCCAGTGCGCGCAGATCGGCCTCGAGCGCCCGGAACAGCACATAGGCGACCACGAAGGCGACGATGGACCCCACGCACAACACCCGCACCGCGACGATGATCTTCGGAGTATCGCTCAGCGGCAGAAATGTCACCCCGGCCACCGCCAGCAGTGGCACCGACGCCGCCACCGCGAGATATCCGTTGCAGCGGCGATCGAGCCGGCGCAGGTGCACCGCATCCTCGGGGCTGATGTCGCCGTGCCGGAGAAACAGCGGGTAGACGCAGCGGACCATGTAGAACGTCACCAGGAAGAACGGATATGCCACCGCCATCGCGCCGCACACCAGCAGACCGCCCACGAAGTGCACCATCTCCTGTCCGGTGAGCTCGTGGGTCGCGAAGTGCAGCACGAGCGGGAACAGAATCGCCGACAGGCTCCAGAGCGAGAACGCCACCACCACACACCGATCACCGAACAGCAGGGCATCGGATCTGGCCCGGGCGAGTATCCGGGAGTCATATTCGCGTCCGCGCCGCATACCGCGCGGAACGGTGAGTAGATAGCGCGACAAGTACATCACGGTCACGATGCCCACCGGGAAGAAGACCGCGTTCACCGTGCTGGTGAAAATCCACCATGTCTGTTGGGCGGGCACACTCATCCGGTCGATGATCAGGGTTCTGTTGTGCACCGTGTTGTACACGGCCGCAAGCACATTCGGGGTGCCATAGGCCAGCAGCACAAGCGGTACCATCCACCTCCGCGCCCGGAAACGCCAGCTGGTGGGTGCCGGATCCACCAGTTCGCGGGCCCGCGCGTCCAGGCACAGTTCGAACTGCTGGGCCAGTTCGTTGCCGTTGGACCACCGCTTGTCACGCGTGGGCGCCAGGCAGGTCAGCAACACCCTGCACAGTGCCGCCGGACAATCGGGCGGAATCCGTTGCAGCGCAGCCGAATCCACACCAGCACGACGACGTTCGAGCATCGCCCCCAGTGCGGCGGAGTCGCTGCGCTCACCCGCGGTGCTGTCGTCGAACGGCTTGGCACCGGTCAGCAGCTCCCACAGCACCACACCCAGCGAGTAGATGTCGGAACGGGTATCCAGATCGTCGGCGGAACGGCGGTAGCCGGGATGGCAGGCCTCCAACTGTTCCGGCGACATGTACGACAGCGACCCCCCGAAGTACGCCACCGGATTGGCGCCGGCCACCTCGCGGCTGAAACTGATGTTGAAATCGGCGAGTTTCGGCACCGCCTCCGCGGTGAGCAGCACATTCGCCGGTTTGACGTCGCGATGCAGTACGCCGTGCTCGTCGGCGTAGGCCAGCGCCTCGGCGAGCCGGCGGCCCAGCCAGGCCACGGTTTCCGGCCACGACAGCGCCGCGATCTCGGCGCGCACGCTGGAATCGGTCGGCCGGATCTCACCCTTCTCCTCCATCGCGGCGTCGACCGCGGCCAGCAGCAACCGGCCGCTGCGCTGGTCGGCAGGGGTGGACCGGACCCGGCGCAACACACTCAGCAGGGTGCCACCGGGTAGAAACTGCATGTACAGCAGCCGCAGTCGGCGGCTGCGGGAATCGCCGTGCGGGTCCGGTTCGCCCAGCAGCCGCTGGTCGAAGACCCGGACGATGTAGTCGTGGTCGAGCTGGGCCAGCGTCTGCGGTTCGGTGCCGCGGTCGGCGGAGATCTTCACCGCCACCAGCCGCTGCAACGAGCGCTGCCGGGCCAGGAACACTCGTGCGAAGGCTCCGCTACCCAGCCCGGTGAGCAGATCGAAATCATCGATGCAATCGCCTACCCGGATGCTGTCCAGCCGAGCGACCTGCGATCCCGTCGTCTCCTGTTCGGCGGACAGGTCGCCCGTGGTGCGGGCGCCTTCGGGGGAGACCATGGTCGAGGCGATGGCAGTCGGGTCCGCACCGGCGCGTTGAGTGCTCTGATCCTGGTCGTCGGTATTGAGCAACTCACTCAGCTCGGGCGCTTGCGCGGGATATTCGCGCAGATATTCGCGCGGATCGACCCGCTCGCCGCTGTGCCGGCGGATCACGAACTCCTCATAGACCAGGCTGGCCGGAACGCGGTCCGGCGACAGCTCGGCGAATTCCGCGCAGTAGTCCCGCAGCCGCTTGCGGGGCGGCCCGGGTCCGCCGGACGGCGTGAGCGCGGGCCGGCGCAGCCAGCGCCGGCGCAGGTCGACGCGGATCAGTTCGATCAACGCGGCCAAGCGCAAGGTCTCCGCGTCGGGCAGGTAATCGCTGATGGCCGGGGCCGGGTCAGCCGATTCCCACGCGGCTACGAAGGCGGCCACCGCGCCGGATTCGAGTCCGGCCGTTGATCGTCCGAAGCCGCTGTCTGAGCCGGAGCCGTCGGCCATATCCGCTCCTGTCGAATCCGAACCGTGCATTGGCCGGTCCGTGAAGCGATGGATGCAATCCGCCACACCCAACACCATCATCCCCGAGAGGCGGTCCGATCGAGGAGAAATCGCACGGCTGCATCCGGTCGACCCTCGGGGCGCGAAGGCTTCTACGACGACGTCGATCCGGGCGACGTCTGCGAGGTCGTGCCGTAATCGGTCGGCGTCAAATCCGCGCGGTGCGGGCGCCGCGCCGCCGTGGACGCAGCTGATACAGCCGGTATCCGGCCAGCGCGAGGAAGACGGCCCCCAGGCCGGCGAGGACCCCCATGTCGAGCAGCAACGTGCCCAGGGTATGTCGCCACAGCGGGTCGGGTGCGCCATTGTGCGGCGACAGGGTGTCCAGGTCGAGGGTGGCCGCTGCCGCAGCGTAGCCCCAGCGGGACGGCGACAGGTAGGACAGCTGTTCCAGAACAGGGGTGCCGGGCAGCCGTACTAAACCGCCGGTGAACACCAGTTGCGCCATGGACAGCACAATCAGCAGTGGCAGCGTCTTCTCCGAGGTGTTGACCGACACCGAGACCAGCAAGCCCAACGCCAGCGAGGCGATGCCGAGTATCGCCATCGCCAGGATCAACTCCAGCGGGACCGAGGTGAATACGCCTTTCGCCGGCATGCTCACCCCGATGGTGCCGATCAAGAACAGCACCGCCGCCTGCAGGATGGTGATCACGCCCAAGACCAGGAGCTTCGACATCAGGTAGACCCCCGCGGACAGTCCGGCCGCGCGTTCTCTGCGGTAGATCGTCTGCTCCTTGACAATCTCGCGAATCGAGTTGCCGGTGCCGATGAAACAGGCACCGAATGCCAAGATCATGAGCTTGGTGGGGGCATCGGTGTTGGTTCCGGGCGCCCCGGCGAAACCCTCGCCCGACGGCACCGCGGCGATCAAGCCACCGAGAATCAGCGGCATCACGCCGAGCAGCGCCAGGTAACTTCGGTCCGAGGCGATGACCGCCAGATATCGCCGGCACACCGTACTGAGCTGGCTGAGCTTGGACTGCGGCGCGGGCGGGGGTGCCGGTGCGTGTACGTCCGCCGGGCCGACATCGTCGGTCGGCCCGACCTCCACGTACTGCTCGAAGCGTGGCGATTCCCGGAATTCAGCAGCCCAGTCGCGGTCCTCCTCGCGGTCGAAGGACTGAAACACCTCGGCCCAACTGCGCTGCCCGAACTGCTGCAACCCCTCCGCGGGCGGTCCGTAATAGGCCAGCCGACCGCCGGGTACCAGCACGAGGAGGCGGTCGCAGGAATCGAGGTTCGCGACACTATGGGTGACGACGATCACGGTGCGCCCGTCGTGGGCCAGTTCGGACAGCATTTCCATGACCGTCTTGTCCAGGCCCGGGTCGAGGCCGGAGGTCGGCTCGTCGAGGAACAGCAGGGACGGTTTGGTCAGCAACTCCAGTGCGACGCTCACCCTTTTGCGCTGGCCACCGGAGAGCCTATCGATGCGCGTGTCGGCATGCCGGGCCAAGCCGAGCTCGGCGAGGACCTCATCGACCCGCTGCTCGCGCTCCTCGGGGCGCGTGTCACCGGGGAAGCGGAGTTCGGCCGCGTACAGGAGCGCGCGCCGCGTCGGAAGTTGGCTGTGCAGGATGTCTTCTTGCGGAACCAGTCCGATGCGGTGGCGGAGTTCGTCGTAGTCGGTGTAGAGGTCACGTCCGTCGTAACGAACCGTCCCCTCTGTCGCCGGACGCAACCCGGTCACCGCGCCGAGCAACGTCGATTTGCCCGCTCCACTGGGTCCGATGACCCCGACGAGCGAGCGCTGCGGAATCGGGAAGCTCACCTCGTCGAGGAGAACCTTGCCTTCCGGTGTCCGCACGATGAGGTTCTGCACCGAGACCGACACGTCACCGGTGTCGACGTACTCCCGCAGTTCGTCGCCGACCAGCCGGTAGGTGGTATGCCCCATGCCGATCAAGTCGGATTCGGACAGGTCCGCCGAATCGACCCGGGCGCCGTTGACGTAGGTGCCGTTGTGGCTGTCGAGGTCGACGACCCGATACCGGCCTGCGCCGGTCACTCGCAGTTCGGCGTGATGACGGGAGACCATGAGGTCGGGCACGACGATGTCGTTGTCGGAGGCCCGCCCGATCCGGAATGTGTCCGAGACGATCCGGACGACCGCACTGGGGTGAGCCGCCGGAGGCGACGACCGCGCAACCCGCCGGGGGCGGCCCCCCGGATGGAACGTCGTCATCGTGTCTTCATCATCGAGCTGGTAGCCGGGATCGGGGACGAGCATCGTGTCGCCGCCGGTATCGCCGGACGACTCGCCGCCGCGCTGTCCTTTTTGCCCCTCCACCGAACAGAGCAACTGCTCGCCGTTCACGGCGTGACCGAGCTGGAACGTCTCGTCATGATCGATCAGCATCCGGTCGACGCGCTGACCGTCGAAAAAGGTGCCGTTGAGGCTGTGCGCGTCCTCGATTTCCCAACCGTCCGACCCACGCTCCAAGACGGCGTGCACGGAAGATACCCGCGGATCGGTGACGACTATGTCGGCCGCCAGATCGCGGCCGACATTGTATGAACCTCCCGCGTGCAGCCGATAGACGCGCTCTCGCGTCTGCACCACAAGAACGGGCGCCTCGGGAAATTCTGTGGAGGACTGGTCATCCGCCATAACGGGATTATACGACTTGAAACGCCCTGCCGCGGCAAAGCCGGCCACCGAGAATTCCCTAGCAGTGTCCGCTCTGCTCCGTTTTCGCGCCGCCCTAACCCGCGCTGACCAGCGAGAACGACCTGCGAGTTGAGAGCCGCCACCACCCGGCAGCCGCCGACGAGCCAGTGCAGCCGCTCGACCGGCACCCGAC
The DNA here is from genome assembly GCF_049538315.1 of Nocardia sp. AB354. Taxonomy (NCBI): domain Bacteria; kingdom Bacillati; phylum Actinomycetota; class Actinomycetes; order Mycobacteriales; family Nocardiaceae; genus Nocardia; species Nocardia sp. AB354. The sequence goes on along the minus strand of NZ_JBMVFU010000003.1, from coordinate 396,130 downwards.
CGAACCAGCCGCGGAAATCACCGTAACGGGATCGGTAATACCAATTCGATCGGACCCGAACAGAATGTCGAAGCTGAATATTCCCATTGATTCATCGCGCCGGAATTCCGACACATCCCATATTTTTCCCACAACCGTGACCGCGCTACGCGTCTTTCACGTCGACCACAAGGCAGTAGAACCATGCAGGCCGCCGCTCCAGCGCGGCAACCGCACCGTCGCGTACCACGAGACTCGTGCGGGCTTCGGCGGCAAGAGCCGATCCCATGGACAGGACGAAGTGGTGTCACTGACAGCAGTTGGGGTCCAAGACCACACACAGGGCCGCGAGGGCGTCACGCTTGGCGCGGTGGACGACCTTCATGCCGATGCGTTCGGAGTCGACGAGACCGGCATTGCGTAGCTGCGAAAGATGGTGGCTCACCGTGGATTCCGACAATCCGACCGCAGTGGCGAGATCGCCACCGTTCTCACCGGAGTCGAGACTGGCCAGCAGGAGCGACATCAGTTTCACCCGCACCGGGTCGGCGAGAGCCTTGAGCCGCAGCGCGACCTCGAGGGCGGCGGCATCGTCGACCGGGCCCGCCGCCACAGGCGCGCAGCACACCGGCGCGGACATATCGATCACGGGCAGAGCCTTGGGCATGCCACCACTCTATCCATCGGATTGACATATGTCGAAAAGGTGGCAGACTCGACCTCGTCCAGCTTTTCGATATATGTCTTACTGTGGAGGTTCTCATGTCCCGCGTGCAACTCGCCCTCAACGTCGACGACCTCGAGCAGGCGATCGCCTTCTACTCCACGCTGTTCAACACCGAACCGGCCAAGCGCAAGCCCGGCTACGCCAACTTCGCCATCGAGCAGCCCCCGTTGAAGCTGGTCCTGCTGGAGAACACCGGCCAGGGCGGCACGATCAACCACCTCGGGGTCGAGGTGGAAACCTCCGAGCAGGTCCACGGCGAGATCGCACGACTGTCGGAGGCCGGACTGTTCACCGAGGAGCAGATTGCGACCACATGTTGTTTCGCCACCCAGGACAAGGTCTGGGTCACCGGCCCGAACGCCGAGAAGTGGGAGGTCTATACCGTCCTCGCCGACACCGAGAACTTCGGCACCGCACCCGAATTCGCCACCGGAGACGCCGAGACCGTACAGGCGTGCTGCGGCACCGGCGCCGCACCGACCGCCGAGACCGCTGTCGACGATTCCGCCGCGTGCTGCACCAGTGAGGCGAAGGAGAAGGCGATCGCTTCCGGAGCCGGCTGCTGCAGCTGATCCGCACGGTTGGTGTCGATGCGGCCGTGACCTTGCGGCCGCGTCCGATTGCTCCGCGGTGGTTCGCGGGGCGGAGTGTGCCGACGCGGCGGGATCACGGCCCGCTTGTGATGGCCGCGCGGGACGGTCGAGTTCGTCAGGCGCGCCCGAAGCTCGTCACTCGAGTTCATTTGCTCTCAGTATCGATATCAGTCAATATCGATGCATGTCTAAACCAGAGGTGCCGGTGACCGTGCCGGTCGGCTGCGACCCCACTCCGACGGTGGGAAACGCGTTGACCGGGGCGGAGGCGGCCGAGTTCGCGGTGATGTTCAAAGCCCTCGCCGACCCGGTCCGACTGCGCGTGCTCTCGGCGATCGCCGCCCGCACCGGCGGCGAAGCCTGCGTGTGTGATGTGTCCGACGGGCTGGATGTCACCCAGCCGACCATCTCCCACCATTTGAAGGTGCTGCGCGAGGCCGGGCTGGTCACCAGCGAACGCCGCGCCTCCTGGGTGTACTACCGCGTCGTGCCGCAAGCACTGGACCGCTTGTCGCTCGTGCTGGGCCGCTGTGCCGGATCGGAGGTCCCGGCATGACGACAACCGAACACACCGAACACCCGGCGGTGGTCGGGAAGTTGTCGACGCTGGACCGGTTCCTGCCGGTCTGGATCGGTGTCGCGATGGCCGCGGGCCTGCTGCTCGGGCGTTTGATCCCCGGCCTCGGGGACGGCCTGTCCGCGGTCGAGGTCGACGGGATCAGCTTGCCGATCGCGATCGGGCTGCTGGTGATGATGTATCCGGTGCTGGCCAAGGTTCGCTACGACCGCCTCGATTCGGTCACCGGTGACCGCCGCCTGCTCATCGGCTCGTTGGTGCTGAACTGGCTGATCGGGCCCGCGCTCATGTTCGCCCTGGCCTGGCTGCTGCTGCCGGATCTGCCCGAGTACCGCACCGGGCTGATCATCGTCGGCCTCGCCCGATGCATTGCGATGGTGATCATCTGGAACGACCTCGCCTGCGGTGACCGCGAAGCCGCCGCCGTCCTGGTCGCCCTGAACTCGATCTTCCAGGTCGTCATGTTCGCCGTACTCGGCTGGTTCTACCTCTCGGTCCTGCCCGGATGGCTCGGCCTGGAACAAACCACCATCGACACCTCACCGTGGCAGATCGCGAAATCGGTACTGATCTTCCTCGGCATCCCGCTGGTCGCCGGATTCCTCACCCGCCGATTGGGTGAGCGCGCTCGCGGGCGTGACTGGTACGAATCGAAACTCATACCGCGAATCGGTCCCTGGGCCCTCTACGGGTTGCTGTTCACGATCGTGATCCTGTTCGCCCTGCAAGGCCACCAAATCACCTCCCGGCCATGGGATGTCGCACGCATCGCGATCCCGCTGCTCGCCTACTTCGCGATCATGTGGGGCGGCGGCTACCTCTACGGCCGCCTGATCGGCCTCGGCTACGAACGCACCACCACCCTCGCGTTCACCGCCGCGGGCAACAACTTCGAACTCGCCATCGCCGTCGCGATCGCCACCTTCGGCGCCACCTCCGGCCAAGCCCTCGCCGGAGTCGTCGGTCCCCTGATCGAAGTCCCCGTCCTCGTCGGCCTGGTCTACGTCTCCCTGGCACTGCGTAACCGCTTCCCCCACACCACGACCGGCGCCGCAGCGGAGCTGACGCAGTGACCGCGACGCCGTCGGTGTTGTTCGTGTGCGTGAAAAACAGCGCCCCAAACCCATCGACCCCGCCCTCGCCGCCGCCGTGGACGTGATCGTGGCGATCGGCCGCCAAGCCCGTCTCGATTCACCGATCGGGCCGCGAATGCTGGTGTGGGACACCGACGAAGCCTCCCGACAGGGCATCGAGCGGATGCGCCTGATCCGCGACGACCTCACCACCCGCGTCCAAGCACTCCGTCTCGAGCTCACCCGCGACCAGCCACCTCGGAGCACACCGTGACCACTCCCGCCCCCGCCACCAGAACGCCGGCGGCGATCGACCGAGCGACCACGCTCGCCGCGGCCGCCGACCTCGACCTCCCCGACTAACCCCTCAGTATCTCGAAAGGCCCTGCCCCGCTATGGCATCCACCCCCAGCGTGCTGTTCGTCTGCGTCCACAACGCCGGACGCTCCCAAATGGCCCAAGGCTTCCTCACCCATCTCGCCGGTGACCGCGTCGAAGTCCGCTCCGCCGGAACCGAACCCGCCCACGCGATCAATCCCGCCGCCATCGAAGCCATGGCCGAGGTCGGAATCGACATCACCGCCCAAACCCCGAAAATCCTCACCCCGGACACCGTCCAAACCAGCGACATCGTCATCACCATGGGCTGCGGCGACAACTGCCCCTACTTCCCCGGCGTCGACTACCGCGACTGGAAACTCGACGACCCCGCCGGCCTCGGCCTCGACGCGGTCCGCCCCATCCGCGACGACATCGAACGCCGCATCCGCGACCTACTCACCGAACTCGCCATCCCCACCCACGGGACTGCCCCTGGTTCGGTTGACTCCTGACCTGTGCGGACTTCTCCTCGCTGGAAGGACGTTTGCCATGCCGAAGCCATATCCCGAGAAGTTCCGCCGCGACGTGGTCGCGGTCGCCCGCAAGGGCAGCAATCACCTTGCGTGGCGCGACGTCGACCGGAGTCGTCGGGCGCCGCCGGCCTCTGATCAGTGAACGGAATCGGAGGTCACTCTCCGAACCGATTTGTTCTGTTCAGGTGCCGTGGTACCGATTCGCGACAATAATCGGCCCGTGGGCGAGAACGGCACGAACAGCACAAACACCGTCGACAAGGTCATGGCTGAGGCCCCGCCGAAGGCAGGGTCGTTTCGGTTCTGGTTCGCCGATCAACGATGGGAATGGTCCGACGAGGTCTACCGGATGCACGGCTACACCCCAGGAGAGATCGAGCCCACGACCGAGCTGATGCTGTCGCACAAACATCCCGACGACCGTGACGATGTCGCCAAAGCCATCGCCCGCTCCATCGAGCAGGGCGTGGCATTCTCGAGCCACCACCGATTCCTCGACACCAACGACGTTGAACGCGAGGTCATGGTCGTCGCCGACCGCATCGTCGACGAGGCAGGCACCGCGATCGGAACGGCCGGGTTCTACATCGACTGCACGGCCACCCTCGCCGAGTACGAGCGCGAAACCCTGACGGCGACCATGCCGGAGCTCATCGAAGCCCGCGCGGTGATCGAGCAGGCCAAAGGCGTCCTGATGCGCATGTACCGCATCAACGCTCGCCAAGCCTTCGCGGTGCTGTCGTGGCGCTCGCAGGAAACCAACACCAAACTCCGCGACCTCGCCGCCCAACTCATCGCCGACCTTACCCTGGTGCCGCCCTCCAGCCCCGACGTTGTCAGCACCTTCGACCACGTGCTGCTCACCGCCCACACCCGCATCCCACCGCAGAACCGACCAGAGTAAGAGTCCGCCCCGCCCGGGTTGCGAGAACGTGGGGGCACACCTGTTCTACGCGGATGATCCCACAGCCGGCATTCTCGATCAGGGAGCAGCACCGATCATCCGGCTTGCCTGAACGCGACGTCACCAGCGCCGGAACTGCCGATCTACCTGCCCCGCCCCACTCGTCCCGCACCGAGGCCGAAAGGTGATCCGAAAGCGACCGTTGACCGTAAGGATTTTCACCCCATCGAGGTAGGAGTGAGCGGCCGGAAACGATGAACCGACATCGAATCCGGAGGACTGTTCACCGCGGCGACGAGCAGTCTCATACGTGACTGACTTCCCGCGTGAGGTGGGCCGGAGCATGGTTTTCGCGGGTGACGGTGAAGGAGTGTGCGGCCCGGGCGGCTGCTGCGAAAGCGACTATCGGTGGGATCCAGTCGCGGGTGCCGTCGCCGATCTGCCATCGCCGCGGCCCGGCGGGGGGAATGTCGATGCTGTGGGTGCCGGTACGGATGCGCGCGCCGGCGGTTTCGAGGTAGCGCGCGGCCAGCCGGGTGCGGTCGAGACCGGTCACCAGATAGAGGCGGCTGGTGTCGTGGCCGCCGATCACGATGGCGGGGCCGTCGAGGCGGTTGGCGTGCAGGAATACCTCGACTGCGGCAGCGAGCGGGCCGGTCATTTCGATGGTGGCCGTGCCCGGAGAGGTCGAAATGATCAGTGTGTCACCGCAATCGGCGAACTGCCATCTCGGATCGCGGCTGCCGGTGTGGTGGTGTGCAGCCGATCTCGATCTCACCAAGAGAGCCCCTTCTGCGCCAGGGGTGTTTCGGTGCCGAACCCGAATGCGGTCGCCCGAGTGCGGTAGTGGGAAACGAGGATGGGGCGTCGGCAGTTGCGGCCCAGGAAGCCACGGCGCCATCCACCGTTTAATCGAATGGCATAGGTGTGAGATCTAGCAGAATTCCGTTTCCGGGTGGCGACACTCTGGCCTGAAACACCGTCCGCGACTGCTATAAAAGGAGATCCCGAGAATTCACCCCGCCGGGCACTGAATTATATTACCAGGGATAGGGTCCCGGTAATATAATTCAGTGCCGTCGACAACGGTACGCAGTGCAGATAAACCACCGGATTCGATCACTGCACTGCGTACCGGTGTATTGATCATTCGCGTAACCCAGAGGTGTGGATGGCCTCCGGGCCGGTTTGCCACGACGCTGCACCCCACCAGCAGAAATGGGGTATGACCAGCGTTTTACGGTGATCGGAGAGAAATACCGGCCGTGTTCCCCGGGGTCGGAGCCGGCCGGTTTCGCAATCACAGCCCGACGATGCCGAGCAGCGAGTGCAGCAGGTTCACGACGAAAGTGAGAATCACGGGTAATCACCCCCTTGTGCGGACGTTGTTGCCTTTTTGCGAGCGGAGCTCCTGCCTGAGCTCGAGCCGGAACATTACACACAGCTTCGAGGGAATCAAAAACCGATCGACAAGCCGAAACAATGATGTGTGAACACCTATCTCGCGCGTGTCCTGAACCTGTCTCACGGTTCGGGAAGGATGCGATGAACTCACGTTCCTGTGGAGATCACCGATTTTCTGATCCGGCGCCGAAACCGCCCGGGGAAATTGTGTTCGAAGTTTTTTGTGTCCCGCCTCCACCGGACCGATGCCGGGGGTGTGGGTGGTGTTGGCGGACCTGCGGTCGGTTCTGTCCCCGTACCGGTGGCCGGCACATATCCGTGCGCGCAGCAGCGGCGAATAACTGTGGCGCCGTTGCACTTCGGGGCGCCGTTGGCGCGGTCCGACGTGCACGACGGTGGGGACTGTGTCCCCGCGGACGGTGCCGGCGGCCGGGGGGCCGGCACCGAAAGCGTTGTCGTGCAAGCAGTGAGTGTCGTTACCCGTACCCATACAGATCAGGAGCTGTTGTGCCCCTGCCCGATTCCGCACCGGCGCTGTCGGTGGTCGTGCCTGCGTTCAACGAGGAGCGGTCGATCGCGGCCGTACTCGACCACCTGCTCGCGCAGCCGGAGATCGACGAGATCGTGGTTGTCGACAACGCCAGCACCGACGCCACAGCCTCGATCGCCGCCCACTACGCCGCCGTCGATGACCGGATCGTCCTGATGCACGAACCCCGCCTGGGAATCGCCTGGGCACGCAACACCGGCTTCGACCACGCACGCGGGGCGATCATCGCGCGCACCGATGCCGACACCCTCGTCGCGCCGGGCTGGGCCCGCGCCATCCGCGAGCACCTGGCCGCTCACCCAGACACCGCGGCACTGACCGGGCCGCTCACCTTCCACGACTCTCCCGTCGGGGTGTTCCTGAAAACCGCTGTGCGACTGCAACAGCGACACGGGAAGCCCAGCCGCCGCGTCGCCAACATGTTCGGCGCGAACATGGCCATCCGCGCGTGCGCCTGGCAGCAAGTCCGCGCGCAGGTGTGTATGCGCGCCGACATCGTCGAAGACCTCGACCTCGCCTTGTGTTTGAGCAAACGAGGCCTGCGCATCGACCGCCCCGTGCACATGCATGTGCGCACCTCCGCGCGCCGATACCGCACCCACCCCCGCCAATGGTGGCGATACCAGCAGTGCGGCCTGCACACCCTCGCCAACCAGGGCTACCCCATCGCACCCGCGCACCACATGCTCACCGTGCGCGCGTGGATCGCCTACACCCTCCAATGGCCGATCTACCGGTTCTGGAACTTCGAACGCCGCCACTTCACCCTGCACGGACCCACTCCCCGCACCGCCACCGTGCACCCCCGCCGCGCAAACACCTGCTCGCACTGCACCACTGGCGGCCACACTCAGCCCCACCCGGCACACTCACCCGACCACAGCAACAACGGCGCCGATCTCGGCGTGACCGGATGAGAACGCGCTCCCCGCGCGCTCTGCCCTGATCAGGTGGCCGGCCCGATCCACTTCTCGATTCGTCCAACCCTTCCCTACAGGAGATGTTCGATGATCTTGTCGGTGGTAGTTCCCGCTCTCAACGAAGCGCACGTGATCGAGCGAACCCTGTCGCGGCTGGTCGCCCAGGACGCGGTCGACGAAGTGATCGTGGTCGACAACGGCAGCGACGACGACACCGCACAGGTGGTCTACGAGTTCGCCGGCCGCCACCCGAAAGTGCAGTTGCTGCATGAGCCGGTGCGCGGCATCCCCGCAGCACGCAATGCCGGATTCGACAAAGCGCGTGGCGAGGTGATCGCCCGCACCGACGCCGACACCCTCGTTGCCGACGACTGGGCCGCCACCATCCGCGACTACCTCACCACCCACCCCGACACCGCCGCAGTAACCGGACTGTGCACCTACCACGATTCCCCGATCGGATTCCTCCTGCGCTTCGGCCAGCACCTACTGCTGCGCCTGGGGAAACTCGGCGGGCCGGTGGCAAACATGTACGGCCCCAACATGGCTTTGCGGGGCGAAGCGTGGGAGCAGGTGCGCGAGGCGGTGCAAACCCGCGCGGACGTGGCCGAGGACCTGGACCTGGCGCTGTGTCTGACGTTACGAGGCCTGCGCATCGACCAGCTGACCACGATGCGTGCCCAGACCTCGGCCCGGCGCCGGCGCACCAGCCCCCGACGACAATGGCAGTTCCACCACATCGGGCTGGCCACCATCGAACACCACGGATTCCAGGTCCGCTACCAGCACCGGCTGATCATCTGGGCCGCCTGCCTATCCCACACGCTGCAGTGGCCGATCTACCGATTCTGGGACTTCCAACACCGCCGGTTCCGGCTGCGGCCCGGCGCCGAACGGATCTCGGCCACCGGCCACTGAACCAGCACCACAACCCGCATCGTCGCGCGGATCGAGTGCTCGATCCGGCGAGCCCGGGTGCTGAATGGGAAGGTCCTGAGAGTTCAGCGCCCCATGTAACCCCGGCGCCGTGTGGGAACGAATCTGAAGATGTGCGAGCCCGTGACATCCGGATCGGGCACACCTACGTGGTGCTGGTTCCTCATCGACTACCCGCCGCCCGCTACCCCGACCGCGAGCGGCCCGGCACCAGCATGTGGATGGCCGGCCTCATGACCGGCGCCCGGTTCCGGCTCACCGTCACCAGCGTCGACCCCACCGCCGAGCCGGCGACCGCCCAAGGCATACGGCTGATCGAACGCGCCCACGCCGCGATCATGCTCACCGACGACCAGGCGGCCGCCATCGGTCTCGCACCTGAGCAGGGCTACTGCGGGGTGGGCTCATTGATCGACCACAACGGCCTGCCGGCCCGCGTTCCCTCGCTCGAAACGATCCGTATACCGGTCCGCTGGCTCCACACCATCGACGACCCACACCTGCAACGATGCACTCACCGCGACGCCGACCACTGGCCGTACATGTAGACCCTGGGGCAGCGGGCCAGTGTGCGGTCTGCTCGCCCGGGGCCCTCTTCGCCATGAAAGGCCGTGGCCTGGCGCCCCGGGCGCGGGGCGTCACATGTCGGTAGGTGTCCGGTGGTGGGTGGTTTCGCCGGTAGTGAGGAAGATGGTGCGGCGCCCGACTTCCACAGCGTTGTCGGCGAAGCGTTCGTAGTAGCGGCCCAGCAGGGTGAGATCGACCGCGGCGGTGATCCCGTAAGACCAGTCGCGATCGAGCACCACGGCCAGGAGTTGTTCGTGGAGCTGGTCCATGGTGTCGTCATGGGCGTCCAGACCGGCGGCGGCGTCCGGGTCGCCGGTGTCGAGGACGGCGGCGGCGCTGGTGGCGATCGCGAGCGCGGTGAAACCGATACGTTCGATCAGCGGCCGCACCGGTTCAGGAACGACATGATCGGGGTGGCGGCGGCGCGCGCTGGTGGCGATGTGCCCGGCCAGCACCGCCATGCGGTGCAGGTTCCCGCTGAGCTGGATGGCGGTGACCACCTGCCGCAGCTCGCCGGCGACCGGGGCCTGCAGGGCCAGTAGCCGTAGGGCTTCCTGTTCGGTTTCTCGCTGCATGGTCTCGACCTGGCCGACCAGGTCCAGGGTGGCTTCGGCCTGGTCGATGTCGGCGTTGACCACCGCGTGGGTGGCAGCGGCGATCGCCACGCGGTCGCGTTCACTCATCGCGTGCAGCAGCTCGGCGAGCTGGCGCAGGTGTGCGTGGTAATCCGACCGCATACCGATTTACCTCCGCACCTTGATGGTTCAGCTCTCGGTCTCATGGAGACGGTCGGCGCGGTGCGACAGTCGCTGAGTGAAGGTTTCGGCCCACGCCGCTGCTTCGGATTCCTCGGCGCCCGCGTCTTCTCGTCGCCGCGGCGGCGAGGTCGGCCGGGGTTCTCGGCGCCCGGGACGGGCCTGCATGGCCAGGATCCGCACACCCCAGGACACGTAGGCCTCGACACTCATGCCGGCCGCTTCGGCGGCCTGATGCAAGGTGGCCCAGTCTTCCTCACCTACCGTGACCGCGATTTCCCTGCTGTCCATACCGCCCACCGTAGACCCGACCACAGGGGAAGAGTCCCTGGACAGAACCCCAGCGCCCGCCTTTCATCACCCCGGTCGACGACGCCTTCCGGGACCTCTCGTCCCGGCGGTCGTTGCCGGACTCACCGCCCTCGCGGGTCGGCCTGGTGCCGGGCGGGCCGAAGACGACAGCTGATGCACGGCACCATCAGCCCAGCCGACCTCATACTCCGAGAGCCAGGCGCGAGTTCAAGTTGACGCCGCCAGGTATCACCTGGCGGCGTTTTGGCCATGCTGTCAGATTTCGAGGAAACTGACGCCGAAGGGGCGGTCGATCTTGTCGCGCAAGCTGCGGATGTGGGCATCGACGACGCTGGAGCGCGACTCGTAAGCGAAGTCCCAGCAGTGCTCGGTGAGCACCTCGCGAGTCAGCACCATCCCAGGCTGACGGGCGAACATCTCCAGCAGAGCGTATTCCTCCGCAGTCAGGGTGATTTCGGTGTCCGAGCGCCAGCAGCGCCGCCCGGCGGTATCGACGCGCAAGTCTCCTAGCGACAGCACGGTCGGTCGCGGCGCGGGCCCGCGACGTATCAACGCACTTAGACGAGCGTGGGCATCCCCGACGACGTCACCGCCCACAGTTACCGTGGAGCCGTGGCCACCATCCTCGGCGACGCCGGATTGTCGGCCCGGGTCACCGCAGACGTCCTGATGCACGTCGATCCGGCCATGATCCAGCGGCGCTACATGGCTCGCGGCCGTGCCCACCCGGCTGCTGCCGATGCGCTGGACCGTGCTGTCAGCGGAACGCGCTGACCTGTGACGGCAGCCGAATTAGTTGTGATTGCGGCCCCTCGGGGTCCGAATCATAGGAGCCGGAGACCGGCTCTACCAGGAAGTATGGAGCCGCCTGGGGGAATCGAACCCCCGACCTTTTCATTACGAGTGAAGCGCTCTACCGACTGAGCTAAGGCGGCGTGCCTTTCGGCGGTGCGAGTCTATCGTCTTCGGCGACCGAACACGAAAACGGCAGGTCATCGATGCAGTGTGGCCATGATTTCGGCCATCCTGCGAGCCTTGGCGGCTGGGGTTCGGACCTTGAGCAGGGGAAGGACCAGCAGGTAGCGGGCGGTTCGGTCCAGGGCGGCGAAGCGGTTCGCCGCATCGGCGTCTTCGGCCAGAGCCGCAGACAGCTCGGCCGGGACGGATGCCGAGCGCTGTGGCGCGTAGGCGGCATCCCAGCGACCGTCGGCGCGGGCGTCCTCGACCGCACGGAGGCCGGGTGGGCGCATCCGGCCCGTGGCGATCAGGGCCTCGGCTCGCACGACGTTCACCTGGGACCAGGTGCTGCCGGGTCGCCGGCGCGAGTAGCGCTGGAGGAACGAGCGGTCGTCGCGCGCGCGCCGGTGACCGTCGATCCAGCCGTAACACATGGCCACCTCGGCCGCATCGTCGATGGCGATCAGGGGCGCGGACGATCCTTTGCGTGCGATCAGCAGCCAGGCGCCGTCGTCGTCGGTGTGGTGACCGTCGAGCCAATCGGCCCAGGCGGCGGCATCGGGAAAGCGGTTGACAGCAGGGAGTTTTCGCATCACGGTTCGTCCTCTCGTCGAACACCATGCTGCCCGTTGAAGTACTCGCCCTTTGAGCACTTTTGTCGCTGACATCGCCGACGGTCGGTTGCGCGGTGGTTCAGGCGGAGCGGGCCGCGATGAGCCCGGCGACCATCGCGGCGATGGCGAAGCGGGGTTTGACGTTCAGGTCGAGGGCCTCGCGGCAGGCGAGGACGGCCTCGATGGAACGCAGCAGTCCCTCGGGCCGCACCTCGTCGGCCAGATCGCGGATCTGATCGGACAGGTCCGGGTGGGTGAGAGTGATCGCCGGGGAGGGATTCGCGGCGGACGTCCCGAAACGCAGAGCCAGCGCGTCGCGGTACAGGCCCGCGACGTCGATCAGCGCCCGGTCGAGGGCATCGCGGCTGGTGCGGGTGGCGCGGGATTTCTGGCGGCGCTCGAGGTCCTTCAGCACCCCGGCGGAACCGCGGGTCGCCGAGGCGGCGCCTTTCCCGGTGCCGCCGGCGCCCAACGCGGTCGCCAGCTCGTCGCGCTCGCGCTCGTCCCGTTCCGCGCTGACCTGTTTGGCCTCCTCCTCGGCGGATTTGACCAGCTCGTCACCGGCCGCGTAGGCGGCGGCCGGACGCGCGACCGCCGAGACCAGCGACAATGCCCGGGTACGGCGGGCGCGGGCCTGCTCGTCGGTCGCGAGGCGGCGGGCGCGACCGACATGTCCGCCGCTCACCGAGGCCGCCCACGCCGCCTGTTCCGGGGCCAGCCCGTCACGCTCGCGCAGCACCTGGGCGATGGCGTCCACCGACGGCGTCACCAGATGAACATGCCGGCACCGGGATCGCAGAGTGACCGAGATGTCCTCCGGGTCCACCGACGGCGCGCACAGCAGGAACACGGTCCGCTCGGGCGGTTCCTCGACCACCTTCAGCAGCACGTTGCCCGCGGCCTCGGTCAATCGATCGGCATCCTCGATCACCACCACCTGCCACCGCCCGGTGCTGGGGCGCCGGGCCGCGACCTGCACGATCTCGCGCATTTCCTTGGTGCCGATGCTCAGGCCCTCCGGAATCACCCGCCGGACATCGCCGTGGGTGCCGGCCATGGTGGTGGTGCAGGCATGGCAGTGCCCGCAACCGGGCGTGCCCTCCGCCGTACATTGCAGCGCGGCCGCAAAGCACAGTGCGGCAACGGATCTGCCGGATCCGGGCGGCCCGGTGAACAGCCAGGAGTGCGTCATCGCCGAGGACGCGATTCCGGCGCGCGCCGCCACGGCGGCAGCGGTCAACTCGGACTCGACCGAGTCCTGGCCCACGAGCCGATCGAAGACACCTGCCACGCGCTACACCCTAATCGGCCGCACCGACAAACCGACCGGCACCGAGACGCTCCCGCTACGACTCGGGCCGCGCGCTACGACTCGGCCGGAGACTTCGCCGCCGCCTTCTTCGCGGGCGCCTTCTTGGCCGCGGTCTTCTTCGCGGTGGTCTTCTTGGCGGTCGCGGTGGTCTTCTTCGCCGTCGACTTCGCCGCGGTCTTCTTCGCCGGTGCCTTCTTCGCGGTCTTCTTGGCCGCCTTCTTCACCGGCCCCTTGGCGCGGCGATCGGCGAGCAGCTCGGAGGCCCGCTCGTCGGTGATCGACTCCACCTCGTCACCCTTGCGCAGGCTGGCGTTGGTTTCGCCGTCGGTGACATACGGGCCGAACCGCCCGTCCTTGATCACCATCGGCTTGCCGGTGGCGGAGTCGTTGCCCAACTCCCGCAGTGGCGCCGCACTCGCCGCCTGCCGTCCGCGCCGCTTGGGTTCGGCGTAGATCTTCAAAGCCTCTTCCAAGGTCACGGTGAAGATCTGGTCCTCGGTGGCGAGCGAGCGAGAGTCCGTGCCCTTCTTCAGATACGGGCCGTAGCGGCCGTTCTGCGCGGTGATCTCGTCACCGGATTCGGGATCCTTGCCGACCACCCGCGGCAGCGACAGCAGCTTCAGCGCATCCTCGAGGGTGATGGTCGACAGATCCATCGACTTGAGCAGCGACCCGGTTCGCGGTTTGGGCGCGGCGGCCTTCTTGGCGCCCTTCTTGGCGTCGAGATCGGCCTCCGGCTCGGGCAGGATCTCGGTGACATACGGCCCGAAGCGACCTTCCTTGGCCACGATCCGATGTCCGGTTTCGGGATCCACACCGAGCGAGCGCCCCTCCTGCGGGGTCGCGAACAGCTTTTCCGCGACCTCGGGCGTCAATTCGTCCGGCGGCAGATCGTCGGGCAGATTGGCGCGCTGGGAGATCGGATCGCCATCCGGATCGTCCGGGTTCTGCACCATGCGCTCCAGATACGGACCGAAGCGCCCGACCCGGACCACGATGTCGCGGTCCTGGTCGTCGGTGAACATCTTGATCGAGTTGACCTCGCGGGCATCGATATCGTCGAGCCGCTCCCCGACCATCCGCTTCAGTCCGCCGGAACGCGCCACCGAACCCTCGGCGCCGTGGTCACCACCGAAATAGAAGCTGGTCAACCAATTTCCGCGCTGCTCGCGACCGCCGGCGATGGCGTCGAGATCGTCTTCCATGGCCGCGGTGAAATCGAAATCGACCAGGCGGCCGAAGTACTCCTCCAGCAGGCCCACCACCGCGAACGCCACCCAGGACGGCACCAGCGCACTACCGCGCTTGTAGACGTAGCCGCGGTCCAGAATGGTCTTGATGATCGAGGCGTAGGTCGACGGGCGTCCGATGCCCAGTTCCTCGAGCGCCTTGATCAGCGAGGCCTCGTTGTAGCGCGGAGGCGGATTGGTCGTGTGCCCATCGGGCGTCAGCTCGGTGGCGTTGACGCCCTGGCCCTCGGTCAGCGCGGGCAGCCGCGATTCCGCGTCGTCGGACTGACCGCCCGCATCCTCGTCGACACTTTCCACATAGGCCTTGAGGAAGCCCGCGAACGTGATGGTGCGCCCGGATGCGGAGAACACGCATTCCTCGCCCGTACCGGCGCGGCCGGTGATCCGGACCGTCAGCGTGGTGCCGCGCGCGTCCGCCATCTGCGAGGCGACCGTGCGCTGCCAGATCAGTTCGTAGAGCCGGAACTCGTCCTGGTCCAGCCGGGCGTGCAGCTGGCCCGGCGTGGCGAAGGTGTCACCGGCGGGCCGGATCGCCTCGTGCGCCTCCTGCGCGTTCTTGACCTTGCGGGTGTACTGCCGCGGCGTCGGATGCACGAACTCGGGCCCGTACAACTGGGTCGCCTGCGCCCGCGCCGCGCTGATCGCCGACTCCGACAGCGTCGTGGAGTCGGTACGCATATAGGTGATGTAGCCGTTCTCGTACAGCCGCTGCGCTACCCGCATCGTGCGCTCGGACCCGAAGCGGAGCTTGCGGGCGGCCTCCTGCTGCAGCGTCGAGGTCATGAAGGGCGCATAGGGCCGCCGCGTGTACGGCTTGGATTCGACCGAGGTGACCTGGAAATCCGCCTTGTCCAGTGCCGCGGCCAGCCGCCGTGCCGCGGCCTCGTCGAGGACGGTGACACCGTTGCGGGCCTTGAGCTGACCATCGGATCCGAAATCCCGGCCGCCCGCGACGCGTGCACCGTCGACCGTGACCAGCCGCGCGCCGAAGATGCGCGGGTTGGCCTCGTCGCTCTGGCCGCCGCCGGCGTCGAATTTCGCCGCGATATCCCAGTACTCCGCGGAACGGAACGCGATGCGCTCGCGCTCGCGCTGCACGACGATGCGGGTCGCGACCGACTGCACACGGCCCGCCGACAGTCGCGGCATGACCTTCTTCCACAGCACGGGGCTGACCTCGTAGCCGTAGAGGCGGTCGAGGATGCGCCGGGTTTCCTGGGCGTCGACCAGGTCGTTGTCGAGTTCGCGAGTATCGGCCGCGGCCGCACGAATGGCCGGCTCGGTGATTTCGTGGAACACCATTCGCCGGACCGGAATCTTCGGCTTCAGCGTCTCGAGCAGGTGCCAGGCGATGGCCTCGCCCTCGCGGTCGGGGTCGGTGGCCAGATACAGTTCGTCGGCATCACGCAGCAGCGTCTTCAGTTCCGAGACCTTGGCCTTCTTGTCCGGACTGACGACATAGATCGGCTCGAAATCGTGGTCGACATCCACACCCAGCCGAGCCCAGGACTGGCCTTTGTATTTGGCCGGCACGTCCGCGGCACCGCGCGGCAGATCCCGGATATGGCCGACGGATGCCTCGACCGTATAACCGCGGCCCAGATAGGGCGCGATCTTGCGTGCCTTGGTCGGCGACTCGACGATGACGAGACGACGCAGGGGACGCCCCCGGCCGGATGCGGCCGCGTCGGGCCCGGCGGAAGCCGCATCGGGAGTCGGCGATGCACCGCGGTCTCGTGTTGCCACCGGCGAACACACCTTTCCTGTCGACCCGCGCGGCGCAGGCGCGCGGCGCGCGGCTGGGGCAAGAGGGAGAGACAAATGTCTCCCGCCAGAGACGTTTATACCGTGTTTCGCTGTCGTGGAGTCCGCACTGCGGCCCCGCGACCCTGGAGTCTCGGCTGTTCTGCGCGGTACTTCCCCGTCGGTACCGTCCGAACCGAAATGGCTGCGAACTGCAGAAAAACCCCCTTGTGGGCAACTCGATCACATCGAAAAGCCCCGGTTTTCGATCGAGTCTACTTCCCCCGCATATGACTCGTCCCTCACCGCGTGCTCGCGGTGAGGGACGAGAGATCGGACCTTGTTGGGTTACTCGCTCAGCTGAGCGCGCGAACTCCGGTGGCCTGCGGGCCCTTGGTGCCCTGGCCGACCTCGAATTCGACCTTCTGGTTCTCCTCGAGGGTGCGGAAGCCCGAACCCTGAATCTCGGAGTAGTGGACGAAGACGTCAGCGGAGCCGTCCTCGGGCGCGATGAAGCCGAACCCCTTCTCCGCGTTGAACCACTTCACAGTTCCCTGTGCCATTCTGTTCCTTCTCTTTCCATACCGGAACGGCGGACAAGTTAGGTTGGTCCACCGGGTCCGTTCCGACCGCTGTACTCTGTTCCCCCTGCAGGAAGCTTCAAGCACACCGTTCGCAACATCGATCCTGCTGATGGTTTGGACCTTTGATCCGTTCCCTCGAACACAGAAGCTTGCGACCGAGAACTAGTGAACCATGTCCGCGCGCAATTCGACAGCCGAGTTACCGACAATTTGCAAAAAAGATGATCTTGCGAATGTGCAGGTGAGGGGCACAATGCCCAAATCCAAACTTGAAGTAGGTTTGCTTAGCGATAACCGAGCGAGCGTCAGGCAAACAGACTGTGACGCAGGTCGCTACTCGGTAGTGAATTGGCAGCTCGGGCGAGGGCGGCACACACGGTTCACACTTTCTTCGCGTCGCACGGTCTCGGTCCGATGAATCCGAAAGGCCCGCGATCGGCCCCCACGCCCGCAGAAGCGATCGGCTACGGGACATCGTTGCTGAATCGTGTCCTTTTCGGAGTGCCCGAGGCGGAGAGTCGTATCACCCATGTGACCGAACTCCCGGCCCGGCCGGCGCGCATCACCGACTGGCCTTCCTGGGCTGCTCCGGAGGTGGTCGACGCCCTGCGGGAATCCGGTGTCGAGGCACCGTGGACGCATCAGATTCGAACCGCGGAGCTGGCCGCTTCGGGAACACACGTCGTGGTCTGCACCGGGACCGCGTCGGGCAAATCCCTGGGTTATCAACTTCCGGTATTGACCGACCTGCGGCGGGATCCGCGAGCGACCGCTCTGTATATATCGCCGACCAAAGCGCTCGGAGCCGATCAATTCCGCGTGGCCGCGCAGTTGACCCATGCCGGCGGCCTGCGCGATATCCATCCGGCCACCTACGACGGCGATACTCCGCCCGAGGTCAGGCAGTGGGGGCGGGCGAATGCGCGGTGGTTGTTCACCAATCCCGACATGCTGCACATCGGCTTACTGCGAGCGCATCAGCGCTGGGCGCGGATGCTGCGGCGGCTGCGCTACGTGGTGGTCGACGAATGCCATGCGTATCGCGGTGTATTCGGGTCCCAGGTCGCGATGGTGTTGCGCCGGTTGCGGCGGCTGGCCGCGCATTACGGCGCGAATCCGACCTTCGTCCTGTGCTCGGCCACCAGCGCCGATCCGGCCGCGGCGGCCGCACGGCTGATCGGTGCGCCGGTGACCGCGGTGACCGAGGACGGCTCCCCGCAGGGTGCGCGAACGGTCGCCCTGTGGGAACCACCGCTGCTCGGCGACCTCAGTGGCGAGAACGGCGCCCCGGTCCGACGGGCGGCGACCACCGAGGCCGCCCGGATCATGACCGACCTGGTCGTCGAGGGTGCCCGGACATTGACCTTCGTTCGCTCCCGCCGGGCCGCCGAGGTCGTCGCCATCGACGTGCAGCGCATGCTGGCGGAGGTGGATCCGGCGCTGGCCGGGCGAGTGGCGGCCTATCGGGCCGGATACCTGGCCGAGGACCGGCGGGAACTGGAGAACGGCCTGGCGGACGGGTCGCTGCTGGGCGCGGCCACCACGACCGCACTCGAACTCGGCGTCGACATCGCCGGGCTGGATGCCGTGGTGATGGCCGGTTTCCCGGGAACCGTCGCCTCGTTCTGGCAGCAGGCGGGCCGCGCAGGACGTCGCACCCAGGGCTCGCTGGTACTGCTGGTGGCCCGCGACGATCCGCTCGACACCTACCTCGTCCACCACCCGCACGCCCTGCTGGACAAGCCGGTCGAGGCGACCATCACCGATCCGCACAACCCCTACGTCGCCGGCCCGCACCTGCTGTGTGCGGCCTGCGAACACCCCTTGACCGACGCCGAGATCGACGACCTCGGCGTCCGGGACGTGGCCGCCGATCTAGCCGCGCAGGGCCTGATCAAGCGCCGGGAGAACGGCGGCGGTCAGGCTCGCTGGTATCCGACGTCGAGCGCCTACCCACACGACGACGTGGATGTGCGCGGCGGCATCGGCTCCCAGATCGCCATCGTGGACGCGACCAGCGGCCGGCTACTGGGCAGCGCGGATTCCGGCCGGGCTCCCGCGACGCTGCACGCCGGGGCGGTCCACCTGCATCAGGGCGAGACCTACGTGGTCGACGAACTGGATCTCGAGGCCGGCGTCGCCTTCGTCCACGCCGAGCAGCCCGGATGGACCACCAGCGCCCGCATGGTCACCTCGGTGGCGATCGACGAGCGCACGCACGAGCGGGTGTACGGGCACGTCACCGCCGCCCTGGCCAGGGTCCGGGTGACCCGCCAGGTGGTCGGGTATCTGCGCACGCTTCCCAGTGGAGAGGTTCTCGACCTCGTCGAACTCGATATGCCGGAGCAGACACTGCCGACCCAGGCCGTGCTCTACACCGTCACACCGCGCCTGCTGGCCGCGGCGGGGATCGAGCCGCGCCGCGTACCCGGCGCCCTGCACGCCGCCGAACATGCGGCGATCGGGATGTTGCCCCTGGTCGCGAGCTGCGACCGCTGGGACGTGGGCGGCGTTTCCATCGCCGAGCACCCCGATACCGGGCTACCCACCGTCTTCGTCTACGACGGCCATCGGGGCGGGGCCGGCTTCGCCGAGCGCGGGTTCACCCGCTTGCGGACCTGGTTGGCGGCGACGCGGGCGGCCATCACCTCCTGTTCGTGCCCGCAAGGCTGCCCCTCGTGCGTCCAATCCCCCAAATGCGGCAACGGGAATTCCCCGCTGGACAAGAAGGGTGCGGCCGCGCTGCTGACGGCCGTCCTCGCCGATCTGCCCGACGATGCGCCGAGCTGACCCGCACGGACAACATTTCGGGCCATGACCTGCCCGAATCCGTTTCGTGACGATGCGGACACCGTCGGTAGACGTCGTCGCTTCCCGGTCCCACGGACTGCCTGCCGCCATCGAGTCCTACGGCGCGACCGGGAATAAAAAGGAAGTCGATCATGTTAACCGGCACATTGCCCTAGCGAATAACGGCCATGTGGGCATTCACATGTGTGCATTTATCGGAATCCCGCAGCGTCGAATGCTTGCACAATTGCGCCGCCGGAATTGAATGACGACCGAATGGGAAATCCACCGCACTTACGGCACTGCGGTGTGGCTCCGGTCACCCATTCTTACTCACACCAACCGTCCGGTATTCATGATCGTTTTCCCGCACTCACCGGACCGGCCCGCGCGACCGCCACAACTGATCGCTTGCCCAAAAGAGCGAGCGTCACCGAACCATCGACCGTTACCGTCACATCCCAATCCCGGACCGAACACGTCCGTACCCGCATCCGCATGTGCCGCACTACCGAATCCGCTCGATCGCAGGCCGCCTCAGCGCCGGAATCCAGTGCGCCCGCTGCGGCCAATGCCGCCGAATCGGCCGCGCTCTGCGCTCGATGGCGTGCGCAGACCACTGCCGCGAACTGCACGATCACGACCGTCACCAGGAGCAGCGCGGTGAGTGCCAGACATGCCGTGACGGTGGCACCGCCGGCGCATCCGCGGCCGCGGCACGCGGCGGGCACTGTGGCCGGTGTCATTGCGGCTCGCCCGGTTCGCGTACCGCTACCGCTTCGGCCCGTAACCGCAGCATCGGGAGCAGCGGCGCCCGCGCTCGAACCGTGGCCACGATCCGGTCGCCCTCCGCGCGCAACTCGATATCGGCGCCGGGCGGCGCCACCCGCTGCGCTGCCGGCAGAGCTTCCGCCTCCGCACCTCGCGCGGCGAGACGTGCCGCTTCGCGAGCGGCGTCGATACAGCGGATCTGCATCGACGCCGCCAGCAACGCCCCCAGACAGAGCACGACGACCACTATCACGGCCGCCAGCGCAATCGCCGCCTCGACCGTGACCGCACCCCGTTCGCCCGGACGAGCGAACCTCATACGGTGGTGTTCAGCGCCCTGTCGATGATCTTGGTCAGCGCGTTCACGATGGAATCGCCGGTGACCACGGTGTAGAGCACCGCTCCGAACGCCGCTGCGGCGATCGTGCCGATGGCGTATTCGGCGGTACTCATCCCGTCGTCGGTCACCAGTACCTGGATCAGCCGCGAACGTAGTTCTCGCACAACCGATTGCGTTGCCGCCAGCATCGGTCTCCCCTTTCTCTACGGTCGGCGCGGCGGATCCGCACCGAATCTCTGGTGTGGTCACCACAACCCACCGCCCAGTACTCGACCGGCCAGTCCGGCGACCACCGGGACGATGCCGAGGCAGACGAAGGCCGGCAGGAAGCACAGCCCGAGCGGGCCGCTGATGAGCACGCCCGCGCGTTCCGCCCGCGCGGCGGCCGCATCCTCGACCGCCGCGCGGCACTTGTCCGCGAGTTCGGAGACCGCGCCGGTCAGGGCCGCACCGGAGCGGGCCGAACGGCGCACCAGCCGGGCGAGCGCGTACATCTCCGCGACGGGTGCTTCCCTGGCCGCGCGCTCCCAGGCGGAAACCGGGTCCGCACCGAGCGCCAGCAGTTCCGCCGCCCGCCGCAGCGCCGACGCGAAGGGTTCCGGGGCGGTCGAGGAAACCGCGCGGGCCGCCGTGGCGGTCGGCAGTCCCGCCCGCAGACACGCGGCGAGCAGATCCAGAGCCGAGGCCACCGCCAAGGGGTCGCCGGTGGCCGGGCGCGGAACCTTCCGCGGCGCCGGAGCGACGCCGTGGGCCGCACGGAGGCGGGCAACCGATGTGACTCGGCCCGGCAGGGCGAGCAGCGCGGCACCGGAACAGAGCAGTGCCATCGACAGACCGTTCATACCGATACCCGTCGCGTGATGGCATCCGCCCACAGCAATCCCACACCGATGAGCCCGGCGCCGAGCGGAAAGACGATGGTTCCGACCCCTCGGCTCATCAGCACCTGCAGGGGGTGGGCGCCCATCAGCTGTCCGAGCGCGATGCCGAGGAGCGGGAGTCCGGCCAGCACCGCGGCGCTGGCCCGCGCACCCGCCAGGGCGGCGGTCGTGCGCTCGCTGAACCGCATTCGCCCGGCGAGGTCGTCGCGGGCCGCACTCAACAGTTCGGCCAATGCCAGGCCGTGACGCTCGGCCACCTCCCACGCAGCCGCGACGCGATCCAGTTCGGTCGTGACGGCGCAGGGACGTCCGCGCAATCCGTCCGCGGCCGAACCGCCGAGCCTGGCCCGCGCGGCGCTCACCGCGAAGGCCGCTCCGGCCGCTCCACCGATCTCCGCGGCCGCGACGGCGGCGGCAGCGCTGGGATGCGCGCCGGTGCGCAGTTCACCGATCACCACTTCCAGCCCTTCCAGCAGTTTCCGGCATTCGTCGTCGTGGCGGCGTTCCTCGCGGCGGTTCTTCGAACGCACGGTCAGCGTTGTGACGAGCACCGCGGTCGCACCCGCGGACCCGGGACCGAAGACGACCGCCGCCCCCACCGCCGAAGCAGCCACGCCGCGAATAATCCAGCGGCTCGGGTTGTTTCGCGTTTCCTCTGGTCGTCCGCACAGCACACGCAGTCGGTGCCTCCGGGGCGTGGTCGGCAGGAGCAGCAGCGCTGCGGCGCCGCACAGCAAGCTCAGGGTCATTGCCGCAACCGCTCGTTCAGCAACCGCTGGAGTGCGGTGTTCGCCGGTGCCGCAACGGGATCCACGGACCAGGCCGTCTCGATGCGCACACCCGCCTCCCCTTCGCGGGTCACCAGCCCGATTTCCTGCAGGACTCGCCCACCGTCGGGGCGGCGCCGCATCGCGAGCACGATCTGGACGGCCGCGGCGAGCTGACTGTGCAGCCCTGCCCGCCCCATTCCGCCCAGTGCCGCAAGGGCTTCCAGACGAGCGGGCACCTCCCGTGGCGAGTTCGCATGCACCGTCCCGGCGCCTCCGTCGTGTCCGGTGTTCAGTGCGGTGAGCAGGTCCACCACCTCGGCCCCGCGCACCTCTCCGATGACGATCCGATCCGGCCGCATCCGCAGCGCCTGACGGACCAGGTCCCGGACCGTGATGGCACCCGCGCCCTCCACATTGGCGATACGCGCGACCAGCCGGACGACATGCGGATGCGGCGGCGACAGTTCGGCGGCATCCTCGACGCACACGATGCGTTCGGCGGGGTCGACGTGCGCCAGCAGAGCCGACAGCAACGTGGTCTTTCCAGCGCCGGTGCCGCCGACCACGAGGAAGGCGAGCCGTGCGCGAATGATCCTCTCCAGCAGCAGTTCCGACTCCGGTGTGAGCGTTCCGGAGGTGGTCAGTCCGCGCAGGCTGTGGCCGACCGGGCGCAGTATCCGCAGCGAGATACACGTTCCGCCCTGTGCGATGGGCGCGAGGACCGCGTGCAGCCGCACGCCGAAGCTCTCACCGGGCGCTCGCTCGTATTCCGGCAGCCGCCCGTCCACCCACGGTTGCGCATCGTCGAGCCGGCGGCCGGCGGCGAGCGCCAGGCGCTGAGCCAGGCGCCGGACGGCCGCTTCGTCAGGGAAGCGGATCGAGGTGCGCTCCAGACCGCTACCGCGATCGATCCACACAGCATCGGGCGCGGTCACCAGCACATCCGAGACCAGGGCGTCGTGCAGCAACGGTTCCAGCGCGCCCGCCCCGGTCATCTCCGTCTGCAGCAGGCGCAATGCGCGCAACAGGTCCGTATCGCCGAGGACTCGGCCGGCTTCGGCGCGGATGGCGGCGGCCAGGCGGGCCGGATCGTGTTCACCCGGCTGGGCGGCCAGTCGCTCCCGAACCCGGTCCAGGAGTTCGGCACTCACCACCCCGCTCATCGAGCCCCCTCCGGCAATGCGGACAGCACCGACTCCGCTCCCGCCGCGAGCGGCCCGCGGCCGAGCGTCAGTCCACCGCGTTCCAGTTCGGCCGCGAGTCCGGGTTGGGCGCGCATGGCGGCCAGCAGGGGCAGCCCCAATGCCTCCGCGACATCGCGACCGCGCAGCCCGCCCGGTGCGGGGCCTCGAACGACCAAGGCCTGGTTGGGGTTTCGACGACGGATATCCGCCACGACCGCCCCCGCGGCGGCCACCGCACGCAACCGGGCCGGCACCACGAAGACGACGAGATCGGCGGCATCGAGGAGATGATCGGTATGCGGGCCCCGACTGCCGGAGATATCGCACACCACCAGATCGCCGGCGCCGCGGCCGGCCTCGACGACGGCGCGGGCCGCGCCGATGCCGATATCGTCCGGTCCGGAGCCGGCCGGTCTGCTGCAGGCCAGTACGCCGAGTCCCGGTGCGGCGGCGGGTAAAGCGTCGTGCAGGGCTTGCGCGGCCACCCGGCCGTCCTCGACGGAAAGTTCGGGCCAGCGCAGACCGGGCACCGACTCGATACCCAGCAGCAGATCGATGCCACCGCCGAGCGGGTCGCCGTCGATGAGCAGAATGTGCGGCCGGAATCGCCGGTCCGCGGCGGCCAGGGCCAGCGTCGCGGCGAAGACCGAGGCCCCGGCACCGCCCCCTGCGCCGACGACGGCCAGGACGACTCCGTCCCCAGGATCGCGCCAGGCGTAGGCGGCGAAGGCCTCGATCAGTGTTTCGGTAGCGCTCGGCAACGCGATGACCTGCTCGGCTCCGACCGCCGCGGCGGCCTGCCAATGGTCGAGATCCGGTTCACCGCTGCCGACCAGCACGACGCCCGAGCGCCGCGGATATCCGGCGGCCGCACAGGTACGCGCCGCCGCGAGATCGATGATCACCAGCGCGGCCGCGGCCCAGGCATGCCTGCCGACAGGCATGGACCGTTCGTCCAGGCCACGGTCGGCGGCGGCCGCTATGCGACGCACCTCGTCGCGTAGCCGGTGGTCACCGACCAGCACCAGTGCCGGAGGAGGAACTGCTGCAACGGAATTCATGTCAGCCAGCCTCACCCGGATCGGCAGGGCGAACCAGGGCCCCAACGCCGAATGTGGACAACTCGCGGGCTGTGGACAAACACTGCACGCCGAGTAACAGCTGAACGGTCCGGAAATAGAGGACGGCCCCAGCCGGGGGGGGAGGAGGCTGGGGCCGTCGGGGTTCAGCCCCGGGGGGTCGGGCTGAACGCGCCTGGACCATGTCCAGGTGCCA
Organism: Nocardia sp. AB354; assembly: GCF_049538315.1. Taxonomy (NCBI): domain Bacteria; kingdom Bacillati; phylum Actinomycetota; class Actinomycetes; order Mycobacteriales; family Nocardiaceae; genus Nocardia; species Nocardia sp. AB354. Next base: position 371,508 of record NZ_JBMVFU010000003.1, on the reverse strand, counting down.
GCAATACTACACCCAGAAACCGGCGGCAATGCAAGTCCATCGCGCGACGAAGTTTCGGCCCGGAGCGGGCGGCTCCCGGGGCATCGGACGGGGCGTGCGGCCGGGCTGAACGCCGCATCACCGGGGAAGCTCCCTATTCTGGAGCCGTGACGGCCGAGGGCGACCAAACAGCTACGAACGATCGGGCCGCCGGGGATACCGGGCACCCGCGACACCGCAACGATGCAGCAGCGAATCGCGCGCACCGGACGACGGACGCTTCGTCCGCACCCCGGATCGCCGCGTTCTTCGATCTGGACAAGACGGTCATCGCCAAGTCGAGCGCGTTCGTCTTCAGCCGGCCGTTCTTCGCGCAGGGCCTGATCGATCGGCGCACCGTACTGGAATCCAGTTACGCGCACTTCTTGTTCCTGCTCTCCGGCGCCGACCACGACCAGATGGAGCGGATGCGCGAACATCTGACGAAGATGACCGCCGGCTGGGACGTGTCGCAGGTGCGCTCGATCGTCGCGGAAACACTGCACGAACTGGTCGATCCGCTGATCTACGCGGAGGCGTCGGATCTGATCGCCGACCACAAGATCCGCGGCCACGACGTCGTGATCGTCTCGGCGTCGGGTGAGGAGATCGTCGCCCCGATCGCCGCCGCGCTGGGTGCGACGCATACCGCCGCCACTCGGATGGTGGTCGAAAACGGTAAGTACACAGGCGAAGTCGAGTTCTACTGCTACGGCGAGGGCAAGGTCGAGGCGATCGAGAAGCTGGCCGCGTCCGAGCGCTACGACCTGTCGCGCTGCTACGCCTATTCCGATTCGATCACCGATCTGCCGATGCTGTCGGCGGTCGGACACCCCACCGCGGTCAACCCCGACCGGAACCTGCGACGCGAGGCGGTGGCCCGGGACTGGCCGATCCTGACCTTCTCCAATCCGGTGTCACTGTGGTCGCGGATTCCCGCGCCGTCGACCACGACGGTGGCCGCCACGGCGGTGGTCGGAGTGAGCGCGGTACTGGCCGGCGCCCTCAGTTACCGGCTGCTGCGCCGGCGCCGCTGAGGGTGGCGCTCCGAGCGCATCGCGGCTGGTCAACGACGCGCAATCCATCGATGTAACCACAATTCGAGGGGCCACACGCCGATTATGAGTAATGTCCTTTCGACCCTTGATGTGAGGGGTCTCACAGAGTAACAATGGACGCACGGAGGGGCGGAAGGCCAAGATCGGAACGGAAGAGAAGGTTCGATCTCCCATCCGCACTTCCCAGCACGGACGCCAGGCACCCACGCGGAGCGCGCCGCGACAAGGGCAGAAGCGTTGTGGGCCTGCGAAATTCGAATTCACGTCGGCAATGGCCTCGCACAGGTTGCGGGGATGAACCGGCGGGGTTCGGATGATCGCCGAGGCCGCAGAACACAACCCGACAAGCACGCTTGGTAACCGGGTAGTCCGTGCTAGCGGGCGGTGAGGCCGACGACGGCTACGCCGCCCGCTTCGATGTGCGGACCCGTTTCGCACTCGCTGTGATCAGCGCTCACGCGCCGCGTTCATGCCGCCGCATCGGCGATCGATCGAGCCTCGCGGGCACCGTCTTCCAGCGCGCCGCAGCAGAACACCACCCAACCGCCCACACCCTCGGCCGTCCCGTCGGCGAAGCCCGCCGCGGCGTCGAGGTAGGCCTGGCGGCGTCGCAACCAGAAAACCTCCGGTACGCCCAGACTGTGCGGATCCAGGCCGCTCGCGACGGCCACCAGCCGGGACGCCGCCCGCGCCACCACGCCGTCGGCCGAGCCGAAGGGACGCAACGACATCAGCTCACCGTGCACCACCGCGGCCAGCACGGGGGCCGGCGCGCTCGAGGTCAGTACGGTCTGAGCCAGTAGATCGAGTCGTTCGGCGATGCCCGGCTCCGGGCGCGGCCGGCCGAGTTCGACTTCGTCGTCGACCAGATCGGCCGCGGCGAGCAGATGCAGACGAGCCAGCGCCTGCAGCGGCGCCCGCTGCCACACGCCGACCAGATTCCGCAGTGCGTCACCGTCGAGGGCCTGCCCGACCCGCAACGCTCCCGCCAGAATCGGATCGGCGACCCGGCCGTCGGCGGGCAGTTCGGTGGCGCCGCCGTCGATCGCCGCCGAGGAGCGCGCCGCGCGGACCGCCGCCTCGGCCGCCGTGGTCGGCCAGCCCCGCCGGTTCGCCTTGTGCCGGTGGACTTCGGCGAGCACATCGCGGGCGCGGTCGGCCGCCTCGCGGACACCGGGCAGGTCGACCAGGGGTTGCAGCACGTCGCTCACGCCCCACACGCTAGCCGAGCGCATCCCGCGGCCCACCGGGGTCCGCTTCCCGAGCCCGCCGTTCGGGACCGATACGCGGCGCAGGTCACAGTCCGTTAGGGTCACATCGTGGCCGCGGTCACGCTGCGGCCGACGCGTATCCGATGGACAGGCCCGATGGAGGCGAGATGACCGACACCACCGCTGAGCACCGAGACGTGTACCCGCCTACGGCCGAATTCGCCGCGGCAGCCAATGCCGATGCGTCCATCTACGAGCGGGCAACGGCGGATCGCGAGGGGTTCTGGGCCGAACAAGCGCAGCGACTGCACTGGCATCAGCCGTGGGATCGGGTGCTGGACTGGGACGATGCCCCGTTCGCGCGCTGGTTCACCGGCGGCAAGCTCAACATCGCCTACAACTGCGTGGACCGCCACGTCGACGACGGCTACGGCGACCAGGTCGCCATCCACTGGGAAGGTGAGCCCGGCGATTCCCGCTCGATCACCTACGCCCAGCTGCAGGCCGAGGTGTGCCAGGCCGCCAACTACTTCACCGAACTCGGCCTGGTCGCCGGGGATCGGGTCGCGATCTACATGCCGATGGTCCCCGAGGCCATCGTGTCGATGCTGGCCTGCGCCCGGCTGGGCCTGACCCACTCGGTGGTCTTCGCCGGCTTCTCCCCCAGCGCCCTGCGCCAGCGCGTCGACGACGCCGAGGCCCGCCTGGTGATCACCACCGACGGCCAGTGGCGCCGCGGCAAAGCCGCACCGCTGAAGGAAGCCGTCGACGAGGCGCTCTACGCCCACGGCGACGTCCCGCACAGCGTCGAACACGTGCTGGTGGTGCGGCGCACGAATCTCGAGATCGCATGGACCGAGGGCCGCGACCGGTGGTGGCACGAAACCGTCGCCCAGGCATCAACGGACCATGCCTGCAGCGCCTTCGATGCCGAGCACCCGCTCTACATCCTCTACACCTCCGGCACCACCGGAAAGCCCAAGGGCATCCTGCACACCTCGGGCGGCTACCTGACCCAGGTCGCCTACACCCACCATTACGTCTTCGACCACAAACCAGGGCAGGACGTGTACTGGTGCACCGCCGACATCGGCTGGGTCACCGGGCACTCCTACATCGTCTACGGCCCGCTGGCCAACCGCGCCACCCAGGTCGTCTACGAGGGCACCCCCAACTTCCCCGACGAGCACCGGCACTGGCAGATCATCGAAAAGTACGGCGTCACAATCTATTACACCGCGCCCACACTGATCCGCACCTTCATGAAGTGGGGCCGCGACATCCCCGACGCCCACGACCTGTCCTCGATCCGCGTGCTCGGCTCGGTCGGCGAACCGATCAACCCCGAAGCGTGGCGCTGGTACCGCGAAGTCATCGGCGCGGGCACCGCACCCATCGTCGACACCTGGTGGCAGACCGAAACCGGCGCCATCATGATCTCCCCGCTGCCCGGCATCACCCCCGCCAAACCCGGCGCCGCCATGGCACCACTGCCCGGCATCACCGCGAAAGTCGTCGACGAGGAAGGCAACTCGGTCGAACGCGGATCCACCGAAGCCAACGGATACCTCGTCCTCGACCAGCCGTGGCCGTCGATGCTGCGCGGCATCTGGGGCGACGACGAACGCTACAAGGCCACCTACTGGGAACGCTTCGCCGCCCAGGGCTGGTACTTCGCCGGCGACGGCGCCAAGATCGACGCCGACGGCGCCCTGTGGGTCCTCGGCCGCGTCGACGACGTCATGAACGTCTCCGGCCACCGCATCTCCACCGCCGAAGTCGAATCCGCCCTCGTCGGACACCACAGCGTCGCCGAAGCCGCGGTCGTCGGCGCCAGCGACGCCACCACCGGACAGGGCATCGTCGCCTTCGTCATCCTCACCGGCGGCTCGAACAACTCCGGACAGCAACTCGTCGACGAGCTCAAGGCCGAAGTCTCCCGCGAGATCAGCCCGATCGCCCGCCCCCGCGAAATCCACATCGTTCCCGAACTGCCCAAGACCCGCTCGGGCAAGATCATGCGCCGTCTGCTGCGCGATGTGGCCGAGGGCCGCGAACTCGGCGACACCTCCACCCTGGTCGACCCCAACGTGTTCGAAGCCATCCGCGCCTCCAACGCCTGATCGACCGGCTTTTCGAGCCCACGTCCGGTACCGCACCGGGCGTGGGCTCCGCCGTTCGCCTCCGCGAAGCCTGAAGGCGGCCGTAAACAGCCACGCCTGAACCGGTAAAATTTTGTCAAGGAGTGCCGGGAAGTCTGGTCGGCGTGTGGTTGGTGAGCCCGTTGCGGGAGTGCCCGCCGCAGTCGCCGTCCGCTCCCGAAAGGATCTCCGTGATCGTCGCGCTGCGCTCCGAGCTCGCTCGTTATCTCCGCACCGAAACCGTCGGCGGCGCATTGCTGCTCGCCGCGGCGGCGGTAGCGCTGCTGTGGGCCAATTCGCCCTGGCGCGACGGCTATTTCGCGATGGTGGACACCACTCTCGCGATCCCACCGTTACATCTGGACCTCACCCTGGGCGACTGGACCAAGGACGGTCTGCTCGCGGTGTTCTTCTTCGTCGCGGGGCTCGAACTCAAGCGCGAATTCGTCGTCGGTGAGCTGGCGGACCGGAAACGGGCCACGCTCCCGGTGGTGGCCGCGATGGGCGGCGTGATCACCCCGGCGGTGATCGCCTTCGTCATCGGCTGGGGTGTCCCGGGCATGGATCGCGGCTGGGCGATTCCGGTCGCGACCGATATCGCCTTCGCGCTCGCGGTACTGGCCATGACCGGCTCGCGAATTCCGGCCGGGGCGAGGGTGTTTCTGCTCAGCCTGGCCGTCGTCGACGATCTGATGGCGATCGTGATGATCGCGGTGCTGTTCACCACCACGGTGGTGCTGATCTGGCTGGTGGGCGCCGCCGCCTGCTTCGTGGGCTGGGCGCTGGCGCAGCGGCTGCGTATCCGCACCCCGCTGGTGTACGTGCCGCTGGCGCTGCTGTCGTGGTATGCCCTGCACGAGGCCGGGATTCATCCCACGCTGGCAGGGGTGATCTGCGGGCTGCTGACCCGGGTACGCCCGGATCCGGAGGAGGACGAGGCGCCGGCCGCCCGGCTCGAGCATCTGTTCCAGCCGATCTCCGCCGGCGTGTGCGTCCCGCTGTTCGCGCTGTTCGCCTCCGGAGTTCCGTTGTCCGCCGGCGTTTTCGGTGAGCTGTTCACCTCCCGGCTGTCGTTGGCGATCATCGCCGGACTGCTGGTCGGCAAGACCGTGGGCATCTTCGGCTCGAGCTGGCTGGCGATCCGGTTCGGAATCGCCGCTCGGCCCGTGGGTCTCGGCAATCGGGATATGTCGGCCCTGTCGGTACTGGGCGCGATCGGTTTCACCGTTAGCCTCTTGGTGGCAGAACTCGCGTTGCCCGACCGGGCCGCGACCGAACTGGCGAAAGCCGCCGTGTTGATGACGTCCTTGACGGCCTCTCTACTCGGTTCGGCGCTACTGTTGCGGCGTGGGCGGGCGCATCAGGCGCGGCGAGACGCGAGTGCGGCCACCGAATACGAGTGAAGGCCGGACAGCACCGGGACATGGAGAAGGGTCGAGCAATTGAGCTTCACAAACGGCGGTAACGACGCGGGCCGAAACCGGACCATCACCTCGATTCCGCTGTCCGAGGTCGATACCACCGCGAATGCCAGCGTCGGGGATCTGGTGCGCGACGCCGCGGAGCAGATGTCGACCCTGGTCCGCGCCGAGGTGGAGCTGGCAAAGGCCGAGGTGACCGGCGAGATCAAGAAGGGCCTGCAGGGCAGCGTCTTCTTCATCGGCGCCCTGACGGTGCTGCTGTTCTCGTCGTTCTTCTTTTTCTTCTTCCTCGCCGAACTGCTGGATGTGTGGCTGTACCGGTGGGCGGCGTTCCTGATCGTCTTCGCGCTGATGATCGTGGTGGTGGCGGTGCTGGCGCTGCTCGGCTACCGGAAGGTCCGCAAACTGCGGGCGCCGGAGAAGACGATCGAATCGCTCAAGGAAACCCGGACGGTGCTGCCGCACGGCTTCGGATCGCACGCCGACGGCCCGGCCGCCAAGCCGACGGCATAGTCCGGCTATTACGCTTTCGGCGTGTCGTCGAATCCGCTTCCCGATCCGTCCAGCGTCCGCTTCGACGGCCCGTGGACGCATCGCGACGTGCACGCCAACGGCATCCGATTCCACATCGCCGAGGGCGGCCCCGACGATGCGGTGGGCGATCCCGCGCGGCCGCTGGTCGTCCTCCTGCACGGCTTCGGCGATTTCTGGTGGTCGTGGCGGCATCAGCTGACCGGGCTCACCCAGGCCGGCTACCGCGCGGTCGCGGTCGATCTGCGCGGGTACGGCGATTCCGACAAACCGCCGCGCGGCTACGACGGCTGGACGCTGGCCGGTGATATCGCCGGCCTGGTGCGAGCGCTCGGGCACACCGACGCGACCCTGGTCGGCCATGCCGAGGGCGGACTCGTGTGCTGGGCGACCGCGGTTCTGCACCCCCGGGTGGTGCGCTCGATCGCGCTGATCGCCTCACCGCATCCGGTGGCGCTGAAACGTGCCGTGCTGCGCGATCGTCGCCAGCGCGCGGCCTATCTGCCGAATTTCCTGCGGTATCAGCTGCCGCGGTACGGCGAGCGCCGGCTCACCCGCCAGGACGGATTCGAAATCGAACGTCTCGTGCGCGAGCGGGTGCGGCCGCAGTGGGCGGGCACCTCCGAATTCGTCGACACCGCCCAGCGCATGCGCTCGGCGATCCGCATACCCGGTGCGGCGCACTGCGCCCTGGAATATCAGCGCTGGGCCTTCCGTAGTCAGTGGCGTCCCGACGGCCGCCGCTTCCTGTCGGCGATGCGGGAACCCGTCCGCGTGCCGACGCTGATCCTGCGCGGCGACGCCGACCACTACATGCTCGAATCGACCGTGCGCGGCGTGGGCAAGCTCTCACCGGATCGCCGGGTGGTCACGATCCCGCAGGCCGGGCACTTCGCCCACCAGGAGAATCCGGACGCCGTCACCGCGGAACTGTCGAAACTGCTGGGTGATCCGGCGACCGCGCAGTACGTCTAGCGCAGGGCAGGCCCCGTCCATCGCAGTACCGCTAGCGCACGGGAGGCCTCGGTCCGCGCAGTACCGCTAGGGCACGGCAGGCCCCCGGACGCGCAGGCCCCGACACGTCCGCAGCGCCGGCGTCGGCGCCGCGGCTTCGCCCTGAAGGTGGGCCGGCAGCGGGTCAGCTCAGGACACAGTCACCGGTGCCGACGGGCGCGGTCGAATTCGACGCGGCCTGCAGATCGGATTCGACCTCCTTCAAGGTGAGCACGTAACCGGTGTCGTCGTCGGTGACCGCCGCGCCGAAGACCACACCCAGCACCTCACCGTCGGTGTCGACCAGCGGGCCACCGGAGTTGCCGGCGCGCACCCGGCCGCGCACGGTATAGACCTGGCGTTCGACGGTGTTGCTCTTGTAGATGTCGGGACCGGTCAGCTCGAGCGTCTCGCGCACCCGGGCCGCACTGGCGGTGTAGGGGCCGCCGCCGGGGTAGCCGAGGACGATCGAACTCTGCCCGGACTTTCCGGGCGACGGGGCGAGCGGGATCACCGGCGCGTTGAGTCCGGGAACGGCCAGGATGGCGACATCCTTGGCCGGGTCGAACAGCACCACGGTCGCGTCCAGGCGACCGCGCGCGGTGTCGACCTGCACGGTGGAGGTGCCCGCGACCACGTGCGCGTTGGTCATGATGCGCTCGGGCGCCACGACGAAGCCCGAACCTTCCAGCGCGCGCTGACAACTCGGCGCGACACCGTTCACCCGCAACACGCTGTGCTGGAGATTCAGTGCGACAGGCGTGTCTAGAACGCTGGGGTCCGGCGGCTCGACCGCCGCGATCGGCGCCCGGCCGAACGGGCCGATCACCTCCGGCAGGCCCGAGGTGTTGAGCAGTTTGGAGAATTCGTTCGGCACCCGGCGCAGCCAGTTCGGCGCGACCTGGTTCACGTCGGCGAGCACCCGGGAGCCGTTGACCGCGGCCGCGATACCCGGCTGGGACGACGAAGCCAGCGGCAACGCCAGCAGCCAGGCGGTGACCATTACGGCCACACACTGCAGCGCCGCACCGACCACGCTGTCGATACTGCGAGTGAACGGGTGCCGCATTCCGCTGCGCGCGGCGCGGCCCAGCACCATGCCCGCCACTTCGCCGACGATCACCAGCGCGACGATCAGCACGACGCCGACCAGGACGCGCTGACGCCCCTCGCTGATGTGCTGCAGGACGTGCGGCGCGATCAGGATGCCGGCTACCGCGCCGAGCACCACGCCGAGAAATCCGAGCGCCGAGGCCACCGCGCCCTGTCTCCACCCCGAGGTGGCAGCCAGCAGCGCGATGATCAAGACCGCGAGGTCGAGCCACCCGGAACTACTCATAACGTCATCCCCACTGCCGCGAGCGAGGCCTGCAGATCACGCACATCGTGGTGATCCCAGTCCCGCTCCCATCCCGATACCGCAAGCAGACCGGCGAGCACACCGGCGGTGAAACCCCAGACGAGCATGCCATCGACCGCGAACGCCGGTCCCATGTACCCCAGCGGATGGCGAACGACGAACCGGTTCGCCGGGTCGATCAGATCCACCAGCGGCACCCGCACCACGCGGGCGGCCTCGGTTTCGCTGACCACCCGCACCTCACCGGGCGTGCGCCAGTACGCGACCACCGGCGTGACGTCGAACCGGGACGGCGGGACGAAGATCTTGGGCAGGATGGCGAACGGTTCCACGCCCACGGGGTCGAGACCGGTCTCCTCGCGCGCCTCGCGCAGCGCGGTGCCGACGGGACCGTCGTCACCCGGTTCCACCCCGCCGCCGGGAAAAGCGACCTGCCCGCGGTGCTGGCGCAGGGTGGCGGCGCGCTGGGTCAACAACACGTCGGCGTCGGCCGGGAGACCGCCACGGGTTCCGGCATCGGGCTCCGGCGAACCGCCGAACAGGACGAGGACGGCGGCCTCGCGGGGACGCAGAGCGGCCGCGGCCACCTTGCCCGCGGTGCGTTTGAGTACTTGATTCACGCCCGTCGGATCGGCCGGTTCGTGGTCGGCCACGCCGCGCAACCACCCCGGGATATCGGTGGCGAGCTGTTGCGGCCGGTCCTCAGCTGTCGAATTGTCGTTCATCTCGGATCTATCGGGCACGGACGAGGCCCTCCACGGTTGTGCGCACTGCCTGCCCGTTCACACCCGCACCCCCAATTCCTGCGCGACGGTGGCGGCGACGTCGTCGGCGGTGTCGAACGGCCGGACCACCACCTTCGCGATCGAACCGTCGGCGCGAACCAGTACCGAGACCGGCAGCACGGCCGGCGCTCGCACCGCCGTGCGCACCTTTCCGGCACCGTCCTGCATACCCGGCAGACGCACACCGAGGTCGCGCAACCGGGCCAGCGCCTTGCCCTCGTCGGGATCGCTGTGCGCGGTCACGACGGTCAGCGCGCTACCCGCGCGTGCCGAGAATTGCTGCAGCGCGGGCAGTTCCCGGGCGCACGGCTCACACCAATACGCCCACAGATTCACCAGCGCCGGGCGCCCGGCCAGCGCCGCGCCGAGATCGACCGGACGGCCGTCGGCCAGACATTCGAGCGTGATTGCGGCCAGCGGACCGGCGGCCGGCGTGGGCGGCTGCGTGGCCGCGGCGCCCGGACGCGGACAGTCGGCCAACCCGGCCGCGGCCCGCTGACCGTCAGAGGCGGACGCCGGCCCGCCCTGCACCGCGGTGGCGGTCACGGACGGACCGTCGTGGTCGCCGCGCGGCCAGACCGCGACGGCGAGCGCCACCACAGCTATCAGAACGACGAACGCCCATCGCCACGCCGCGGGAACCGACTTCACCGGCCCACCAATTCGAGCAGATGCTCGGCCTCGGGTCCCTTCACCAGTGCGGCGGCCGTCACGGGGTCGGTCGGGCCGATTCCGAAGGAGGGGCAATCCTTGGCCAGCAGGCAGGCGCCGCACGCCGGTTTACGGGAATGGCAGACGCGGCGGCCGTGGAAGATCACCCGATGCGAGAGCATCGTCCATTCCTTGCGCTCGATCAGTTCGCCGACGGCGTGTTCGATCTTGACCGGGTCGTCCTCGGTGGTCCATTTCCATCGCTGCACCAGCCGCGAGAAATGGGTGTCGACAGTGATTCCCGGCACATCGAAGGCGTTGCCGAGGATGACGTTGGCGGTCTTGCGCCCGATACCCGGCAGCTTCACCAATTCGGCCAGCGTGTGCGGCAGGACGCCGTCGTGGTGTTCCAGCAGCGCCTGTCCCAGCCCGATCAGTGAACTCGTCTTGTTGCGATAGAAGCCGGTGGGCCGGATGTATTCCTCGAGTTCCGTGCGATCGGCCTCGGCATAGGCCTTGGCGTCGCGATACCGGGCGAACAATGCCGGAGTTGTCTGATTCACCCGGACGTCGGTGCATTGCGCGGAAAGGATTGTGGCCACGGCCAATTCGAGCGGGGTGGTGAAATCCAGTTCGCAGTGCGCGTCGGGAAATGCCAGCGCCAGCGTGCGATTCATCCGCCGGGCGCGGCGTACCAGACCCAGCCGGGTTTCGTCGGCGAATCGGGCGGCCGGTTTCGAGTTCGCCCGCGCGGATTTCTGCGGAAGTTTTTTTCGAGCCGGAGAACTCGATTCGGTCGTTGTGACCGACGCCGCATCGGTGGCCGTCGCGGCCGTCTCGTGCCCGTTCACGGCGGTGGATCTGGGTTCACGCACTCGTCCACCATACGGAACCGCACCGACGCGAGCGCGATCGCGAACTCCTCCCGTGTTCCATCTGAGACCTTCTCCGTGTTTACTCACCCGTATGCAAGGACTCGCTGTGGTGCTCTTCCCGGTGGTGTTGATGCTTTTCGCACTGTTCATGGAACGTGTCGAAAACCGCCTGCGCAAGCTGCTCGAACCGGGTGAAGAGGTCCAGCAATATCTGGACAGGGCCAGCAATGCCGAGGTCAACGAGCTGGCCAAGTTGGGCGTGCCCGCACACGCCGGCTCCGGCGGCCGCCGCCGTAATCGCGACGAATTGGACGTCGCCCAAGCCAGCTAGACCGATTCCGCCCTCCGGCGATACCGACGCGCCCGACCCGCGAATACTCGAGCCCGGGAACTTTCCGCGACGCCGCGCCCGTTCACAAACCGCACGTTACGTGGTGTCTGTCACTACGCTGCGTGGATGGCAAGTAGACTGCACTGTCGGCCGAACGCTTCGGTCCAGCACTGTGGCGAGCGACGCCGAGCCAGGCGGCAGCCTGCGTACCACGTAGGGACCCGCTGACGCCGCAGTAAGCACCGTCAATTCCCATAAGGAGCACATTCGTGGACGAGGCCCTCGCCAGAGCAGGCATCTTCCAAGGCGTCGAGCCCACCGCGGTGGCTGCTCTCGCCAAACAGCTTCAGCCGGTGGATTTTCCACGTGGCCATGTCATTTTCAATGAGGGCGAGCCCGGCGATCGGCTGTACATCATCACGTCGGGCAAGGTGAAGATCGGCCGCCGTTCCCCGGACGGACGCGAGAATCTGCTGACCATCATGGGCCCGTCGGATATGTTCGGCGAGCTGTCGATCTTCGACCCGGGTCCGCGTACCTCCACGGCCACCACCGTGACCGAGGTGCGTGCGGTGACCATGGATCGCGATGCGCTCAAGGCCTGGATCGACCAGCGGCCGGAGATCGCCGAACAGTTGCTGCGGGTGCTCGCCCGCCGCCTCCGGCGTACCAACAACAACCTGGCCGACCTGATCTTCACCGATGTCCCTGGTCGAGTCGCCAAGGCGCTGTTGCAGCTCGCGCAGCGATTCGGCACCCAGGAGGCCGGCGCCCTGCGGGTCACCCACGACCTCACCCAGGAAGAGATCGCTCAGTTGGTCGGCGCCTCGCGCGAGACGGTGAACAAGGCTCTGGCCGATTTCGCCCACCGCGGGTGGCTGCGGCTCGAGGGCAAGAGCGTGCTGATCTCCGATTCGGAGCGGCTGGCTCGCCGGGCGCGGTAGGGATTTCCCACCGCGCTCCGGCGCATCCGGATCAGTTCCGGCCGCGCAGATAGGCGAGCTGGGCCTTGACCGAGCTGCGCGCGGCCGGCCACAGCCGTTTGTCCACATCGGCGTACACCTTCGCCACGACCTGCAGCGGCGTCGCGTTCTCACCGAGTTCGCGTAACGCCACCCGCACCTGGTTCAGGCGCTGATGCCGATGTTCGATGTAGTAGCCGATCACCGGTTCGGCCTGCGGGTGATCGGGGCCGTGCGCCGGGAGCAGCGCACGGCCGGGGGCGTGCCGGGCGAGCAGTTCGAGGGAGTCGAGATAGTCGCCGAGCGCGTCGTCGCGCGACTCCAGCACCGTCGTCCCGCTGCCGAGCACGGTATCGCCGGTGATCAGCGCGTCGTCGAGTAGCAGGCTGACCGAATCTCGGGTATGGCCCGGGGTGCCCAGCACCGTCAGGCGCAGCCCGGCCGCCTCGATAACCTCACCGTCGGTGAGCGGCGCCGAGGAGCCGGACAGATATTTCGGATCCATCGCGCGTACCGGCGTTCCGGTCAGTTTCACCAGCCGGTCGATGCCGCCGGTGTGGTCGTGATGGTGATGCGTGATCAACGTCAGCGCGATATTTCCGTCGGTGGCGCGGGCGATCGCCTCGCTGTGCGCCTTGTCCTTGGGCCCCGGATCGATCACCACACAGTCGGATCGATCCGGCGCCCGCAGAATCCAGGTGTTCGTCCCCTCGAGCGTCATCTGGTTCGGATTGTCGGCCAACAACACCGAAGCGGTACCGGTGACCGGCCGCAGTTGTCCGTACGCGGGATGAGTGAGGGTCATCTACCTTGCCTACCGCACTTCGGCGATCAGCTCCACCTCGACCGGAGTGTTCTTGGGCAACTCGAATACCCCGACCGCGGAGCGGGCGTGCACTCCGGCCGCGCCGAACACCTCGCCCAGCAGCTCGGATGCGCCGTTGATCACCAGCGGCTGATCGGTGAAACCCGGTGCCGAGGCGACGAACCCCACCACCTTCACGATTCGCACGACCGCGTCCAGACCGACCAGATCGTCAACCGCCGCCAGCGCGTTCAACGCACACAGGCCCGCGGCCCGCGCGGCGTCCTCGACGCTCACGTCGGCGCCGACCTTGCCCGTCGCCGACAGCGCGCCGTCGACGAACGGCAGCTGGCCGGCGGTGTAGACCAGCGAACCGCTGCGCACCGCCGGAATGTAGGCGCCCGCCGGAGCCGCGACCGGCGGCAGCGCGAGACCCAGTCGTTCGAGGTTGGCGCGCCAGTCCGTGCCGGCCGTCACTGCTTGGGCCGCTTCAGATAGGCCACGTGCTGTTCACCGGTCGGCCCCGGCAGCACCGTGACCAGCTCCCAGCCGTCGGCGCCCCACTGATCCAGAATCTGTTTGGTCGCATGCGTCAACAGCGGCACCGTCGCGTATTCCCAGACCGTCACATCGCTCATGTCGCAGAAGCGTACTGGGTGAACCGACGGTGAACGGTGCGGCCGAGAGACTCGTCGGGGACCGATCAGCACATTTCCGGCTCGTACGGAAGTGCGCTGTGGCCTACGAGACAGTAGGGCGATCCTCTGGTCGCTGTTTCGTAACGGGTTATAGGCTCGCGAACGTGGGAGTACCGACAGCAGTACCCGTTTCGCAAGAGCCGGGACTGAAATTAGGGTGGCCGGACCGAGCCGACAAAGCGCGGCTGCATTACGTGTCCGGCAAGGGCGGGACCGGAAAATCCACGGTCGCAGGCGCTTTGGCGCTCGCATTGGCCGCGGGCGGGCGCCGGGTACTGCTGGTCGAGGTGGAGGGCCGCCAATCGATTGCCCAATTGTTCGATCTGCCGCCGCTGCCGCCCACCGAAACGAAGATCGCCACCGCCGACGGCGGCGGTGAGGTGATGGCCCTGGCCCTCGATATCGAACACGCCTTCCTCGAATATCTCGACATGTTCTACAACCTCGGCTTCGCGGGCCGGGCGATGCGCCGGATGGGCGCCATCGAATTCGTCACGACGATCGCACCGGGTCTGCGCGACGTGATACTGACCGGCAAGATCAAGGAATGCGCGGTCCGCACGGACAAATCCGGTCGGCGCGTCTACGACGAGATCGTCGTCGACGCCCCGCCGACCGGTCGCATCGCCGGATTTCTCGATGTCACCAAGGCCATGGCGGACGTCGCCAAGGGCGGGCCGATCGCCGCGCAGGCCGAGGGCGTGGCGGCGCTGCTGCATTCCGAGCAGACCGTCGTCCACCTGGTGACCCTGCTCGAGGCCCTGCCGGTGCAGGAGACCTCGGACGCGATCGCCGAGCTGACCGAATCGGATTTCCGGATCGGCACGGTCATCGTCAATCGCGCCACCGAGGGCTTTCTCCCCGCGCCGGTGCGCGCCCGCGTCGCGGCCGGTGACGTCGATCTGGACGCCGTCCGGGCGGGACTGGCCGAGGCCGGAATCACGGTGGACGACAACGACTTCCAGGGTCTGATCCGGGAAGCCGTGGAACATTCGGCAACCCTGCAGGCGCAGGACGACAGCTCCGCCGAACTGGCGAAGGTGGATATCAGCCGCCTGTATCTGCCGGCGTTGCCCGACGGTATGGACCTGGGCGGACTGTACGAACTGGCCGAACATCTGAGCGCGCAGGGAGTCCGCTGATGAGCCATCCGAGCCCGCTGATCCCGCCGGCGACTCCGCTGCTGGATGTCGAGGCCATCATCGCCGACCCGACCGCCCGGGTGGTGGTGTGCTGCGGCTCCGGCGGGGTCGGCAAGACCACCACCGCCGCGGCGATCGCCCTGCGCGCGGCCGAACAGGGTCGCAAGGTCGTGGTGCTGACCATCGACCCGGCGCGGCGGCTGGCGCAGTCGCTGGGCGTCACCGACCTCGGCAACGCACCCCAGCGCGTGCAACTGCCCGAGACGGCCAAGGGCGAGCTGTACGCGATGATGCTTAACATGCGCCGCACCTTCGACGATATGGTGCTCGAGCACACCAGCCCGGACAAGGCCGAGCAGATCTTCGCCAACCCCTTCTATCAGACCGTCGCCTCCTCCTTCGGCGGAACGCAGGAGTACATGGCGATGGAGAAGCTGGGCCAGCTGGTCGCCAAGCGCGAGTGGGATCTGGTCGTCGTCGACACGCCGCCCTCACGCAATGCCCTGGACTTCCTCGACGCGCCCAAGCGGCTCGGCAATTTCCTCAACGGTCGGATGATCCGCGTCATCATGGCGCCCGGCCGCGGCGTGGGCCGCTTCGTCACCGGCGCGATGAGCCTCGCCGTGCGCGGGGTGTCCACGGTCGTGGGCGGGCAGATGCTCAAGGACGCCTCGCTGTTCCTGCAGTCGCTGGAGTCGATGTTCGGCGGCTTCCAGGACCGCGCCGAGCGCACCTACGCCATGCTCTCGCGGCCCGGCACCCATTTCGTGGTGGTCGCCGCGGCCGAACCGGACGCGCTGCGCGAGGCGTCGTTCTTCGTGGATCGGCTCTCCACCGACGGAATGCCGTTGGCCGGGCTGGTGCTCAACCGCACCCATCCGGTGCTGTGCACCCTCTCGTCGGCTCAGGCGACCGCCGCCGCGGACCGGCTGAGCCCCGGCGCCGGCAGCGATGCCGACGGCACCACGAAGGAGGCAGTGGCCGCCGACGCCGCCACCGATCCCGCGACGCTGACCGCCGACATCCTGCGCATCCACGCCCATCGCGCGGTCACCGCCAAGCGCGAACAGCATCTGCTGCACCGCTTCACCGGCGCCCATCCACGGGTGCCGATCGTGACGGTCACCGCCCTGCCGTTCGAAGTGTCCGATCTGGACGCGTTGCGCGCGGTCGGCGACCAGCTCGCCGGGTCCGACGCGGCCTGAATTCCCCGGTGGCGCTGACGTGCGGCCCCGATTCCGCACGTCATCGGCCGTAAAACGGTCCGAGCCCGCACGCGCGGGCTCGGACCGTACCGGTACTCGACTACATCGCGACCTTCTGCTGACGCTGGGCACGGAAGAAGTCCGCCCACGAGGTCACCTCGGGATGCTGCTTGAGCAGCGCACGCCGCTGCCGCTCGGTCATCCCACCCCACACACCGAATTCCACTCGATTGTCGAGGGCGTCGGCACCGCACTCCATGAGCACCGGGCAATGCCGACAGATGGTGGCCGCCTTGCGCTGGGCGGCACCACGCACGAACAACTGGTCGGGATCCACTTCCTTGCATCGGGCCTGGGACACCCAGGCGATTCTCGCTTCGGCCTGCTCCACGTCCAATCGAGCGATGGGGGTAGTCATGTGCATTTGGTGTGCCCCTTTGCAGTCCGAACACCGGGTCAACGGCGCTCCGGAATCGCGTGCAGCCCACAGCAACCCAACCCCGCTGCGCTCCGCACCACATTCCACTTTGAGTGTTAGCTCTATCACACTGGGTTCTCAATCTAGGTAAAGGTATGGGGCGAGCGCAAGACCGTGCCCGTATTTTCTGGTACGCCCGTCCCTGCGGAAGCCTCGCGACCAGCTGTCATGGCGCGCCGCCGACCGCGCACCGCGCATGTGACGGCGGGCCAATTAGGCTGGGGCGCGTGCCGATCTCACAAACGCTCGCGAGGCTCGCCGGCGCCTGCGTCCTAGCGGCCGTACTCGTCGCCGGATTGCTGTTCCCGCTCGCCGGCGGCTTCGGGTACATGTCGAACCGCGCAGCCGATGCCGTGGACAACGTTTCCGCGGAATTGGTGGCGGGTACCGCGCCGGCGGTGTCGACGATGGTCGATGCGACCGGAGCCCCCATCGCGTGGCTGTACGAACAGAGACGTTTCGAGGTCCCCAGCGACAAGATCGCCAACGATATGAAGTTGGCGATCGTCTCCATCGAGGACAAACGCTTCGCCGAACACGGCGGCGTCGACTGGCAGGGCACGCTGCGCGCATTCCTGACCAACACCTCGAGCGGTGAGGTACAGCAGGGCGCCTCGACCATCGACCAGCAGTACGTGAAGAACTTCCAGCTGCTGGTGGTCGCGAAAACCGACGCCGAACGCCGTGCCGCCATCGAGACCACGCCGGCCCGTAAACTGCGCGAAATCCGAATGGCTCTGACCTTGGAGAAAGAACTCACCAAGGACGAGATCCTCACCCGCTATCTGAATCTGGTGCCGTTCGGCAACGGTTCCTACGGCATTCAGGACGCCGCGCAGACCTATTTCGGCGTCGACGCCAAGGATTTGAAGGTCGCGCAGGCCGCCATGCTCGCCGGTATGGTCCAGTCCAGCTCCAAACTCAACCCGTACACCAACCCCAAGGGCGTGCTGGAGCGGCGTAATACCGTGTTGGACACGCTGATTCAGAACATTCCGAGCCGGGCCGACGAATTCCGGGCCGCCAAGGAACAGCCGCTGGGTGTGCTGCCGGAGCCCAAGGGGCTGCCGCGCGGATGCATCGCCGCAGGTGACCGTGGTTATTTCTGCGATTACGCGCTGCAATATCTCGCCAATGCGGGAATCAGCAAGGATCAGATGGACAAGGGCGGATATCTGATTCGCACCACCTTGGATCCGGCGGTGCAGAATTCGGTCAAGGCCGCCGTCACGGCAAACACCGATCCGAATCTGGAGAATATCGCCGAGGTCACCAGCATCATCGCTCCCGGCCAGGACTCCCACCACATCCTGGCGATGACCTCGAGCCGCACCTACGGTCTGGATCAGGGTGCGCATCAAACCGTCCAGCCCCAGCCGTATTCGATGGTCGGTGACGGTGCCGGATCGATTTTCAAGATCTTCACCACGGCCGCCGCGATGGAGAAGGGCCTGGGCACCAGCGCTCAGTTGGATGTGCCCTCGTTCTTCGCCGCGAAGGGTATGGGTAACGGTGGTGCCGCGGGATGTCCGCCGGCCACCTATTGCGTCAAGAACGCCGGTAATTACCGATCGCCGATGTCGGTGACGGAGGCGCTGGCGCAGTCTCCGAACACCGCGTTCGTCAAGCTCATCCAGGATGTCGGCGTGACGCCCACGGTCGATATGGCGGTCCGGCTCGGGATGCGCTCCTACGCCGAGGCGGGCACCTCCGGCCACGGTAATCAGAGCCTGGCGGACATGATCAAACAGCAGAATCTCGGCTCGTTCACCCTGGGCCCGGTCGCGATCAATCCGCTGGAATTGTCCAATGTCGCCGCGACGCTGGCATCCGGCGGAAAGTGGTGCCCGCCCTCGCCGATCGCGGAGGTGATCGACCGCGACGGTAAGCAGGTTCCGCTCACCCAGCAGGCCTGTGAACAGGTCGTCGAGCCCGGGTTGGCGAATACCCTGGCCAATGCGCTGAGCCAGGACGCCGTGGGCGGTACCGCGGCCGGTTCTGCCCGTGCGGTGGGCTGGAACGCCCCCGTATCGGCCAAGACGGGAACCACCGAAACCCACCGGTCCTCGGCCTTCCTCGGCTTCACCAATTCGATGGCCGGCGCCGCCTACATCTACGGCGACTCCCCGACGCCCGGCGAGATCTGCTCGTTCCCGCTGCGCACCTGCGGCGACGGTAACCTCTACGGCGGTAACGAACCGGCTCGCAGCTGGTTCGGCGGTATCAAACCGGTACTCGACAAATTCCCGCCGCCCGCACTGCCGCCGCTGGACGACAAATATGTGCGCGGCTCGAACAACGCGCAGATCCCGGATGTGAACGGCATGTCGGAGTCCGAGGCGCGCTCGGTGCTCATCGGCGCGGGCTTTCAGGTGTCGACGGTCACCACGCCCGGATCGGCCGCCAAGGGGACGGTCACCGCTACGACGCCGAACGGCTCGGCCATTCCCGGATCGGTGATCACGGTGCTCGTCAGCGACGGCACGCAGCGGGAGATCCCGAAGCCCGGCCCGCCGCCGGCGCCGCCGGTGCTCCCGGGTCTGCCGCAGATACCGCGGCTGCCACCGATTCCGATTCCGATCCCCCGGTAGCGATACGCGAGAGGCCGGCGAATGTGCGACACATTCGCCGGCCTCCTGCTTTGTCCGGCGAGCCTACAGCCGGGCCTTGACCGCGGCCGAGATCCGCGAACCGTCCGCCCGGCCCGCGGCCAGCGCCGTCGCGACCTTCATGACCTGGCCCATCTGCTTCATGCCCGGGCGCTCACCCAACTGCTCGGCCACATCGGCGATGGCGGTATCGGCGATATCGGCGACCTCGGCCTCGGTGAGCGGGGTCGGCAGATACTCGTCGATGATCTCCTGCTCGGCGCGCTCGTTGGCGGCCAGTTCGCCGCGGCCGTTCTGTTCGTAGACGACGGCCGCCTCGTTGCGCTTCTTGGCCTCCTTGCCGAGGACCGCGATCACCTCGGCATCGGAGAGCTCCTTCGCCTCGGCACCGGCGACCTCGGCGTTCTGCACGGCTGCCAGCAGCATGCGCAGCGTGCTGAGGCGCAACGTGTCCTTGGCCTTCATCGCCGCGGTCAGATCGGCGCGCAACTTCGATTTGAGTTCCGACATGCGCCACACGCTAGCCGTTGTCGGCGGACCCTCCCACCGCATTTCCGCGTGTCGAGCCGGGTGGACGGGCACGACAGCGCCCGGCAAACCGGATGCCTGTGCGGAATCACACTCGGTATTCGTCACAGTGGTCGCCTATTCTGGGCTGATGCCCGTATTCTCGTCCCCCGCACTTCGACGAGCAGCGCTGGGCTCCGGAGCTAAGGTCGCCGCCGCGGCCGCCGGTACCGCAGTGGCCGGAATCGGCTATGCCTCGCTGATCGAACGCAATGCCTTCGTCCTTCGTGAGGCCACGATGCCGGTGCTGCAGCCGGGCTCGTCGAGCCTGCGTGTGCTGCACATCAGCGACCTGCACATGACGCCCGGCCAGAAACTCAAACAGGCCTGGGTTCGCGAACTGGCCGCCTTGGAGCCGGACCTGATCGTCAACACCGGCGACAACCTCGCGCATCCGAAGGCGGTGCCCGCGGTGGTGCAGTCGCTGACGGCGTTGCTCTCCCGTCCGGGCATCTTCGTCTTCGGCAGTAACGACTATTTCGCGCCCGTTCCGAAGAACCCGCTCAAGTACTTCGACAAGAACCACAAGCGAGTGCACGGGGATCCGCTGCCCTGGCAGGATCTGCGCGCGGCGTTCACCGAACGCGGCTGGCTGGATCTGACCCATGTGCGGCGCGATCTCGAGGTCGCCGGAATCAAGATCTCCACGGCCGGAGTCGACGATCCGCACCTGTCCCGCGACCGGTACGACACCGTCGCCGGCTCGCCGAACCCACTGGCCGATCTGAGCATCGGACTCACCCATTCGCCCGAGCCCCGCGTGCTCGACCGGTTCGCCGGTGACGGGTACGACCTGGTGCTGGCCGGCCACACCCACGGCGGACAGCTGTGCCTGCCGGGATTCGGCGCGCTGGTCACCAACTGCGGTATCGATCGGTCCCGGGTGAAGGGTCCGTCGCGCTGGGGTGCGCACACGCGACTGCACGTGTCCGCGGGCCTGGGTACCTCGCCGTGGGCGCCGTACCGCTTCTGCTGCCGCCCCGAGGCGACCTTGCTGACGCTGGTGGCCGCACCGCCGAAAGGCCCCATCGCCGACAGTGGCCATGGCGTCTCGGAATCGGAGGCCGTGGCGCGCTAGGGTGGCGTGCCGAGGCACGACATCAGGCAGGGGTACACGGTGAACAGTGGGTTCGAGCGGAACGACGACCAGACCGCGCGACGAGAACCCACTCCCGACTCGAACGAGACCCCGCCGACACTGGCGATCCGGCGGGTGCCGGGTGCGAATTTCCCTGTGTCGCAAGGCTCTCCGTGGGCTCGGCCGCAGTCGATTCCCACGGTTCCCGGCGGCGCGGGCGATCCCGGACGCTCCGGTTCTCCGGCCGAACCCGCCAAGCCCGCGGCGCCGGACGCGGACCGGTCGCCCGGATCGCTGTTCGGTGGGAACGACGCTGCCGGAGGGCAATCCGCTCCGGCCCATCCGTGGACGCCACAGGGCGGCGCGAGCGGAGATACCTCTCATGGCTCGAATGCGGTCCCGGGGCCGCACGCGCCGTCCGGCTTCGCTCCTTCGCCGCACGGTTTCGGCAACCCGGGCGGACCCGACGCCCCCACCACCGCCTTCGGCGTGCAACCCGGAATGCCGCAGTGGCCGGGAAGCTCGATGCCGGGCGCGAATACTCCCTCCCAGCAACAGTTCTCGGCACCGCACGGCAACGGTCGCCCCGAGCCGGATTGGCAATTGGGGGTCGGATCACATCCCGCGCCGCAACAAGCGTCCTGGGGACCGCCGACGGCTCAGCATCCGCACACCGCGCTGCTGCAGGTGCCGGCCGAGCAGCCGCCTCGGCGGCGGAAAGCTCTGCTGCTCAGCGGAATCGGGGTGCTGGTCGTCGTGGCGATCGGCGCGACCGTGGCGGTGGTCGCGAGCCGGCATTCCGACTCGCCGGCCGCCGCGGGTTCCGGCAAGCCGTCCATGGTCAGTGCGCTCAGTAGCGAAAACCAGCCTCCCCCACCACCTTCGCGCCCGCAGCAGACGGCGCCGAAGCCGCAGCCCGGCGCCGCGCCGCCACCGATGGTTCCCGGTTACCAGGTCGTCCAGATCCTCGATCGCGGTGCGGCCTACGACGCGCCTCCGGAGTGGAAGATCGATCCGGTCGGCACGGCCGCCTGGGGTTCGGGATCGAATCCGCTGGAAATCGCCGGCCTGGCACAGGACGGCAAGAACTACTGTCCGAACTACACCCGGACCAACGCCTTCCTCACCATGTCTCCCCAGACGGACCCGTCCGCGGCCGCCGCCGATATCGGGGCCCGCATGGCCAAGTTCGGCTGGTCGAACGCCACCGTCGCCGCCCCGGCCCCCGCCGAGCCGATGGTCTCGCTGGACGGGCAGCTGCACGGTGCCTTCGTGGAGACCACCGGCAGCGCGCCCCCGCCGGCCCCCGGCTGCGCCACGACCTTCGCGGTCTACACGTTCGCCTTCCCCAGCGAAAACGGAAACTTCGTCATGACGGTCGCCGCCGACACCGGCGTCGACAAGTCCGTGGACAAGGAAACCGCCAAACGCATCCTCTCCACCATCCGCCCCCTCCCTGCCCGCTGACCAGCGGATTTAATGATCCGCTCCCCCCTGCTGTAAGCTACGACAGGCTCAACTCACGGGGTGTGGCGCAGCTTGGTAGCGCGCTTCGTTCGGGACGAAGAGGTCGCAGGTTCAAATCCTGTCACCCCGACTCGTGTGTGGAGACACGGCAGAGGCCCTGACCGATCCACTGGTCAGGGCCTCTTGCTTTGCC
This sequence comes from Nocardia sp. AB354, assembly GCF_049538315.1. Lineage (NCBI taxonomy): Bacteria > Bacillati > Actinomycetota > Actinomycetes > Mycobacteriales > Nocardiaceae > Nocardia > Nocardia sp. AB354. The sequence goes on along the minus strand of NZ_JBMVFU010000003.1, from coordinate 348,929 downwards.
CGGGTGCGTATCGGTGCCGGGTGCGTATCTGTGCCGGGTTCGGGAAACTTCACCGTCCACGGCCCGATCCTCTGGGCGAGCTGCCTTCCCATTTCCGGGACCACCGGAAAACCTTGTGCTACAACTTTGTTCGTGGCGGCACTCATCGGCTTGGTGGTGATCCTGGGGATCATCATTCTCATCGCTGGAGCGGTTCTGTTGATCGTCAGTCTGGCGAAAGCGCCGGGGCGGCGGCGGGCAGGTTCCGCCTCCGAGGCGTCGCAGCACCAGGACCTGCCGATGTGGACTCCCCCGCAGCACCAGGACGTCCCGATGTGGACTCCGCCGCAGCACCAGGACGTGCCGTTGTGGAGCCCGCCGCAGCAGCATTCCGCGCAGCAGCCGCAGGATCGGACGCCGTACTGGTCGCCAGGTCCTCGATAGGCACGGTGACGGGCTCGCTCGCGTCACTCCAGATTCGCCAGCATCTCGCGCTGATGCCGATAGCCGATGGTTTCGTAGCCGACCACGGTGATGAACGGGGAGATCATCACCACCAGTAGGCATACGGCGATCGAGGCGCCCAGCGCGGCCAGGACCACCGCGACGGCCAGGACCACGACCGTGAGGGTGAGCAGCAGGATGTGGAACGGGTCCGGGGCCGACAGCAGCAGGGTGTGCAGCAGATAGACCATCAGCAGGTACACGCCCACCGGCAGCGCCAGAGCGAGGACCACCGCGACCGGGCCGATGCGGGAGTGGTGCTCGAGCGACAGGCCCGCGACGTGCAGGCCCGCGCCGGCGCCGGCGATACCCATGTAGAGCGGGATGTGGCCGTAACCGAACAGGTAGCCGCGGTTGCGGCGGTGCACGAGGATCTCGCCGAACGGGGTGGTGAAGTACACCCACCACATGCCGAAGGTCAGGCCTACGCCGGCGACCACGATCGCGATCGCATCGGCACTCCACTGCCCGCCTTCGCTGCCGCCGAGCAGCCCGCCCGAGGAGGCGACCGTGCCGACCACGCCCTCACCGAGCGCGATGATGGCGAACAGGCTGTAGCGTTCGGCCACGTGGTGCGGATGCCACGGGGTACCACTCGCGCGGCCCTGCGTCAGCACCGGTACGAGCAGTTCCAGCACGCCGAGCAGTACGCATCCCACCCCGGCCACGAGCAGCGGCATGTGCACGAATGCGATGATCACCCAGCCGATTTGGGCGATGATCGTCCACCGGATGCTCCCGTAGCCGACGTGCCGGAAGGACGGCGACTCCCGTCCGGCGCGCCACCACTGCAGCACCATCGCGATCCGCATCACGATGTAGCCGACGACCATCACCCGCACGTCGAGGTGATCGCCCACATCGACCGAATGGAACATCGCGGGCAGGCCGAGGGCGAAGACCACGACGCCGATCATCACCACCATGGTGAGCACGCGGTACAGCCAGTCGTCGGTGTCGAACGCCGAGGCGAACCAGCTGAAATTGATCCAGGCGTTGACGATCGCGAACATCGCCAGCACGAAGGCGAGCGCCGCCTTGCCCGCATGCCCGTCGGCCACCATCTCGGCGAAATACGATGCCGCGGTGCCGACCGCGACCACGAAGGTCAGATCGAACAGGAGCTCCAGGGGCGAGGACACGCGCCCCGGTTCGTCGGGGTCGCGGCCGGTCATCCGGATGAGGCGGTGCGCCGGGCCGCGGGCGCCGCCGGTGGATACGGAGTCGCTCATGGGCACCGATGATGCCGTACCGACGGGTCGGCTCGCCGCTACCGGCCCGTCGCCGTGGCAGGACGCGTGCGCGCGCTACTTCCCGGAAGCGTCCGACGGCTGCAGCAGCGAGTTGAACTTGTTCGTGTAGAACTTGCTCGGATCCAGCTTGTGATCGATGGCCCCGGTATCCTCGAGCCAGCTCTGCCAGCGCGTGAAATCCTCGTCCGAGACCTTGCCGTAGCGCGCCGGAACCCCCACGGACAGCCAGTATTTCAGCGTCGAGGTGTCCTCTCCCGCGCGGTGGCGGGCGTTGATGATCTCGGTGAATTTCGCGATCACCTGATCCCGCGGCGTGCTGCGCTCCCATTCGATCGCCTTCGCGACGCCGGTGGTGAAGGTGCGGACCACATCGGGGTTCTTCGCGATGAAATCGTTGCGGAAGACATAGGGTCCGCCGTTGATCGGGCCGCCGTACTCGTCGAGTTCGGTGAAAATCGGTCGCACTCCGCCGTTGGCCACCGCACGCTGTTGGAACTGGCCGTTCAATGCCGCGGCGTCGATCTGTCCCTGTCGCAGCGCCTGTTCGATATTCGGCGGCGGCAGCGCCACCAATTGCACCGATTTGATCTGGTCGACGCTCAGTCCGGCCTTCTTCAACGCATCGTGGATATCGGCCTCGTTCTGGCCGCCGAGCGTATTCACGCCGACCTTCTTGCCGACCAGATCCGCGGCCGAACGAATCGGGCTGTTGTCGAGCGTGTAATAGCCCTGGAAGGACTTCTCGTCCGATCCGTAGTAGTTGACCACCGCGGTGATGGGCGCCCCGGCGCCGGCCAGCTTGGCGACCGCACCGGCGAAGGCCCCGCCGAAGTCGACCTGCCCGGTCGCGGCGGTCTGGATTTCCTGCGGCCCGCTGATGGTGTTGCCGACGTAGTCGAGTTCGATCTTGCCGTCGAAGAATCCGAGGTTCTCCGCGAGCTCCGGAAGCGTGACCTGATCGGTCCAGCCGAGATACCGAAGCGAGGTCACCCCGTTCTCGGTGTGGGCGGATCCTCCGCTGCCGCAGGCGGTGAGTAGCACAGCGGCAGCCGTACCGGCTGCGAAGACGGATATTGCGGTGCGGATACGTCCGGACATCAGGTAATTCCTCTCGACACTGCGCACGACGGCACGGTGGTGCGCGTCGGCTCGGCCGAGCCTAGGTGTTGTGAATTGCCGAGCCTCCCCTTTGAATCACGACGATTCGGTTGCCGGAAATACGCGTCGATCACTCGAGTACACCCGAGCGGTATCCACCCCGACCGGCACCATACTCGGGTACGCGGCAGAAGACTGCGACATGAAGGCTCCCCTGGCATTGCAGAAACGGCATTGCTGAAACGCTGACCCTGTGGAGCTGGCACCCGCACAGAGTCGTCGCACTACGGACTGTGTTACGCCGAGTCTCCTCGATTTCCCGGGCACACGGGGGCATACCCGACATTTCATCGATCGGGAATCCTGTCACCACCCTCGTTGCGACCTGCGAAGACCGTGGCCGCACGGGTGCGGTCCGTTGGTATAGTCCGCAGAGTTCTCGCGATGGGAACGGGAAACCGGTGCCAATCCGGTGCGGTCGCGCCACTGTGTTCAGCTCATGCTGTCAGCCAGACCCCTTTCGTCGCTGTGCACGGACGGGGACGCGGGTTCCCCAGAAGGGTTGTGGCACATGTCCACTCGTCGTCGCCTGCTTCGCGATGTGCTGCGGGACTGGTCCCGGCGTGACTGGCTGGAAGCGGCGGTGCTGCTCGGTGTGGTCGCGTTGATGCATCTGATCGGATTCGGCCTGCTGTTCGGCGCGATCGCCCCGCACGGTTATCGCATCGGCACGGAGGTCTTCGGCATCGGACTGGGCATCACGGCCTACACCTTCGGGCTGCGCCACGCCTTCGACGCCGACCACATCGCCGCCATCGACAACACCACGCGCAAGCTGATGAGCGACGGCAAACGCCCCAAATCGGTCGGATTCTGGTTCGCGATGGGGCATTCCACGATCGTGTTCGTCCTCGCCACGCTGGTGGTGGCGGGTGCGCACGTGGTGGGCACCCTGGTCGACGAGGACTCGTCGACCCGCAAGACGCTGGGCACCATCTCGACCGTGGCCTCCGGATCGTTCCTGTATCTGATCGGCCTGCTCAATGTGGTTGCGCTGATCGGCATCTGGCGGGTGTTCCGCCGTCTGCGCCACAGCGGCGAATACGATCGCGCGGAACTGGAGGCGGCGCTCGATTCGCGCGGATTCCTGGCACGCCTGCTGGCGCCGGTGATGCGGATGGTGGGACGGCCGGTGCACGTCTATCCGGTCGGTGTGCTGTTCGGACTGGGTTTCGACACCGCGACCGAGGTGGCGCTGCTCGCGCTGGCCGGGTCCGGCGCGGCGGCGGGACTGCCCTGGTACGCGATCGTGGTGCTGCCGCTGCTGTTCGCGGCGGGGATGAGCGTGATGGACACGATCGACGGCCTGTTCATGAACGTCGCCTACGACTGGGCGTTCTCCGATCCGGTGCGCAAGATCTTCTACAACCTGGCCATCACCGGCCTGTCGATCGCGGTGGCCCTGTTCATCGGCTCGATCGAGCTGATCAAGGTGCTGCACGACGACACCGGTTTCGGCGGCCCGGTCGGAGAGTGGATCGCCGGTATCGACCTCAACAACGCGGGATTCGCGATCGTCGGATTGTTCGTCCTCGCCTGGGTCGTCGCGATCGCCTACTGGCGGCTGGCGAAGGTGGACGAGCGCTGGGCGCCCGCGCCGACCGAGGAATCGGCCTAGCCACACCACATTCGACCGCACCTCGTCGAGCCGCGCATCGCCGGCCGGCGTGCGACATTCTTGCGACGGCGATCACACCTGTGCCATAGTTCGCTGCATATGTGAGACGGAGCAGTCTCGCATTAGTGAAGGAGCCGAGTGTGACCGAATCCTGGACGCGCCGCATCCGCCGGACGACCTGTGTCCTCGCCGCGGCGGCGGCATTGACCGTTCCGGCCGCAGTGGTGGCTCATCCGCCGCATGCCGGCGCCGAACCCGCGCCGGTCGCACCCGCGGCCCCGATTCCGCTACCGCCCGAGCTGGACCCGGGCTTCTACCATCCGGCACCGGAGATCGTCGCGGCGACGCAGCCCGGCGAGATCATCGCCGCGCGGCAGGTGCGGGTGGCCAATCTCGGGCTGATCCCGGTCAATGTCGACGCGTGGCAGATCTCGTACCGATCGAACGACAGTCGTGACCGACCGATCCCGGCGGTCGCGACGGTTCTGAAACCACGCGGTTCGGCACCGGGCAAACTGGTCTCGATGCAGATCGCCGAGGATTCCCTGGCCGGCTACTGCGCACCCTCCTACGCGATCCAGCATTTCTCGGCCGGTCCGTTCCTGGGCCAGATCGTGGCCCCGGCCGAATTCGTGATCGCCCAGGGCGCGTTGCAGCAGGGCTGGGCCGTGGTGATTCCCGATCACGAGGGGCCGAACAACGCCTATGCCGCGGGGCCGCTCGCCGGCCGGATCACCCTCGACGGCGTTCGCGCGGCCCGAGATTTCGAGCCGATGCGGTTGAGCCCGCAGACCAGGATCGGCCTCTACGGCTACTCCGGCGGTGCGATCGCGACCGGTCACGCGGCCGAACTGAAGAGCACCTACGCACCGGAGCTGAATATCGTCGGCGCGGCCGAGGGCGGGGTTCCGGCCGATCTCGGCATGACGCTGAAGGTGGCCAACGGACAGGCGACCTCGGGGCTGGTACTGGCCGCCGTGATGGGCCTGACCCGCGAATACCCCGAATTCGCGCGTTTCGTCGACGAGCATATGGACCCATTGGGCAAGGGACTGACCACGATTCAGAGCGGATTGTGCGTGCAGTACGTCAGCTCGCTGCTGCCGTTTCTGAACCTCGAAGGAATGTTGCGGGTTCCTGGCGATCCGCTCCAGCAGCCCGCGGTCGCCGACGTACTGGACGAAACCCGCATGGGCAAGTCGGTGCCGGATATGCCGATGTACATCTGGCAGGGCAACCCGGACGAGATCATCCCGGTCGGCCAGGTGAACAACCTCGTCGACACCTACTGCCGAAACCCCTCCGCCACAGTGCAATACACCCGTGAACACTTCGCCGAACATGTCGCCACCGAGATCTCCGGCGGCGGCCCGGCGATGCTGTGGTTGCGCGACCGTCTCGACGGCGTACCCGCGCAGCCCGGCTGTCACACCGCGGATGCGGGCTGGTTGTTGCTGGACCCCAACGGTTTCCAGATGCTGGCCTCGACCTTCGGCGAAACCTTCGCCTCGTTCTTCGGTAAGCCGATCGGCGTGAAGTAGGCCGCGCGCAGAGCTACCGGCACAGCGTGGTGCCGGGTGATGGGAAGGGCCCGTTCGTCAGGGGACGAACGGGCCCCTTCCGTGGAGATCGACGGCATCGACCAGTCAGCGGATGTGCAGCCGGCGGCTCAGACGCAACGTGATGAGCGTGCTCTTGAGCTGCTTTTCGAACGGCATACCCGCCCGGGCCGAGAGCACCTGCTTCTTCTGCACGCCGACGTTGACCGTATCGGTGTACTTGAGCAGGCCCGCGTCGCCGTGCCGGGTGCCCACGCCGGACTGTTTGACGCCGCCCGAGGGCGTCATCTTCGCCGAATAGGTCGCGACGAAGCCGTCGTTGACGTTGACATTGCCCGCCTCGAGCCGGTCGGCGAGCTTCTCCGCACGAGCGAGATCCGAACTCCAGATGCTGGCGTTGAGACCGTAGGTGGTGGCATTGGCCTGCCGGACGGCCTCGTTCTCGTCGGTGTAGCGGTAGATGGTGACGACCGGACCGAAGGTCTCGACGGTCGCGTGCTCCATCTCGGGGGTCACACCGGTCAGCACGGTCGGCTCGTAGAACGCCGGGCCGATGTCCGGGCGGGCCTTGCCGCCGGTCAGCACGGTCGCGCCCTTCGCGACGGCGTCGTCGACGTGCGAGGCCACGCGCCGCATGTGATCGACCGACACCAGCGAGCCGAATTCCGGGTCGGCGGTGTAGGAGGCACCCGCCTTCGACCCCAATTCCTCTGCCGCGGCGACGAATCGGCGCACGAACTCGTCGTGGATGCGCTCGTGCACATAGATGCGCTCGATATGCATACATGCCTGGCCGGAGTTGCCGTACACCGCGAAGATCGCACCCGGAACGACCTCGTCGAGGTTGGCGTCCTCGAGCACGATCATCGGATTCTTGCCGCCGAGTTCGAGGCTGCAGCTGATGAGGTTGCGGCCCGCGCGCTCGCCGATGGTGCGACCGGTCGCGGTGGAACCGGTGAACATCACGAAATCGCTGTGGTCGATCAGGGTGGGGCCGACGTCGGGTCCGGTACCGCACACGACCTGGATCAGATCGCGCGGCAGCCCCGCCTTGCGCAGCAGTTCGACGCCGTAGAGCGTGCACAGCGCGGTCTTGTTGTCCGGTTTGATCACCACGCCGTTGCCGGCGATGAGCGCCGGAATCGAATCGGAGATCGAGATCGCGAAGGGGAAGTTCCACGGCGCGATCACCGCGACGACGCCCTTGGGCCGATGCTGTTCGGTGGAGGTGGAGATGATGGGCATCGCGCCGCCGCGCCGGATCGGTTTCAGAATCCGCTCGGCATGTTTGAGGTAGTGGCTGATCACCATCACCGGATCGCACGATTCCTCGATGGCCATCCGGCGGGTCTTGCCGCAACCGATCTGAATCAGGTCCGCGATGGTGTCGAGTTCGGAGAGAATCAGCTCATGGGCCTTCTCGAAGACCTGCAGCCGGCGCTTGACCGGCCAGTTCGCCCATTCCCGCTGCGCCGCCCGAGCCTTGTCGGCCGCCGCGGCGACGTCCTCGGGCGAGGACTGCGGCAGCTCACCGACGACCGCGCCGGTGTACACCTCGATCATGTCGTAGGGTTCGCGCTTCTCCCCCGCGGCGCCCGCGGTGATCAGCCCGGTGAGGCGGTCGATCAGCGTCTTCGTGATCCGCGGCGGCAACGTGCTCGCGCCGCTGCGCGAGGTCGCGTCCGCACCGCTGTGCGTAGTTGTCTCCATCAGCGCTCTCCATAACTTGCCGCCCGTGACGGCGGTCACCATCATTCAAACTAGAACACGTTATTGTTCTGTACAACGTTGCGGGGTAACTTCGTCCGCAAAACGCGAGTAATACCAGTGAGGAAAGTGGGTCGGCGATGACGACGGCAGCAACTGAAACAGGTAGCAACACGGAACCCCATGCGCTGCTGGAGCGACGCGGCGCCACTCTGATCGTCACCATGAACCGGCCGGCCGTCCGCAATGCGCTGTCGGCCGAGATGCTCGACCTGATGGTGCAGGCGTGGGACACCGTCGACAACGACCCGGAGATCCGCTCCTGCATCCTCACCGGCGCGGGCGGCGCGTTCTGCGCGGGCGCCGACCTCAAGGCGATGACCAAACAGGATCCGGCCAAGAATATGAGCGCCGGCGGCGCCTTCGACCCGACCAACATTCCGGGTCTGCTCAAGGGCCGCCGCCTGACCAAGCCGCTGATCGCAGCCGTCGAGGGCGCGGCCATCGCCGGCGGAACCGAGATTCTGCAGGGCACCGACATCCGCGTCGCCGGCGAGAGCGCGAAATTCGGTGTCTCCGAGGCGCGCTGGAGCCTGTTCCCGATGGGCGGCTCGGCGGTGCGACTGCCCCGGCAGATCCCCTACACCGTCGCCGCCGACATCCTGCTCACCGGGCGCCACATCACCGCGGCCGAGGCCAAGGAGTACGGCCTGATCGGCCACGTGGTGCCGGACGGGACCGCGCTGGACAAGGCGCTCGAGCTCGCCGAGAAGATCAACGCCAACGGCCCGCTGGCGGTGCAGGCGATCCTGAAGACCATGCGCGACACCGAGGGCATGCACGAAAACGAGGCCTTCAAGATCGACTCGCAGCTCGGCCTCACCGTCTTCCGCAGTGAGGACGCCAAGGAAGGCCCGCGCGCCTTCGCCGAACGCCGCAAGCCCGAGTTCAAGGGCCGCTGATTCGGCCGCACCCGGCTGCCGGGGCCGGGTGCGTGCACCGTCACAATTCCGGCTTCACCATCCGAGTGACCTGCTTGCGCAGGAAGTTCGGGGCGAAGCGCCGTGCCAGCCACAGCGGCTTGGCGGGGCCGGGGAAGATGAACAGTGGCGCCTTGGGGTCGGCTACCGCGCGTTCGGCGGCATCGAGCACCCGGTCCGGGGTGATGCCCTTCTGACCGGCTACCACTGCCTCGTTGGCGGCCCGAATGCCGTCCAGCAGCGGGGTTTCCACGATCGGCGGACAGATCGAGATCACCCGCACCCCGGTCCCGTTCAACTCCTGGGCAAGTGCTTCGTGGTAGCAGACGACGGCGAATTTGGAGGCCGAGTAGGCGGCCAGGCCCGGTGAGGGCAGCCAGCCCGCCACCGAGGCGAACAGCACCAGCGTGCCGCGGCCCGCCTGCTTCATCTCCGGCACGATGGCCTGGCAGATATTGATCGTCCCGCCGTAGTTGATGTCCATCACCCGGCGCATCTCCGAAACATCGTGGGTCAGAGCCGAACCCACCCGGCACAGCGCCGCCGCGTGCACCACGTGCTCGATCGGCCCGAGGTCCGAGCGGACCTTGTCGACCACCGCGCGCACCACCTGCTCGTCGGCGACATCACAGGTGTAGGTGCTCATATTCGGGGATCGGCGCGCGGTTTCGGCCAGGCCGGTCTCGTTGATATCGAGTGCGGCCACCCGATAGCCGCCCGCCGCCAGTCGCTGGGCCGCCATGCGTCCCATGCCGCTGGCGGCACCGGTCACCAGTGCTGTCTTGCTCATCGCACCTCCACCGCGTCTTCGAAAGTCATGCGCAGCAGTCCGATCCGGCTGCTGAAGAGTGCGCGCTTGGGCAACCCCAGGGCGCGCATCTGTTCGGCAACGGGGTGATCACCGAGTTCGATCCTGGTGCCGCCCAGTCCCATTCGCACCTGCGACGGATTCATCACCCACGGGGTACGGCGCAGGACGCCGTCCATATGGGTGTAGGCCGCGATCGACGCACCGCCCATGCCGCCCGGCGACGGCACGCCACCGGCGACTTCCATCGCCACCACCAGACGGTCGTCGATGCGCACCTCGCAGCGCTTGCCGCGACGCACCGGCGTGATCCGGATATCGGCGATCTCCTTGGGAAAGCCCCAGATCTCGCGGCCGGCGGCGCAGGTGAAGGTCTGGTTCACCGGCAGCCAGGGAATGTAGACGCCGAGGTCCTTGTCCCGGCCGCGCACCATGAGGGTGAGGCCGAATTCGTGATAGGGACCGAGATCGCCGTCCACGTAGCGCACGAAGACCAGCGAGCACACCCCGCGTCCGGCGACTGTGAGTGGTTTGAGTCCGGTCGGCGCCACGATCTCCCGGGCCGCCGCCGCGTCGACGAGAAATGTCGCCGCACAGGCGTCGGCGTCGCGGATCTCGACCGGCATCCTGACTTTTTCACCGAGTACGGAATGCACCGCTGTCATCCTCCAAGTAGAACACGTTCCAGTCTGATTCGGCAGGCCCTCTCGGCCGGGAAATCCCAGTCACCGAGATCGCCCGGACACGACGGCGCCGAACGCCGCGGGCGCGACGTCCGGCGAAGATCCCGAGGGGTTCAGGAGCCGACGGTGTGGGCCGGCGGATGGGATTCGGCATGGGCTTTCGCCCACCGGTAGTCCGGTTTCCCGCTGGGCGTGCGCCCGACCGCGTCGACCACCCAAATGCTGCGCGGCAGTTTGTATCCGGCGAGATGCTTGCGGACGTGTGCCTCGAGGTCGGCGAAATCCAGCGGATCGGCGCTTGCCGGTGACACCACCGCCGCGACCTGATGGCCCCAGCGCTCGTGCGGAACTCCGATGACCACCACGTCGTAGACGCCCTCGTGGGCCTTCACGACGGCCTCCACCTCTTCGACGAACACCTTCTCGCCGCCGGTGTTGATCACCATGTTGCCGCGGCCGATCAGGGTGATGGTGCCGTCGGCCTCCACCCGCGCGCGGTCGTCGGTGATGACCATGCGGACGCCGTCGACGGTCTTGAACAGCTTGTCGGACTTGGTCTGATCCTTGTAGTAGCCGAGCGGCACCGACCCCTTCTTGGCCATCCAGCCCTCTTCGCCGGGCGCCACCTCCCGGCCCTCCTCGTTCACCACGACCGCACCGCGCCCGGTCTGCACGCGCGGCCCACGGGACGGGTCGTCGTCCTTCTGCGCCACGCCGATGCCGCCGAATCCGGTTTCGGAGGAGCCGATCGAATCGGTGATCACCGCATGCGGGAACAACTCCAGCATCTCGTTCTTCACCGGCTGCGACAGCAGCGCCGCACCGGAGGCGAGGGCGACCATCGAGGAGGCGTCCACCGGCGATCGCCGATAGGAGTTGAGCAGCGGCCGTGCCATGGCATCGCCGGTGATGACGACGATATTCGCCTGCTGCCCCGCCACCACCTGCCAAACCCGGTCGGCGTCGAAGCGCGGTTCGTAGACGACGGTGTTGCCCGACCACAGTGCGGTGAACGTGGGCATCAGCGCCGCGGCGTGGATCAGCGGCGGCAGGATCAGCCAGCGCAGCGGGTCGTTCTGCGAGCCGACCCGGGACTGTTCGAACTCGTCGGCCACCGGCACGTTGGTGTAGAAGTCGATGCCGCCACCGAGCACCCGCCACATATCCTCCTGGCGCCACATCACGCCCTTGGGCATGCCGGTGGTGCCGCCGGTGTACATCATGAACAGGTCGTCGGCGCTGCGCTCACCGAAATCGCGTGCGGCCGAGACGCTTTCGAATGCCTCCGCGTACGGCGTGGATTCGCTGGGCAGCCCGTCGCCGCCCTGATCGTCGTCGACGACGAAGGCGTGGCGCAGCGTGGTCACCTGCGGACGCACCTGATCCACGACCTGCGCGTAGCACCGGTGGTGTACCACCGCCTCGAGGTCGGCGTTGTCGTAGACGTAGCGCAGTTCGTCCGCGCCGTAGCGGTAGTTGATATTGATCGGCACCGCCCGGATCTTGAAGGCGGCGATCAGGGTTTCCATCGTCTCGATGCTGTTGTGCATCTGGAAGCCGATGTGGCTGCCCTCCCCCAGGCCCACCGCGGCGAAGTGGTGAGCGAGCTGGTTGGCGCGGCGTTCCAGCTCCTGATAGGTGACCCGGCGCTCGCCCTGAATCAGCGCCACCCGATCCGGCATGGCGTCCACGGCGTGCTCGAACAGGTCGGCGAAATTGTTCGGCATATCTGAGATCTCTCGTCGGTAGCGGCGGTTCGGGACTGAGGGCGGTCAGACGACCGTCAGCGGCAGCGACTGCCGGGGCGCGAAGTGGAACTCCGCCCCGGTGCTGAACCGAGTGATCGCCACCTCCGGCGACTCCCGGAAAGGCGTTGCGGCAGCGGTGATCTCGACTACGAATTCGCGCTCGTCGCCCTCGCGGGCATGCACGTCGAATCGCGGATTCACCCCGCGCACCATGGCCGCCAGCGGCTCCAGATGTTCGGCGTCGACGGCGGCCGGCCAGCCGCCGTCGCGCACACCGGGACTGTCGCGCGCGATGCGCAGGATCGCGGAATCGTGATAGGCGTCGATCTGCATGTCGACGTAGGGCAGCGGATTCCACGCCGGATGCAGCCGCAGCACCTGGGCCAGATCGTCGAAGCCGGTACCGAGGCCCAGTACCGCGCGCAGGCGTTCGGAGGTGAGCCCGGCGATCCCGGTGAACTGTTTGCGCGCGATCGTGGCGGTGGTCTCCGCGTCCGCGCGCTCGCCGACCGCGATCAGGAATCCGAGATTCAGCAGATGCTGCTGCAGGCACACCTCGTCGGCCATCCGGACCAGCGCCGAATGCGAGAAGTCCGCGAAGTCGATATCGCTCAGCAGTGGCCCGCGGTAGTCGGACCGGCCCGGACCCGCGACTTCGATCGGCGCCAATTCGAGGTCGACAGCGGCGAATTCGGCCATGCGCGCCGCATTGCGCGGGACCGCGGGCGGTTCGTTGGCCGGGTCGATGCGAACCGTCCACGCGCACACCGGCACTCGATCGGCGGGCTGCCGGGGCGGCCGGTGGATCGGGCGTACCTGCGCATGCGGATTGGTGGCCAGCGCGGTCGCGTCGAAGGTGGGGTCCTCGATGGTGTGGCACATGGCCACCACGTAGTCCTCACCCATCGGCTCGACGTCGGCGAGCGCACCGCAGTGGTCGAGCCAGAACTCGCCGTTGTGGTCGTCGTCGACGCGGAACCGGAAGTCCATGAACTGCGGCGGCGCGCCGATATCCAGTTGCAGCCCTTTGAATATCGTGACGACGCCGTCGCCCGGGATGTCGAGGGCCGCGCGCATCCGGCGGGTGTAGATCGGGCTGGCCAGCTGCCATTCCTCGATCGCCACCTCGGCCATCCCGTCGCGCCCGAAGGCGCCGATCGAATGCGCCATCCCGGAGCGATCGATGAGATGCCCGCACAGCAGCAGTTCGGGCACCAGCGCCGCCAGCTGCTCCCGGCTGAGTGTGGCGAAGCGACTCGCGGGCATCGCGCTCACCACAGCGGGACCGGCGACTCGCCGATCTTGTACCAGCCCGGCAGCGGTCCCGCGCCCGAGCGTTCGATCCGCTTCTGCATCCCCTCCGACAGCGCGTTCGCCGTGATCATCTCCACGAACAGCGCCGAGACGTTGCCGAAGTCGAAAAAGTCACGCTGCCAGGACCATTGGAAGTTGCCGCCGTAGCGGAACCAGCTGCCGCCGATGCCCTCCGGGCTGTAGTGGCGGCCGTCGGGGCGGGTGTTCTCGTTGACCTGCTTCCACAAGCCGATCACGTTGCCGCTGCGCTCGTCGACGACGAATTCCTGGTACGGGTAGGTCCAGCCCTCGAGGCCGTCCATCTCCTGTCCCAGCGCCAGTTCGCGGATCTCGTCGCGGCCCACCGCCATGAATTCCTGGGTCGGTCCGTAGTTCCAGCCGTAGGTGGCGTCCTCGGTGTACATGTCGGCCAGCGGCCGCCAGTCCCCCGCCGCCTCGCAGCGTTCGTTCTCGACCACCCAGCGGCGGACCATCTCGTCGAGTTCGTCCCGGGAAAAACCGGACATCGCAGCTTCCTTCACATTCTGTGTCGAGGGCCGGCGCCGATATCCGGCACGGCCTGATCCGGGCGGTCACCGGGCTGCGGCGACCGCGAACGTCGTGGTCCGTCAGCCCGTTTTCGAGAACGAGTTCAGGCCGGGATATCCCTCGCGGACAGGCGCGAAAGACACATCGCTGGACATGTGTCTGGACGGTACCACCGCAATCGGGGACCGACAATGGATCGGCCATTTTTGCTATGAAGATGCGGACGTTCGACCAGGGTGCCGGCAACCGCCCACGCCATGGTCGGCGCTGGTTCCGCCGCCTTGACACAACCGCGGAATTGAAACAAGTTCTTGCGCCAAGATCAGAGTCGAACCTATAGTTCCGTACACGTGTCCAGACAGCATCGAAAGGTACCCATGAGCGGGTCCACGAACGACAGCACCAGCGCTGCGGGCTTCATCGGCCTCGGCAATATGGGTGCGCCGATGGCCGAGCGGCTGCTGAAGCGCCCCGGCGGCCTCGTCGTCTGCGACACCCGGGCCGAGGCCGTGCGGCCGTTCGTCGACGGCGGCGCCGAGCCGGCGAAGACGGCGGCCGAGGTCGCCGAGCGCGCGGGGGTGATCTCGGTGGTCGTGCTCAACGACGAGCAGGTCCGATCCGTGGTGACCGGTCCGGACGGCCTGCTGAGCACCGCGCGCCCCGGCACGGTGATCGCCGTGCATTCGACCATCAGCGACCGGACCGCCGTAGAACTCGCCGGCATCTGCGCCGAACACGAGGTGGACTTCGTCGACGCCCCGGTCAGCGGCGGCGGCGCGGGGGCCAAGAAGGGGTCGCTCGCGGTCATGGTGGGCGGCAGCGACGCCGCCTTCGAGAAGGTGCGCGAACCGTTCGGCTACTGGGCCGAACTGGTGGTGCACGCGGGCGAGGTCGGCGCCGGCACCCGGATGAAACTGGCCCGCAACCTGCTGCATTTCGTCTCGTTCACGGCCACCGCGGAGGCGCAGCGACTGGCCGAGGCGGCCGGGCTGAACATCGTCGACCTGGGCAAGGTGGTCCGGCATTCGGATGCCATCACCGGCGGGGCGGGCGCGATCATGCTGCGCGATACCACCGCACCGGTCGCGGTGGACGACTTCTGGCATTCGATCTTCACGCATACCCGCGATCTGGGTGAGAAGGATCTGTCGCTGGCACTGGCCCTGGGCGAGCGACTCGGCGTCGAGTTGCCCTTCGCCCGAATGGCTTTGAGCGGACTCGGCGACGGGCTCGGCGTCGGGCCCGGCGATATCTCGCGGGCCGCCACCGACACTTCCGAGGAGAGCGATGAGCGCTGAAACCGACGGCCTCACCCCCGAGCAGCGTCGCGCGCGCGGGGTGGCCAAGATGGGCGAGGTCTACGGCTGGGAGATGTCCGACGGACCCGGCGCGCATTTCGCCGTGACGGCGGACCATCTGTTCGCCGACATCTGGAGCCGCCCGGAACTGTCCGTGCGTGATCGTCGCCTGCTGCTGCTCGGCGCGCTCACCGCGCAGGGCCACCTCGACGTCACCGAGATCCAGGTCAGCGCGGCCCTGCGCAACGGTGAACTGACCGAGGAACAGTTGCGCGAGATCGCGATCTTCCTGTGCCACTACACCGGCTGGGCCGCCGGGACGAAACTCGACAGCGTCGTCGGCAAAGTCGTGGCCGCCGAAAAGAAGGCCAACGAGAAGGCCGCCGAAAAGAAGGCCGCCGCCCGAGCCGCCGAATCCGCCGAGAAGTGAGGAACGAAGCCACCATGTCCGACACCCTGGGTGTACGCCCCCAGCCCGCCGCCGACATCACCGACTGGGACTACGAGGCCGATGTGGTGATCGCCGGATACGGCATCGCCGGCGTCGCCGCGGCAATCGAGGCCGCCCGGGCCGGCGCGGACGTGCTGGTGCTCGAGCGCACCGGCGGCTGGGGCGGTGCGGCCTCCCTGTCGGGCGGATTCATCTATCTGGGTGGCGGCACTCCGCTGCAGAAGGCGCTCGGTTTCGAGGACACCCCGGAGAACATGGAGAAGTTCATGCTGGCCGCCCTCGGGCCCGGCGTGGACGAGGCCAAGATTCACGACTACTGCCAGGGCAGCGTCGAACACTTCAATTGGCTTGTCGCCCAAGGTGTTCCGTTCAAAGAGGAATTCTGGGGCGAGCCGGGCTGGGAACCCCCGCACGACGAGGGCTTGATGTACTCCGGCGGTGAGAACGCCGCGCCGTTCAAGGGCATCGCCACCCCGGCGCCGCGCGGCCACCTGCCGCAGATGCAGAACAAGCGCATCGGCGAGCAGGGCGGCGGCTACATGCTGATGAAGCCGCTCACCGACACCGCCGAATCCCTCGGTGTGCGAGCCGAATACGACATCCGGATTCAGCGACTCGTGGTCGCGGCCGACAATCGCGTCGTCGGCGTGGTGGCCAAGCGCTACGGCAAGGAGATCACCGTGCGCGCCCGCCGCGGCGTGGTGCTGGCCACCGGCAGCTTCGCCTACGAGCAGCGGATGATCGAGGGCTACGCCCCGCGACTCATCGGCCGGCCCGCCGCCGCGATCGAGGAACACGACGGCATCGGCATCCGGGTCGCCCAGGCACTCGGCGCCGAACTGGCGCATATGGACGCCACCGAGGTCGCCTTCTTCGGCGATCCGCAGATGATGGTGCGCGGCATTCTGGTCAACGGCCGCGGTCAGCGCTACATCGCCGAGGACACCTATCCGGGCCGGATCGGCCAGGCCACGCTGATCCAGCAGGACAACCAGGCCTACCTGATCATCGACGAGGCCGCGCTCGAGGAAGCGCTGAAGACCGAGTCCAGCACCCCCTTCTTCCGCCAGCCCCCCACCTGGGCGGCGGAGACGGTCGAGGAACTCGAAAGCGATATGGGCCTGCCCGCGGGCTCGCTGCTGGCCACCGTCGAGGTCTACAACCGGCACGCCGAATCCGGCTCGGACCCGCTGCTCGGCAAGAAGCCGGAGTGGGTGAAGCCGATCGGCACGCCGGTGGCCGGGTTCGATATGCGCAACTTCACCGCCGGATTCACCCTCGGCGGTCTGCGCACCGATCTGGATTCCCGGGTCATCCACGTCACGGGCGAGCCGATTCCCGGCCTGTACGCCGCGGGCCGCTGCACCTCCGGTGTCTGCGCGGGCGGCTATGCCAGCGGCACCTCCCTCGGCGACGGCAGCTTCTACGGTCGCCGCGCGGGCCGTGCCGCCGCCAACGACGGTCCGGCCTCGAGCTGATGCCCGACCGAACCGAAAGGAACATCATGCGTTTCGGCATCGTCCTGTTCACCAGCGACCGCGGCATCCGGCCGGCGGTCGCGGCCGAGGCCGCCGAGGAGCGCGGCTTCGAGTCGTTCTTCGTGCCCGAGCACACCCACATCCCGATCAAACGGGAGGCGGCACATCCACTGACCGGCGACGAGAGCCTGCCCGACGACCGGTACATGCGCACCCTGGACCCGTGGGTGGCGCTGGCCACCGCGGCGGCGGTCACCGAACGCATCGAATTGTCCACGGCGGTGGCACTTCCCACCGAACACGATCCCATCACGCTGGCCAAGACCATCGCGACCCTGGACCACCTGTCCGGCGGCCGGGTCAGCGTCGGCGCCGGATTCGGCTGGAACACCGACGAACTCGCCGACCACGGCGTGCCGGGCAACAAGCGCCGCACGGTGCTGCGCGAATACCTCGAGGCCATGCGAGCGCTGTGGACCGAGGAAGAGGCGAGCTACGACGGCGACTTCGTGAAGTTCGGCCCCAGCTGGGCGTGGCCGAAGCCGGTACAGCCGAAGGTGCCGGTGCTGATCGGCACCGCGGGCACCGAACAGGGTTTCCGCTGGATCGCGCGCTCGGCCGACGGCTGGATCACCACCCCGTACGAGACCCATACGCTGCTGGAACGCCTGCAGCTGCTGACCAAGGTGTGGCAGGAGGCCGGCCGCGAGGACACCCCGCGGGTGGTCGCCCTCGACGGCAAACCCGACACGCAGCGGCTTACCGAATGGAGCGCCGCCGGGGTGACCGACGTACTGTACGGACTGCCGGACAAGTCCGAAGCCGAGGTGCTGGCCTATCTCGACCGCCTGGCCGGCAAGCTCGCGCCCCTGCGCGCGAGCGCCTGAGCCACCACCGCGACCTGGCGCCTGAACAGGAAGTGAGCCGAAGACGTGCGTATCGCCCTGCTGTCCTACCGCAGCAAGACCCACTGTGGCGGGCAGGGGGTGTATGTCCGGAAGTTGAGCCACGGCCTGGCCGAACTCGGCCATGAGGTCGAGGTGTTCTCCGGTCAGCCCTACCCGGAACTGCTCGATCCCCGGGTAAAGCTGACCGAGGTGCCGAGCCTGGATCTGTACCGCGATTCCGATCCGTTCCGCACGCCGCGGCCCGGGGAGATCCGCGACCGCATCGACCTGCTGGAACTGGGCACGATGTGGACCGCCGGATTCCCCGAGCCGCGCACGTTCAGCCTGCGCGCGGCACGGCTGTTGCGTTCGCGCGCAGCGGATTTCGATGTCGTGCACGACAACCAGTGCCTGGGTTCCGGACTGCTCGACATCGCCCGCCGGGTGCCGCTGGTGGCCACCATCCACCATCCGATCACCCGCGACCGGGCCGTCGATCTGGCGGCCGCGCCGTGGCGGCGCAAGGCGTTCGTCCACCGCTGGTACGGGTTCCTCGGCATGCAGCAGCGCGTCGCCCGGCTGATTCCGGATCTGATCACCGTCTCCTCGACCTCGGCGGCCGATATCGCCGACGACTTCGGCGTCGACGCCTCCCAGTTGCGGGTGGTCCCGCTCGGCGTCGACACCGAACTGTTCCGGCCGCGCGAGCGTCGCGTACCGGGCCGGATCGTGGCCGTGGCCAGCGCCGACAAACCGCTCAAGGGCATCTCTCACCTGCTCCAGGCGCTCGCGCGGCTGCGGCTCACCCACGACGTCGAATTGCAGCTGGTGGCCAAGCTGGAACCGAACGGCCCCACCGAGAAGCTGATCGCTGAACTGGGCATCTCCGATATCGTCACGGTGTCGAGCGGACTGTCCGACGAGGCACTGGCCGAACTGCTGGCCTCGGCGCAGATCTCCTGTATTCCGTCCATGTACGAGGGCTTCTCGCTGCCCGCCGTGGAGGCGCTGGCCAGCGGCACCGCCCTGGTCGCCAGCCGGGCCGGCGCACTGCCGGAGGTGGCGGCCGACTGTGCCGAACTGGTGGAGCCCGGCAATGTGGACGAACTGACCGGCGTCCTCGGAAAATTGCTCGACAATCCGCGTCGCATCGACGACCTCGGCGCCGCCGGGCGCCACCGCGCACTCACCGTCTTCAGCTGGGAAGCCGTGGCAGCCCAAACCGTTTCGGTGTACGAACGCGCCATCGCCCGCCGCCAGGGCACCGACCTGACCGCCGATACACAGGAGGCGAACGTATGCTGACCGTCGATTTCGACCGCTTGGGAATCGGTCCGGGCCTGCGGGTCATCGATGTGGGATGCGGACAGGGTCGCCATGCCTTCGAGGCGTACCGGCGCGGCGCCGATATCGTCGCCTTCGATCAGAACGCCGACGATCTCGCCGATGTGAAGGTCATGTTCGGCGCGCTGGCCGAGGCCGGCGAGGCTCCCGATTACGCGCAGGCCGAGACGGTCCAGGGCGACGCGCTGGCCATGCCCTTCGAGGACGGCGAATTCGACGTGGTCATCGCCTCCGAGATCCTCGAGCACATTCCGGCCGACGACGGCGCGATCGCGGAACTGGTGCGCATTCTGAAACCCGGTGGGGCCCTTGCTATCACGGTGCCGCGCTGGCTGCCCGAGCGGATCTGCTGGCTGCTCTCGGACGAATACCACGCCAACGAGGGCGGTCACGTGCGCATCTACCGCGCCGA
Source organism: Nocardia sp. AB354 (assembly GCF_049538315.1). NCBI lineage: Bacteria > Bacillati > Actinomycetota > Actinomycetes > Mycobacteriales > Nocardiaceae > Nocardia > Nocardia sp. AB354. The sequence continues at coordinate 329,220 of NZ_JBMVFU010000003.1, read as the reverse complement.
CGAACTGCGCGGCAAGGTCGCCGCACGCGGTATGCGCTTCATCCACAGCGAACACGCGCACGCGCTGCACGCCCCGTACTGGTGGCTGAAATGCCTGGTCGGCGTGGACAAGCCCGATGCCCGGCCGGTGCAGCTGTATCACCGGATGCTGGTGTGGGACATGATGAAACGGCCGTGGCTGACCCGTGTCGCCGAATCGGCCCTGGACCCGGTGATCGGCAAGAGCGTCGCCCTGTACTTCACCAAGCCGGCGGTGTCCGGTGCGCGCCGCTGAGCTGCCCTCGATTCCCGGCGTTCTCACCGCCCGGCAGTGCCTGGCCACCGCGGAATCCATTGCCGCACAACAGCACAGCGACGGCGCCATCCCGTGGTTCCGGGGTGGGCACACCGATCCCTGGGACCATGTCGAGTCGGCGATGGCGCTGACGGTGGCGGGTCTGTACGACGCCGCGCGCGCCGCCTACGCCTGGTCGGCGGACACCCAGCGCGCGGACGGCTCCTGGCCGTCGCAATTTCGCGGCGACATCGTCGAGACCGCCGATACCGATACCAATTTCTGTGCCTACATCGCCACCGGTGTCTGGCACTACTACCGCTGCACCGGTGATCGGCGCTTCGTGGACGCGATGTGGCCGACCGTGTGCGCGGCGATCGACTACGTCATCTCGTTGCAGCAGGGACGCAACGGCGAGATCTATTGGCTGCAGACCGAACAGGGCATCCTGCCCGAGGCTTTGCTGACCGGCTGCTCGAGCATGTTCCACAGCATCGGCTGTGGGCTGGCGATCGCGGAACTGCTCGGCCTCGCCCAGCCGGAATGGGAGGTCGCGGCCCTGCGCCTCGGCCACGCACTGCGGCATCATCCGGAAGCCTTCGCCGAGAAGGACCGGTATTCGATGGATTGGTACTACCCGGTGCTGGGCGGGGCGCTGCGCGGAGAGGCGGGACATGCCCGGATCGCCTCGCGCTGGAGCGATTTCGTCGTCGGCGAGATCGGCATTCGCTGCGTCTCCGACCGGCCGTGGGTGACCGGCGCCGAAACCTGCGAACTGGCACTGGCGCTGGACACCCTCGGCGATTCCGATCGCGCGCTGCGCCTGCTGGCGAGTATCCAGCACCTGCGCGAGGACGACGGATCCTATTGGACCGGACTGGTTTTCGCCGACGGCAAGCGCTGGCCGGAGGAGCGCACCACCTGGACCGGCGCGGCGGCGGTGCTGGCCGCCGACGCGCTGACCCGCACCACCGGCGGCAACGGGATCTTCCGCGACCTGGTGCCCGGGGCGGATATCGCGACCGGCCTCACCTGCGACTGCGTGCGTTCACCCAGCTGAGCCGGCCGGGACTTCACCGCTTCCGCTTCGGCCGTTTCAGCCCTTACCGCCGCACCCCGTGCCGCGCTCGAGCAACCGCAACGATCCGATGGCCGCGACTTCGCGGAAATTGCCGCTGTCCAACGCCTTTCGGTAGATGTGGTACGGGGCCTGCCCGCCGTCGGCCGGATCCGGGAAGACGTCGTGGATGGCCAGCACACCACCGGCCGCCACCCAGTGCGCCCAGCCGTCGTAATCGCGCTGGGCCGCGGTCTCGGTATGCCCGCCGTCGATGAACAGCAGCCGGATCGGGCTGCGCCAGTGCTTCGCGACGGTCGCCGAGGGGCCCACGACGCCGACCACGGTATCGGTCAATTCCGCGCGCACCATGGTGCGGCGGAATGTGGTGACGGTGTCGAAGCGGCCGGTTTCGGGATCGACCAGCGAGGTGTCGTGATATTCCCAGCCGGGCTGATGTTCCTCGGACCCGTGATGATGGTCGATGGTGTAGACGGTGGCGCCGGTTTCGCGGGCCGCCGCGCCGAGATAGATCGCCGACTTACCGCAGTAGGTGCCGATTTCCACGATTATCCCGTCGCCCGCGTAGCGCCGGGCGGCCTCGTAGAGCGCGCGCCCCTCCTCGACCGGCATGAAGCCGATCGCCTGCTCGGCCAGCTCGAACAATCGGCGAGTATCCGCGGAAATTTCGGATTCCGCGGGAATTATCGAATCGGCACGAGTCATCAGAAGAACACCTTTCGGAAATCATCTCTCGATACTTTGCGAGCGGATGCGATATTTTGTGATTTGCGACTGTATCCGCTTCGGCAACGGGTATGCGAGTTGCTTTCGAAGCTTCACTAGAGTAGCATCCAGACACGTGTCCGATCCCATTTCCACCGAGCCTACACCGGTGAATATGGAGGCAACTCGCCGCCGCCTCACCGAGAAGCAGGCCGATACCGTCGACCGGCTGACCAAGGCCGCGCTGGAAGTTCTGTCGCGCGAGGGCTTCGCCGGTCTCACCGTGCGCATGGTGGCCGCGGCCGCCGGAGTGGGTACGGCCACCGCCTACACCTATTTCTCTTCCAAGGAACACCTGGTCGCCGAGGTCTTCTGGCGGCGACTGGCCGCCGATGCGCCGCCCGAGCCGGAGGCGGGCGCCGACCGGACCACCCGGGTGGTCGCCGTTTTGCGCCAGATCGCGATGCTGGTCGCCGACGAACCCGCGCTGGCGGGCGCGGTGACCAGCGCGCTGCTGGGCACCGATCCCGACGTCGCGCATCTGCGCCTGCGCATCGGGACCGAGATCCGGAGGCGCCTGCTGGACGCGCTGGGCCCGGACGCCGATCCCGATGTGGTAGAGACGCTGGAATTGCTTTATGCCGGCGCCCTGGTTCGCGCCGGCGTGGGTTACGCCTCGTATGCCGAAATCGCGGACCGGCTGGAAAAATCGGCCCTGCAGGTGCTGCGGGACTGAATACGCGATTTCCGGCGGCGTCCGGAAATTACGGCAATACCGATTCGATCGCCGCGACCACACTCGGATCCTGCGGTTCGGTGCGCGGACGGAAACGACCGACGACCTTACCGTCACGATCGATCAGGAACTTTTCGAAATTCCATTGAATATCGCCGGCATCGCCTTCGGCATCGGCGGTCTGCACGAGTTCGCGATACAGCGGATGCCGGTCGTCACCGTTGACGTCGACCTTGGCCAGCAGCGGGAAATCCACCCCGTAGGTGGTCGAGCAGAACTGCTGGATCTCCTCGGCGGTGCCCGGCTCCTGTCCCATGAACTGGTTGCACGGCACGCCGACGACGCTGAATCCGCGTGAGCCGTAGGCCTGCTGCAGCGCCACCAGTCCGGTGTACTGCGGTGTCAGACCGCATTTCGAGGCGACGTTGACCACGAGTAGCGCCTTGTCACCGGCGAGTTCGGCGAGGGTCGCGGGTTCACCGGCGAGCGTCTGTACGGGAATTTCACGAATATCGGTCACAGTCGAAATGATAGGTGGAATCTCGGCCGCCGCGAGGGCGACTTCCGCCGCCGGGCCCGTCCGCCGACGGGCCGAGGGGAGTTGGCGAACCCTCGTCACCACCTTTCCGCGTCGACGAAGAACTGCAACCTGTTCTATGATGTGACGTGAACAACATCCCTGGTCATAGCCAGGAAGTCGCTCCCGGACCGCGTCCCGGAGATCATTTTTCCCCAGCGTGCGTCTTCACCATTATTAGAACTTGTTCTACAGTGAGCTGAGGCACGCTCCCGCGCCGAGCGGAGCCGCGATCAGCCGCTACCACTTCGAAGATGAGGTAACCGAACATGACCGACACCAGCGCAGCCGATTACATCGTCATCGGCGCGGGCAGCTCCGGTGCCACTGTCGCGAGTCGGCTCGCCGAGCAGGGCGCCAGCGTCATCCTGCTCGAGGCCGGCCGCAAGGACAACACCAAGTTGGTCACGGTCCCGGGCATGATCACGACGGTTCACACGGTTCCGCAGCTCAAGCACCAGGTCACCTGGTCGCAGTACTCGATTCCGCAGAAGCACGCCGCCGAGCGCCGGGTACCGATGACGCGCGGCAAGGTGCTGGGCGGTTCGAGTTCGGTCAACGGCATGCTCTTCGTGCGCGGCAACAAGGCCAACTTCGACTCCTGGGCCGCCGAGGGCTGTGAGGGCTGGAGCTACGAGGACGTGCTGCCCGCCTACAAGCGCCTGGAGAACTGGGAGGACGGCGCCAGCGAGCTGCGCGGTTCCGGCGGTCCCATCGAGGTGACGCGGCAGAAGGAACTGACCCCGATCGCCCAGGAGTGGATGGAGGCCGCGGCCGAAACCTTCGGCGTCCCGGTCATCGAGGACTACAACGGTGAGTCCCAAGAGGGCATCAGCATCTTCCAGCAGAGCGTGCGAGACGGCTTGCGCTACAGCTCCTCTCGCGGCTTCATCACCAACCGCCCCAACCCGAACCTGAAGGTCGTCACCAAGGCGCACGTGGCGCGCGTGGTGATCGAGAAGGGCCGCGCCACCGGCGTCGAGGTCATCGAGAAGAAGGGCCGCCGGATCATCCGTGCCGAGAAGGAGGTCGTGGTCTCCGGTGGCGTGATGGGTTCCGCGCACATCCTGATGCTGTCCGGCGTCGGCCCCGCCGGGCATCTGCGCGACCTCGGCATCGAGGTCAACGCGGATCTGCCGGTCGGCCAGAACCTGCACGACCACCTGTTCGTACCGATGACCTTCATCTCGAAGAAGGCGCTGCACCGTGGCATTCCGTCGCATTTCGCGGCCGGTTTCCTCAAGGAACTGCGCAGCCCCGGCAGCTCCTGGTTCGGGCGCACGGTCTTCGAATCCGTGGGCTTCGTGCGGACCTCGTTCGCCAAGGACATCCCGGATATGCAGATCCACACCCTGCCGTGGAGCTACCCGACGCCCAACCAGGACGAGGACAAGCTGCACATGGTGGACAAGCGGGAGGCGCTGACCATCTTCCCGACCCTGATCTACCCGAAGAGCCGCGGCGAACTGCGCCTGGCCTCCACCGACCCGCTGGCCTCGCCGCTGATCGACCCGGGCTACCTCTCGGACCCGGCCGATATGGACTTCCTGGTCGAGGCCATCGGCATGATCCGCGAAGCCGCGGCGAACAAGGCGATCGCCGGCGACATCACCGAGGAGTTCTCCCCCGGCCCCGCGTTCACCGACGAGACCGCGCTGCGCCGCGAGCTGCCGATGCGGATCCACTCGGTCTACCACCCGGTCGGCACCTGCCGGATGGGCGTGGACGAGCGCGCGGTGGTCGACCCGCAGCTGCGGGTGCGCGGCATCGAGGGCCTGCGGGTCGCCGACGCCTCGATCATGCCGAGCATCACCGGCGGCAACACCAACGCGCCGTGCTACATGATCGGTGAGAAGGCGGCCGAATTCATCACCGCCTCGGCGTAATTCACCTCGTTCGCCCGGCCCCGGTTGTGATCATCGATCGCAACCGGGGCCGTCGTTCTCGCGGCTCGTCAGATATCGCTGAGATCGATGTCGACGGTGAAAGGTGCCGTCGCCTTGATAATGCCCGTGTACATCTCGCCGGTCCGATACGCCCTCGTTGCCGGGTCGAGGATGTAGGTGTAGATCAGCGGGACACCGGTCGCGGCCTGTTCGACTCTCCAATAGAAGGCGATACCCGCCTTGGCGTATTGGTCGACCTTCACGATCCGATCGGTTGTCTCGGATCCGGGCGAGACGACCTCCGCGACCAGCAGCACGTGTTCCGGGCGGGTAGGGGCGATGTCGATCGTGTCCGCTCGGTACACCACGACATCCGGGCGGCGGTTGGTGAGCGGGACATCCTGCAGACGGACATCGAAGTCGGTATCGGCGTTCCATTCCGGTCCCGACGCGGCATCGAGCGCGTTCGCCAGAACCCGTGCCAGTCGTTTGTGCCGCTTGGACGCGCTGGGGCTCACAACGGCGATACCTGCCACGATTTCCATTCGCGCACAGCGCTCTTCGGGCCAGGAATCGTATTCCGCTGCCGTGATTTGCTGGTGCATCTATGCCCACACGCCGGTATCGACAGTCATGACACCCGCTCCTCTCGAGCAGTCTCCGACCTGCTCACTCCGAGTTCGGCGGATCGACGCCGACACCGAAATATGTTGCGGGGAACAGAAGCAACTGCGCAAGCAGCGCGAGTTCCCGCGCCGACAGCAGAACATGCCGCGGGTCGGCGGGTGCCCCCGAAGTAATCGTGCAAACGTCGACGATATTCGCGGTTTTCTCGCATTCTCGGCGCGGTTTGCACGATAAGTTCACGGGCGGGCGATGCCGATCGCCGCCCCGTCCACAGGGCGGTCTCTCGCAATCGGCGCGGCACCTGAGCATCTCCGGACAGTCGCCGGCGATCGCTCCTCGCTGCGAGTCACCGCGTCGGCCCTTTCCAGACAGCGCGGGTCGACAGGCCGAGATAGACGCAGGTTTCGCGAGATGCTGGTGGGCGGCGGGGTATCAGGTCGTTCAGGCAGGGGAAGCGGGCGGCGGGGGTGGCGCGTAGGGCTTGTGCGATTGCGGCGTACCAGTGTGGGTCGCCTTGGATCGCCGGTGCCGACGGTGTTCGTGGAATGCGTTGCGGCAGAGAAGGTGTCATACGTCGTTCCTTGTCGGGCGAGATGACGCGCGAGGCGTTGCGGCGCGAAGCGCTGCGATGGCGGCGTGGTGGCGCGTTGCGATGGCGACGCGTTGCGGTAGTGGGAGTTGCGGTGACCTGCGGGGTCGGGAGGGGACCCCGCAGGCACCTCAGGCTCGCTCGCGGCACTCGGTGGGGAGTGTGGACGGTGGCGTCGAGACGTCCTGCGAGCGAGGCGTTTTCATGGTGGCCCCGGTGCGGCAGGCGGGGCATTGGGCGGTGGTCGCGGCGTCGGGGTCGTGGCCGAGGGTTGTGAGGATGTTGCGGCAGCTGCTGAGCATCTCGCAGGTGTGCGGGGCGCAGTCGGCGTGGCGTTCGGCGTGGATCTCACGGTGCATCCGCTCGGGGGAGATCGGGTTGGCGAGCGGGCCGTGGAAGACCGGATTGGTCATGCTCAGATCCCGAAGTGCGGGCGGTCGGCGGGGTGCATGGCGCCCGTCGCGACGAGCCAGAGTTTGGCCTGTAACTTCCTGGCGCACACCGTGATCGGGCAGTCGAGATGGTCCTGCATGATGCGGTGAGCGAGCGTGGTGGTCATGGTCGGCAGGGCGCTGTGGATGATCGGTCGCAAACCGTGCACGGGAGAACACCTCCGGACATCGTCGGGGCACCAGCGGACATACGGCTGGTGGTACTCCCGATGGCCGGGGCCATTTTTCGGCCATTACCTTGCGGCGTCGGTGCTACGCGGTAATGTCTCGTCGGTATCATCACGGGTGTAGTCGCATCCGGGGGCAACGGTTGTGCGACTTGCCGATTCGAGTTTCCCGGCCATCGGGGTGGCTCAAGAAGACCACCGAATGAGCCGGCGGGACAATAGCGCCATGCATATGCAACGAAGGTTCTGCGACGGCCCAGAGCGGTTCGCACGGGGGTAGCCGATTTCTTTCCTCGTGCAAACGGCGACCGCTCACGATGCAAACGAGGAATCCGTGACGAACATCGGTGAGGACAGCTCGACCACTCTGCCGCGGCGGCAATTGGGGAGGTATCTCAAGGAGGCCCGCCTCGGCGTCGGCCTGCGGCTGGAAGACGTTGCGCCGCTGATGCAATGGTCGGCGAGCAAACTGTCTCGGCTCGAGGCCGGAAAGTCCCCGGCCATCCGCGTGCTCGATGTGGAGGCGCTGTGCCGCATCTACGACATCGACGATCCCGAGGTGTGTGCGGGGCTCATCGGCCTGGCGAAACAGAGCACCGAGAAGAGTTGGTGGCAGGCATTCGATGATGTGATCACCGGAAACTTCGATTTGTACGTCGGATTGGAGTCGTCGTCGGAGAAACTGTCGATCTTCCAACCCCATATCGTCGCTGGACTCCTACAAATACCGGCCTACGCTCGGGCAATTGAACTGGGCTACTACTCCGACATCAACGAGCAGGAGCTGGAACGGCGAATCCAGCTACGCGTCAAGCGCCAGATGTTGCTGACCCGGAAGGTCAAACCGGTCATGGTCGATTTCGTCATCCATGAATCGGTACTGCACACCGTTGTGGGCAGCGGAAAGATCATGGCGGCACAATGCCATCATCTGGCAAATCTTCCGGCTAACGTCACGGTGAGAGTGCTGCCCTATGAGACCGGATTTCCCGCAGGTCTCCCGACAGGTCCGTTTGCCATCCTCGACTTCGGCACCGACTCGAAGGGACGCGAACTGTCTCCGACAGTCGTGTACATCGAATCCTTTGCGGGCGATCTATATCTCGAGCGCGCAAAGGACGTCGCCAGGTATCGTCAGGCGTACAGCGCCATTCGGGATGCGGCGCACGACGTTGCAGAGAGCAAGCGCCGACTGCGGCAGATAGCAAGGGAGCACGAACGGTGAACCTGGACCTAGCCGGCGCCAAGTGGTTCAAATCCAGCCGCAGCGGGGGCGGCAAAGAGTGCGTGGAGACCGCGTTCCTCGACAACGGTCATGTAGGCGTCCGCGACTCCAAGAACCCCACCGGCCCCGCCCTCGTCTTCACCCCTGCCGAATGGGACGCCTTCACCACCGACCTCCGCAACGGCACGCTCGACGCCTGAGCCCGCATTTCGACAAGTCCACATTTCCTTCTGCGGCGCAAGGGAATTCGATCGGAAGACAGATCGCATCCTGCAGCAGCCACATCGCGAGGGCTTCGTCATTCTCTGCCGACTGATACCGGCAGGAGCACGTCACTCCGCACAGCCTCCGTTGTGATCGCGACCACAACGGAGGTCGCTCGACTTGACCCCACCCTTTGCACATTGCAACTCTTGTCTAATGCAAGGCCATGAGGAGACCGCCGCGTCGGCCGCCGACGCCGCGCCCGCACAGAGCACCACCGCAGAGATCGCGGCACTGGAAGCGCTGACCCGGATGCTGGTTTCCATCGCCTGGGACAGCGCCCACGCCGCGCCTCCCGGCGTCACCTTTCCGCAGATGCGCTTCCTGCTGATCCTGCAGGCCCTCGGCCGGGTGTCGTCGTCGCGGCTGGCCGCCGCGCTCGGCGTCAACGCCTCCTCGGTGACGCGGCTGGCCGACAAACTCGAGGGCCGCGGATACGTGGCGCGGGGAACCGATGCGCACAACCGCAGCGTGGTCACCATCGAGGTCACCACCGCCGGGCAGGCGGTGGTCGACCAGGTGCTGCAGCGGCGGAAAGTCGCCTTCGGGTCCTTGCTCGACGGGCTCACTCCCGAGGCGCGCGACCGCGTGATCGTCGCGGCGCTGGACTTGGTGCAGGCTGCCGCCACCACGCCCTTCGTCACCGCCACCGGGCCGGGGTCGTTATGAGCGCCGGGCATTCGCGCGCAACGCATCTGGGTGATTTCCAGGTCACCCCGCGACTGCTGCTGATCGCCGGACTCGCGATACCGGTCGGCGGCGCGGCCGCGGGGGCCGCCTACGCGCTGCTGAAGCTGATCGGCTTCATCACGAATCTCGTGTTCTATCAACGCCTCAGCACCGAGATGGTCGCACCGGGCGCGACCCATCACCCGTGGTGGCTGGTGCTGAGCGCACCGGTCGTCGGCGGCCTGATCATCGGGGTGATGGCGCGCTACGGCTCGGAGAAGATTCGCGGCCACGGCATGCCGGAGGCGATCGAGGCCATTCTCACCGGCGGGTCCCGGGTGCAACCGCGGGTGGCGCTGCTCAAGCCGGCCTCGGCGGCGATCAGCATCGGCTCGGGCGGGCCGTTCGGCGCCGAGGGGCCGATCATCATGACCGGCGGCGCGGTCGGCTCGATTCTGGCGCAGTTGCTGAAACTGTCCGCGGACGAACGCAAGACACTGCTGGTCGCCGGTTCGGCGGCGGGTATGGCCGCGACCTTCAACGCCCCGCTCGCGGCGATTCTGCTCGCGGTGGAACTGCTGCTGTTCGAATGGCGGCCACGCAGTTTCGTTCCGGTGGTGGCCGCCGTGGTCACCGGCACCATCTGCCGCTGGGCGATGCTCGGCAACGGACCGGTCTTCGCGGTGGCGACCGACGGGCGCACCCCCGGCGCGCTGTCCGACGGCCTGGCGCTGATCCCCGGCATCACCGGCGGACTGCTGGCCATCGCCGCCACCGCGATGGTGTATTTCGCCGAGGACTCCTTCGCCAGACTTCCCGTGCACTGGATGTGGTGGCCCGCGATCGGCGGCCTGATCATCGGCATCGGCGGCCTGTTCGAACCGCGAGCGCTCGGCGTCGGCTACGACGTCATCGACCAGTTGCTCACCGGACATGCCACGCTGTCGCTGATCGTCGGCATTCTCGTGGTGAAAACGCTGATCTGGTCGCTCTCACTCGGCTCGGGCACCTCCGGCGGCGTGCTGGCGCCGGTGTTCATGATCGGCGCGGCGCTGGGAGCTGCCGAGGGCGGATTGCTGCCGCACGTCGCCGCCGGCTTCTGGGCCATGTGCGGACTGGCCGCGGTCGTGGGTGGTGTGATGCGCTCACCGCTGACGGGCATCGTCTTCACCTGTGAACTCACCCATGCCTGGAACGACGTGCTGCCGCTGGCGGTGGCCTCGGTCTCGGCGTACGCGGTGTCGGTACTGCTGCTCAAGCGTTCGGTGCTGACCGAGAAGATCGCCCGCCGCCGACTGCATCTGACCCGCGAATACACCACCGATCCGCTGGAGACGTTCTTCACCCACGAGGTGATGACCGCCGATCCGCTGGTGCTCGGAATCGACGATCTCATCGACCCGATCCTGCCGCAGACCCACTACGCCGGGCTCTACCCGGTGGTCGACGGTTCCGGCGTGCTGGTCGGCGTGACCACCCGTCAGGTGCTACAGAACTGCCTCGGCACCACGGTCGCGGCCGCCACCCTGAGCATCCGGACCTCGGTCCATCCGGACAACACGCTGCGCGAGGTGGCCAACGCGCTCGCGCTGGCGCACGTGACGGCAGCACCCGTGGTCGCGCGCGACGATCCGAACAGGTTGTGCGGCATCGTCACTCTCGAACAACTGTTGCACGCCCGCCGCCGCGACCTGCACGAGGAACACCACCGCGAACGCCTGCTGGTCGTTCGCGAGGAACCAGCTGCCGAGGACGACAAGGTCACCGTCGCCTGAGCGGCGTCAGCTCGACCCGAGCCCGGAGCGTGTGGATGCGCGGCTCGGCGACGTTCGCGTGGAACACTCGCGCTGTGAGCGAGTCGTTCGGGCGGCGAGTGGGTTTCGTGGCGAATCTCGGGCCGGGGTGGTTCGCCTCGGTGATGGCGACCGGCATCGTCTCGCGGGCCGTCGGCTCGGCGGGGTGGGAATGGGGCGGCACCGCCCTGCTGATCATCGGCCTGATCGCCTATACCGTGCTCGTGGTGGCGACCCTGCTGCGCATCGCGTTCTTCCGCGACCGCGTGATCGGCGACGCGGTGAATCCCGCGACCGGCTTCACCTATCTCGCCTTCGTCGCCGGCACCGCGGTGTTGTCGGCGGGGCTCTCGCGACACGCCTGGGCGGGTGCGGCGCTGGCCTTGTTGCTGGTGGCGACGGTCGCGTGGGCGGTACTCGTCTACGCGATTCCGGCGTTGCTGATGGTGCATCACGGCGCGCCCACCGCGGTGACCGGAGCCAACGGCACCTGGTTCCTGTGGGTGGTCGGCACGCAATCGCTCGCGGTGGCCGCCACCGCGCTGCCGCAGCCGTGGGGTCAGCGTTTCGCGGTGCCGGCGCTGCTGTGCTGGTCGGTCGGCGTGGTGCTCTACGGCATCGTGGCGACAGTGGTGCTGGGCACGCTGTTCGGCACGTCGCTGACCGCGCGGCTGCTGGCGCCCACCTATTGGATCTTCATGGGCGCCACCGCGATCAGCGTGCTGGCCGGCACCCAGATCATGGATCAGAGTTCGGTGGCGTTGATCGCGACGGTACGGCCCATGCTCGAGGGTTCGACGCTGGTGCTGTGGGCCTTCGGCAGCTGGCTGGTGCCGCTGCTGCTGGCGGCCGGCATCTGGCGGCATCTGGTCCGGCACTTCGGGCTGAGCTACGAACCCGGACTGTGGAGCATCGTGTTTCCCGTGGGCATGTACGGCGTGGGAACCGCCGAACTGGGCAAGGCCACCGGCGAACAATGGATGGTCGCCTTCGGACACGGTGAGGCGTGGGTGGCGCTGGCGGTGTGGGCGGCCACCGCGGCCGATCTGGTCGTCACGCTGATCCGCCGCCGGCGTAGCCGGGAATCCGTAGGCTGAGCTCGCGATCTCCTACCGCACGGTAGCCTGGTTCGCGAAGTACGATCCGGCGGGAGGAGCCGGAGCAATGGAACGGGAGATTCACGGTGACCTCGCGGGAGGATTTCCTGCGCCGCGTGCGCGATGCCCTCGAGGCGCTACCCAATGACGAACGTATGGTGCCGGTGCCGCGCAACTATCAGCGCAACGCCCCGGTGCCCTCGGCCGAGGACCAGGCCGAGATCGTCGAACTGTTCATCGATCGCCTCAAACATCATGGCGCCCAGGTCCATCGGGTCGGCGCGGATGAGATTCCGGGGGCGATCGACTCGGCCCTGCGGGCCCACGGCGCCCGCTCGGCGCTGGCGCCCGACGGGCTGCCCGAACATTGGCTGCGGCGCTGGGAACTGACGGGCGAACACCGTGTCCTCGACGATCAACCGCACCTGTCGATTCTCGATCGCGAACGTACCGATGCCGTGGTCACCGGGTGCGCCGGCGCGGTGGCCGACGCCGGCACCCTGATTCTCGACGGCGGACCGGGACAGTGCCGCCGCGATGCCGCCGTCCTGGCCGACTGTCACATCTGCGTGGTCCGCGTCGAGCAGATCGACTACTCCCTGCCGCAGGTCCTGGACAAACTGGACCCGCGCCGATCCATCACCTGGTTCGGCGGGCCGACCGCCATGACCGATCCGGAGGCCGACTCCGGCAAGGTCGGCGGCGTCATCGAGGAGACCGAGCGACGCCTGGTCGTCGTCATCGTCGGTTGATCGACGGGCCCTATTCCCTTCCCACACACCTTCCCCGCCCCACAAGCGCTCGTTAAGGGCGCGGCAAGCGCACCCCGGCATTGTCGTCCTCGACACCGGGAGTGCTCCTGCCGCGAGAGGGGGCGGCAGGATCACCCACCGGCTGCAACCGAGCCGATCCGCTCGGTCTGTCGACGAGGGGTGACAGACCGGGCGGATCGGCTGTGTATGCGGTGCTCGACCTTGCCGACGGCCCCCGGTCTCGATTCGGCAGCGGCGCGGGTGTCCGACTCGAGGAATGATGGGGGTATGGAAACTGCGGTCGTCTTCGTTCTGGCTACCCTGCTCTACTGGTGGGGCTTGATCTGACCGATCGGCGCCCCACCGGGCAGCACCTCGCCGGGCCGACCACCGGCGAGCGGGTACCTCAGCGGCCGGTGGGCAGGTTCGCCCCGCCGGTCACATCGAGCACCACGCCGCTGACGAAGCCGTTGGTGGCGATCATGTGCACGGCCCGGGCCAGTTCCTCCGGGTCGCCTACGCGCCCGACGGGTGTGGTGGCGGCGAGGCCGTCGAAGAGGGTGCGGCGGCGTTCCTCCGGCACTCGATCCCACCATTCGGTGTCGATGACGCCGGGGGCTACCGCGTTGACCCGCAGCGGGGCGAGTTCGACCGCCAGCGGAGGCACCATGGCGTTCAGCGCCCCGTTGATCGCGGCCAGTCCGGCGGTGCCGGGGAAGGCGGCATGCGCCGACGCGGCGGTGATCAGGGTGATCGATCCGTTCGAAACCAGATGTGGCAGAGCCGCTTTCACGATTTTCACCTGCGGCCAGAACTTACCGTCGAACCCCTCCGCCAAGTGGTCGAGATCGAGTTCGGCGAACGGACCGCTGCCCGCCGAACCGCTGACCGCGATGATGAGGTGGTCGATGCTGCCGGACTGCGCGAAGAATGCCGCGATCTGCTCGCCGTCGGTCGCGTCCATCCGATAGCCGCTGGTCTTGCCACCCAGCCGTGCCACCGCCGCGTCGAGTTTGACCTGGCTGCGGCCGGTGACGGCGACCTCGGCGCCCTCGTTCGCGAACAGCGCGGCGGTGGCCGCACCGATTCCGGAACTACCGCCCATGACGACGACGCGCGGGATGCCGGTGCTGGAAGCGCTCATTGCTACTGTTCCCGTCCTGTACAGTTTGTCGAGACTGACAGTCTCGACAACGAGCGTAGCGGGCGCAATATTCCCGCGCACCGCCACCGCTGGGAGGTAGACCATGGGACCACCACCGCAGCAACCGGATTCGCCCCCACCCGAACGCGCGCACACCGGCCGGCGCCGGAACGAGGCAACCCACCGCGCGATTCTGGACGCCGCCCTCGCCCAGCTCGCCACCTCCGACGGCGGGTCGGTCACGGTCGATTCCATCGCCGCCGCGGCCGGGGTCGGCAAGCAGACGATCTACCGCTGGTGGCCGTCGAAGGGTGCGGTGCTGCTCGAAGCCCTGCTCGAACGCGCTCGCCAAGAGGTGCCGACCCCGGACACCGGCTCGGTGCGCACCGACCTGCTGGCCGTCGCGGATTCGACTTTCACCGGTGCCCAGGGGGATTCGACCGCCCCGGCGTTGCGCGCGCTGGTGCGCGAGGCCGCCCGCGACCCCCACCTCGCCGAATTACTACAGGAGTTCACCGCCACGCGCCGCGCCGCCGCGCACGACATTCTCGAGCGGGCGATCACGCGTGGCGAACTGCCCGGCGACACGGATGCGGACCTCCTGGTGGATCTGCTGTACGGCCTGTTCTGGTACCGCTTCCTGCTCGGCCATGCCCCGCTCGACCACACCACGGCGGCACGGCTCGTCGACATCCTGCTCCCGCCCGCGGTTGACACTTCTCACACACCCGGAGATGAGTCAGCGGATCCGATCCCACGGATCGAAACCCGCTGACGGAAGGCCTGTTCACGATGTGGCCGGCCCGCACCGAAATCCGATGCGGGCCGCGGATGTCGTCCTGGTCAGCTGTTGCCGTTCAGACCGGCGCGCACACCTTCCTCGATGCGCTTGCCGATCTCCGGATCGACGTTCTTCCAGTAGTCGAACACCCGGCTCAGCACCGGTTCGCGCACGCCGCCGAGCACATGCCCGACCACGTTGTCCACCAGGCGCTCTCGCTGTTCGTCGTTGAAGACCTCACGCACCAGCGTGCCCGGCTGCGCCCAGTCGCTGTCCTCGGCGTGCTGAACGTAGCCGGCCCGCACCTGCTCGGGCTCGAAACTCCACGCCGCCTCCTCCGGGGCCGCGGCCGCGTCGGCATGTGGGCCGCCGAACGAATTCGGCGCGTACACAGGCACTTCCGGCGCGTTGAAGTCGTAGCGCATGGCGCCCTCCTTGGAATAGGAGTTCACCTCGGCCGCACGCGCGCGGTTCGGCGGCAGCTGGTGGTAGTTGGTGCCGATGCGGTAGCGATGAGCGTCGGCATAGGCGAAGACCCGGCCCAGCAACATCTTGTCCGGCGAATAGCCGATGCCCGGCACGATCGCCGACGGCTCGAATGCGGCCTGTTCGATCTCGACGAAGTAGTTGCTCGGGTTGCGGTTCAGCGTCCAGGTACCGACCTCGATCAGCGGGTAGTCCTTGTGCGACCACACCTTGGTCAGATCGAACGGGTTGAAGCGGTAGTTCGCCGCCTCACCCACCGGCATGATCTGCACATACAGAGTCCAGCTGGGGAACTCACCGCGTTCGATCGCCTCCCACAGATCCTGGCGGTGATAGTCGGGATCGGTGCCCGCCAGCCGATCGGCCTCGGCCTGGGTCAGGAATTCGATGCCCTGATCGGTCTTGAAGTGGTACTTCACCCAGAACCGTTCACCCTCGGCGTTGATCCACTGATAGGTATGCGAGCCGTAGCCGTTCATATGGCGGTAGGTCTTGGGAATACCGCGGTCGCCCATCAGCCAGGTCACCTGATGCGCCGATTCCGGGCGCAGGGTCCAGAAGTCCCACTGCATGTTGTGATCGCGAAGACCGTTGCCCGGCAACCGCTTCTGCGAACGGATGAAGTCGGGGAACTTGATCGGATCCTTGATGAAGAACACCGGGGTGTTGTTGCCGACCAGGTCGTAGTTGCCGTCCGGGGTGTAGAACTTGACCGCGAAGCCGCGCGGATCGCGCCAGGTGTCGGGGCTGCCCTGCTCGCCGGCGACGGTGGAGAACCGCACCAGCGACTCGGTCCGCGCGCCCGGCTGGAACAGCTTCGCCTTGGTGTAGCGGCTGACGTCATTGGTGACGACGAGCTCACCGAAGGCCCCCGCACCCTTGGCGTGCACGATCCGCTCCGGCACCCGCTCCCGGTTGAACTGGGCGAGCTTCTCGATCAAATAGTGGTCGTGCAGCAGAATCGGGCCCTCGGTCCCGGCGGTCAGCGATTCGTTGTCGCTGGGGACCGGAGTGCCGGTGTTGGTAGTGGTCGGCCCACTGATCGGCTTTGTCATCGCAGCCTCCTGTTTCTGCTGTCGCCCGGGATGTCCGGGCTATCGGGATGGCGCGTCGTCACCGCGACGGCATTGCGGGCAGAGTCCCCAGAACACGACCTCGGCTTCGTCGATCGTGAACCCGTGCGCGTCCGACGGGTCGAGGCAGGGGGCACGGCCCACGGCACAGTCCACGTCCACGACCGTGCCGCAGTTCCTGCACACCAGATGGTGATGGTTGTCGGCGATGCGGGTTTCGTACCGGGCCGGCGAACCGGCCGGTTCGATCCGGCGCAGCAGGCCGGCGCCGACACAGGCGTGCAGTACGTCGTACACAGCCTGTGTCGACACCGAACCCAGCTGCTGCCGGACCGCGGCGGCCACCCTGTCGGCATCCGAATGCGGATGGGCGGCAACCGCTTCCAGCACCGCCACCCGCGGGCGGGTGACCCGCAGACCGGCCGCGCGCAATCGTTCGCGCGGATCGAAACCACCGGTGTGCATGAACCCAGTCTGCCCGTTTTCTGGAATAAGTCAAGAAAAGACCGAAAGGGACGTTTTGCGGGAGTGCCGCGCACGACGCCGCCGGGCTTACGCTCGGCGGCGTCCCCCTGCGCGGAGCGGACCCGGCGTTCGACCGAAAACCGCGACACCGATTCCGATTTGGTTGCGGCGGTTGCGTGTTGGGCACCACCACGAATGCCGGTGGTTAACCTCGGCTCATGGGACGCCTCCAGGGCTGTGTGATCGGGGTTCTCGTCGTCGTACTGATCGGTGGTACCTCCGCCACTGCGGTCCCGGCGCGCGCGGAGAGTGCCCAGACCTGCGCGGTCTCGTCCGGACGCGGATTCGAACGAGCCACGCCGGAATCGGCGGGCCTGGACGCGGCGCGGCTGGCTTCCGCCCTGCGGTTCGCCGACGAACGGAACCGGCTGAACGTCAAGATCTTTCGGCACAACTGCCTGATCGGAACCGGCGCGCACAACGACGCCACCGATACGACGCCGTGGAATATCTGGAGCGTCACCAAGAGCGTGGTCTCGCTGATCGCCGGAATCGCCTGGGATCAGGGCAAACTCGATATCGACGCGCCGATCGACCGCTATCTGCCGCCCGGTCTCGGCGACGCCGCCCACCGCGCGATCACCGTCGAGGATTTGCTGACCGAGCGCTCGGGCCTGCATGTCGGAGTGATCAACGAGGGCATCTCCGGGGTGGTGCCGATCGATCCGAACAGTGCCGTGCAGGCGCTCGGGGTCCCGCTCGACAATCCGCCCGGCACCCGGTTCTCCTACAGTCAGCGCAATGTCGATCTGCTGTCGTACGTGATCGAACTGGCCGTCGGCGAACCACTGCAGCAGTTCGCGCAGCGGGAACTGTTCTCTCCCTTGGGTATCCAGCGTAGCGACTACTACTGGGCCCGCGACCGTTCCGGTCACACCTACGGCTACGCGCACCTGATGATCCCGCCGGACGATCTCGCAAAGATCGCCCAGCTGGTCGCCGGCCACGGCGACTGGAACGGGGTGCAGGTGATCTCGGCCGATTATCTGCACCGCGCCCAGCAGACGGGCCCGGGCCGCGAGTGCTACGGCTATCTGTTCTGGGCCCGCCCCGGATGTATCGAGATACCGTCGTTCCTGCCCCCGGATGTGTTCGCGATGTCCGGTCTCGGGCTGCAGGACGTCTTCTTCATCCCGAGCCTGGATCTCACCGTGGTGTGGACCGGCGTCTTCGGCAACCACAGCAGCGGCGGGCCGACCGGCATCCTGCAGAACCTGACCGAGCTGACCTGGGAATTCTTCCGCAGGCTGCTGGGCGCCTTCCAGCAACCGCCGATTCCGGACCCCGGTCCCTATGTCGAACCACCGGTCACCCTGGACCCCCGCGCGTTCTTCGATCCGTACATCACGCTGGCGATTTTCGGAGTCGGGCCCGACTCCTATCCCGGCTGTTCGGTGCTGTCCTGTCTGAACACCCCACTGGCACCGCCGTTCTCGGATGCCCCGCCGGGATGTGCTCTACTGGTCTGCCTCGGGCCCGATCCCCGCACACCGGGCATCCGCTGACGCAGCGGCATCGATGAGAGGCGACCGGCCGCGGTCAGCCGGCGATCCGCGCGATCCGCGCGGTATCCATGTAATCCCGGAACAGGGTCACTTCCCCGTCCCGCACGTGCACCACGTTCACCGAGGTGCGAACTCGCGCTCGTGGCGCGCCCGGCAGCGTCATATCCACCTCGTTCTCCACGAAAAGCACTCCGTCCGAAGTGGATTCGTAGACCGTGGGATAGACCCCGTGCACCTCGACACCCGACAGGCCCGACCAGCGTTGTGCGAGGTGTTCACGGATCGCCTCCCGCCCCTCGAGCCGCTCCGGCATCCCCGGAATCGGGAACGGGATCTCGAAAACCGCATCGGGGGCGAGCGCCGCGACGAAGGCGTCGGCATCACGCGCCGGCAATGTCGCGAACAGGTCCTCGACCACCTGGCGGGCACTGCGCACCGAACTGGAAACCATGACAAACTCCCTCTGTTAGAAGCGGAATGTACGCCCCGTTTATAATCCGGAACGCACGCCCCGTTTGTCAACGGTAACCGGGTAGACTCGCGCTGTGGCGGAGAAACAGTTAGTGGACCCGGCGGCCGAACCGCGCCGCGCCCTGCGCGCCGACGCCCGCCGCAACCGGGAGCGCGTACTCGCCGCCGCCAGGGAAGCCTTTGCCGCCGAAGGTATTTCGGTCCCGCTGGACGAGATCGCGCGGCGCGCCGGGGTGGGACCCGGCACCGTCTACCGCCACTTCCCCACCAAGGAAGCCCTGTTCCACGCCGCCATCGTCGACAACATCGAGCGAATGGTCGACTATGCGCGCGGACTCGAAGCCGCCGACGATCCGGGGGCCGCCTTCTTCGACCTGCTGGACCACATGGTCACCGAGGGTGGGGTCAAGCGCGATCTCGCCGATGCGCTGGGCGGTCACCAGTCGATCGAAATCACCGGTCCCACAAAGGAATTCCAGGCCGCGATCGCCCGGTTGCTGCGGCGCGCCCAGGATTGCGGCGCGATCCGCGACGATATCGACTTCGACGATCTGATGCGGGTGCTGAAGGGCGCCTTCGCGGGCACGCACACCGCCACCGGCGAGCAGCGAGCCCGCGCTTTCGCCGTCGTCTTCGACGGACTCCGGGCCCGCAGCGAACCGGCCGGCTGAGCCTCCGCACACGACCGGCTGAGCGCCCCGAAAGGAAAACGGGCCGCCCGCAATCGGACGGCCCGTTCGAAAATGCAGTGTCAGCGCTGCGCGAGCAGAACTTCCGCGATCTGAATGGTGTTGAGCGCGGCGCCCTTTCGCAGGTTGTCACCCGAGACGAACAGCGCCAGGCCACGCCCCTCCGGCACGCCCGGATCCTGGCGGATCCGGCCCACCAGCGACTCGTCCTTACCGGCCGCTTCCAGCGGCGTCGGAACGTCGACCAGCTTCACACCGGCCGCGTCGGCGAGCAGTTGCTTCGCCCGCTCCACCGAGAGCGGCCGCGCGAATTCGGCATTGATCGACAACGAATGCCCAGTGAAGACCGGCACGCGCACACAGGTACCGCTGACCAGCAGATCGGGCAGACCGAGAATCTTGCGACTCTCGTTGCGCAGCTTCTGGTCCTCGTCGGTTTCACCGGAACCGTCGTCGACGAGCGAACCCGCCAGCGGCAGCACGTTGAACGCGATCGGCGCGACGTATTTGTTCGGCGCGGGGAACTGCAGGGCGCTGCCGTCGTGGGTCAGCTTCTCGGCGTCCCCGATCACCGCGCGGGCCTGCGTGGCCAGCTCCTCCACACCGGCCAGCCCACTACCGGAGACGGCCTGGTAGCTGGAGACGATCAGTCGCTGGAGTCCGGCCTCGTCGTGCAGGGGCTTGAGCACCGGCATGGCGGCCATCGTGGTGCAGTTCGGATTGGCGATGATGCCCTTGACCAGATTGCGGGTCTGTTCGGGATTCACCTCGCTGACCACCAGCGGCACCTCGGGGTCCTTGCGCCACGCCGAGGAGTTGTCGATGACGGTCACGCCCGCAGCCGCGAACCGCGGCGCCTGCACCCGGGACATGGTGGCGCCTGCGGAGAACAGGGCGATATCCAGTCCGGACGGATCCGCGGTCTCGGTGTCCTCGACCACGATCTCGCCGCCGCGCCAGGGCAACTTCTTCCCGGCCGAACGCGCCGAGGCGAAGAATCGCACCTCGTCGGCGGGAAAGTCGCGCTCCTCCAGCAGTTTTCGCATGACGGCGCCGACCTGCCCGGTCGCACCGACCACACCTACGCGTACACCCATGGTTTATCGCCCCGATCCCGCGTGCACGACCGCGACCTCGTCGCCGCCCAGGTCGAACGCCTTGTGCAGCACCTGCACGGCGCCGTCCAGCTCGGTGTCCTTGACCAGCACGGAGATGCGGATCTCGGAGGTGGAGATGAGGTCGATGTTGATACCTGCCTTGGCCAGCGCCTCACAGAAGGTGGCGGTGACGCCGGGGTGGCTCTTCATACCCGCGCCGACGAGGGAGACCTTGCCGATGTGGTCGTCGTAGAGAACCTGGCTGAAGCCCAGTTCGCTCTGGCGCTTGGTCAGGAACTCCACCGCGCGCGGCCCGTCGGCCTTGGGCAGGGTGAAGGTGATGTCGGTCTTACCCGTCTCGACCTTGGAGATGTTCTGCAACACCATGTCGATGTTGATCTCGGCGTCGGCGATGGCCCGGAACACCTTGGCCGCATAGCCCGGCTCGTCCGGCAGGGCCACCACGGTCACCTTGGCCTCGCTGCGATCGTGCGCGACGCCGGTGAGAATTGCGTCCTCCAAGGGGATGTCCTCCATCGATCCGTAGATATAGGTGCCCTTGCGGTCGGTATAGGACGACCGCACATGCACCGGAACGTTGTAGCGGCGGGCGTATTCGACGCAGCGCAGCATCAGCACCTTGGCGCCGGTGGCGGCCAGCTCGAGCATTTCCTCGAAGCTCACCTGCTCCAGCTTCTGCGCATCCGGCACGATCCGCGGATCGGCGGTGAACACGCCGTCGACGTCGGTGTAGATCTCGCAGACGTCGGCCTCGAGCGCGGCGGCCAGGGCGACCGCGGTGGTGTCGGAGCCGCCGCGGCCCAGCGTGGTGATGTCGCGGCTGTCCTGCGAGACACCCTGGAAGCCCGCGACCAGCACGATCAAGCCCTCGTCGAGCGCATCGCGGACCCGGGAGGGGGTCACGTCGATGATGCGGGCGTTGCCGTGGGTGCCGGTGGTGATGACTCCCGCCTGGGAACCGGTGAACGACCGGGCCTCGGCGCCGAGCGAGTGAATCGCCATGGCCACCAACGCATTCGAGATGCGCTCACCGGAGGTCAGCAGCATGTCGAGTTCGCGGGCCGGCGGCGCGGGCGCCACCTGCTGGGCCAGGTCGAGCAGTTCGTCGGTGGTGTCACCCATTGCCGAGCACACGACGACCACGTCGTGCCCCTGCTTCTTCGTCTCGACGATCCGCTCAGCGACGCGCCGGATCCGCTCGGCAGACTCGAGCGAAGATCCTCCGTACTTCTGAACGACGAGAGCCACAGTGGGGTCCTCCAAGATCGACTAGCTGCTGTTACAGCCAATAAGACTACCGATCGGAGTCCGCTCGGTGGCGGGCTACCTCCGAGCGGCCACCGGGATCGGGCGGCCCGGCCCACCGAATTCGCCACGCCGACCAGCGGCGATCCCGTTCCGGAGCGGCGCTACGGTGCGCGGTCGCGGCGGCAGAGCCCGTGCGGCGCATCGGAATCGGCGCGCACAGCCCCGTTCATCAGCGGTTTTCCGGGTCCGCCGGCACCCGGCGCCCCGTCTCGGCGCAACAGCCGGCGTACCGGTGTGAGTAATCACACCGACCGGTTTAGCACCCGGTCGGCGAACCCCTTCGCGCGAGTCGACGATGCACGCCGCGGCGAAAGCGCACGATGGGCCTATGAAGAGCATCGAAATCGAGCTGCACACCGGCGATCGGGAGGTCGTGCACGACCTGACGCCGCAGTGCGCCACGTTTCTGCGCGAGGCCGGCGGCGGCGACGGACTGCTGCACGTCTTCGTCCCGCACGCCACCGCCGGCGTGGCCCTGATCGAGCTCGGCGCGGGCAGCGACGACGATCTGCTGCGCGCCCTGCGCGATCTGCTGCCCGCCGATGATCGCTGGCGCCACGCCCACGGCTCGCGCGGGCACGGCCGCTCGCACGTCATGCCCGCGCTGATCGCCCCCTACGCCACCGTGCCGGTGCTGGGCGGCGAGCTGACCCTGGGCACCTGGCAGTCGATCGCCTTCGTGGACCTCAACGTCGACAATCCGATCCGCCGGGTGCGCCTGTCCTTCCTGCGCGACGCCGGTTGATCGCGGCCGCCTACCGGCCGGGCACGTCAGCCGCGCTCGAACCAGGTGATCTGTGCGCCGTTGCCGAATTCGCGGCGTTGCACCGGCGTGAACGCGGTCGGCCGGAAGTTGCCGGTGAACGCGCTGATGCCGGCGCCCGCGACCACCGGATAACTCTTGATGATCAACTCGTCGATCTCGTCGACGAGCGCACCGGCCAGTTGTCCCCCGCCGCACAGCCAGATGTCCTTGCCGTCCTGCTGCTTCAGGCGACGCACCAGAGCTACCGGATCGCTCGGAACCAGTTCGACCTCCGGATCGTCGACGCGATCGAGCGTGGCCGAGACGACGTACTGCTTCAGATGGGGATACGGGCTGGCGATGCCGGCCGACAGCGCGGGTTCGTATGTGCCTCGCCCCATGAGAATCGTGTCCCATTCCTTGTTGGGTTCGTCCACGGCCATTCCGAATTGCGGGCGGATGTGCGCGGGAACCGACTCCGGATAGCGGCCGTTGACGAATTCCGCCATGTCCTCGGCCACGGGATAGAAGTCGTACTCCCCACCCGGCCCGGCGATGTAGCCGTCGAGCGAGACGCCGACGAAGTAGAGGAGCTTTCGCATACCGACACCGCCTTGCCTGTTGCACTTTAACTGTAGTGGTTGAAACGTAGTACTACAGACAGAGTGGTGTCAAGCGGATTAAAAAGTTGTCGCGCGCCGATCCGGAGGGATCGCCAGGATTAGCGATTCGGGCGGCTGGGAACTATGACATTGACTTGTGAGCAGTATCACATCGAACAATAATGGCGGTCATGCAGGCGCATGTAGGTGATCACATTCGCGTCCACAGCAATGCTGTGGGAATGCCCGAACGCACCGGCGAAATCATCGAGGCGCGCGGCACCGACGGCGCCCCGCCCTACCTCGTCCGGTTCGAGGACGGGCACGAAAGTCTGGTCTTTCCCGGGCCGGACTGGGAGGTCCTTCACCACCGGTAGCTGTGCGGACGAGGATCGTCAAGCCCCCTTTCCCAACCGGGGGCAGTCCCTTTTCGGGCAAGTGACCATGTGCCCGGCAATCGTCCGGCCATCGGCGGCACACCCCGACGTCGAGCACGCTGCCGACGCGCCCCGGCAGCGCGACCGCAAACCCGGCACGCCCGACCGAACCAAATCAGACTGGTCGGTCTCTGTAACTCCGGGAACAGACCACACGGTTGACGACCGCGTGTGACGGCGGAGACAATCGGCCGAAGCAGTGGAGGGCAAGACATGCGCACGAAGACCGATCACCGATTCATCATCGATGTCGAACCCGATCAGGTTCAGGAAGCATTGCTGGCCGTCGAGCGGATCCCCGAATGGTCGCCCGCGCACCGTGACGTGCGCGTCGCGACCCGCGACGAGTTCGACCGTCCCCGCCGCGTCTACGCCACGGTGACGACCCTCAACAACTCCGACCGTCAGGTCCTGGAATACACCTGCACCCCGGAACGCATCTCCTGGGAAGTGGTGGAGAGCGCCGCCGGTGGCGGCGGCAAGGGCTGGTTCGACATCGAGGAGACCGACGAGGGCACCGAGGTCTGGTACCACTCCGAGATCCATCTGCCCATCCCCGTCCCCGGTCTCCTACTCAAGCGCACGCTCTCGCGGGCCAACGACGAGGCCGTGCACAACCTCATCGAGTACATCGAGAAATTTCCCTTCGGCGAGAACTACGAGGTCGGCTGACCGAGAGGCTCGCCGTCGCGGGCGCTGACGCCGGCTTCCTGCCACGATGTGCGAATGACCGGTGTCAGACGCACACGCATTCAAGCGGTTACCGAGGACGCCTCGGTAACCCAGCTGGAACTCTTCTTCGACCTCGTCCTGGTCTTCGCCTTCACCCAGGTGACCGATCTGGCCGCGCACGACGTCACCGCCCTCAACATGCTGCGGGCCGTGCTGGTGCTGGCGGTGATGTGGTGGGTGTGGATCGCCTATGCCTGGCTGGGCAATGTGGTGAAGGCCGACGAGGGGGTGGCCCGGGTGGCGATGTTCGCGGCCATGGGCGCGGGACTCATCGTGGCCGAGGTGATTCCCGAGGCGTTCCACGACATGCCGGGCGGCTGGTACGGACCCCTCGTGTTCGCCATCGGTTACCTCGTGATCCGGCTGGTCCATCTGGCGATGTTCTGGCTGGCCAGTACCGAGGACCGGCAGTTGCGCGGGCAGGTGGGCCGCTGGGCCGGCGGCTCGATCACCATCGGCACCGCGCTGCTGATCGTGGCGGCCGTCGAACACGGCACCGTGCAGATCGTGCTGTGGATCGCGGCCATCGCCGGCGATATGGTCTGGACCTTCTTCGCCGGCAACGACTGGCGCGTGAATTCGGCCTCGCACTTCGCCGAGCGGCACGGCCTGATCGTGATCGTCGCGCTGGGCGAATCGATCGTCTCCATCGGCGTCGGCGTGGCCGGACTCCCGATCTCGTGGCCGATCACCGCGGGATCGCTGCTGGCACTGGCTGTTTCGGGCCTGCTGTGGTGGGCCTACTTCGACGTCGCGGCGACCGTCGTGGAACGCGCGATGACCGAGGCCTCGGGCCCGCGCCGGATCCAGATCGCGCGCAATTGCTACACCTTCTGGCATTTCCCGATGGTGGCCGGCATCGTCGCCATGTCGCTCGGATTGAAGAAGACGCTCAACTATCTCGGTGGGGCGGCCGGGCATACGCTGCACGATCGGCTGCAGGGCATTCCACTGTTCGCACTGTACGGCGGCGTGGTGCTGTACCTGCTGGCGCTGGTGGGTTTCCGGCACTACGCGACCCGGGTGGTGCTGTGGCCGCGCCTGGTCACCGCGGCCGTGCTGATCGCGCTGGTGCCGCTGGCCGGGCAGCTGCCGGCGATGGCCGCACTCGGACTGCTGTGCGCGGTGCTGACAGTGCTGATCGTCTGGGAGACAGTGCGTTACGCGCAACCGCGCGACGCGGTCCGGCACGCCCACTGAACCGGGTGCCGACTACCGCGATCCGAGATTCGGCGAAACACGCTGCTGCGGTTTGTGATCCACCGTTTCCGGCACGTGCCCGCCGTCGCGCACCGCGTCCCGCATCTGATTGATGTTCTCGCGCAGCACATCTCCGACCAGTTCGTCGGTGCGCGGGTCGGCCAGCACCTGGAAGACGATCCGGAAGCTGGCGTCGGCGATGCCGCGGATGATCTCCTCGTGGAAGGGCAGGTAGCGCACCCGCCCGACCGCCGGATCGTTCTTGATCAGTTCCAGGATCATGGCGTCGAGTTCGTCGCGGTTCTCCTCCAGCGCGGCGGCGATATTGCGGGTGTACCGGCCGCGGCGCAGCACATCGGCCACCTCCTCCAGCACGGCCATGGTGACCGGGCGCCGGACCGCGTCGACGATCACGGCGATCGAGCGGTTCACGACCGCGGCGGTGACCCGGTCACCGAAGGCCCGGTCGGCGACGCGCGCCAGCCGGACCAGGATCACGACGATGCGCAGCAATCGGAATCCCCGGAAGAACGGGCTGGTCACCGGGATCATGCCCAGGACCTCGTACCAGTAGACGAACGGGTAGGTCCACGACCAGTCCGCCCGCCGCCAGCGCCACAGGAATTCGAGGGCGAACACCGCACAGATCGACGAGTCGACCACCACGATCACGTGATATGTGTGCTGCGGCACGGTGAAGAAGGTGATCCAGGTGACCAGACCCACCGAGACCACCGCGAGAGCCAGCATCAGCAGATCGGTCCACAGCGCCGGCGGCTTGCGCGGATACTGCTCGGGCAACGGTCCAGCCGGGTACTGCGCCACAACGGTCCCTTCCACATCGAACGGGTACCCGCCGAGAGTAGCGGCCCCGACGGCGCCGGGAAGCCGCCACGAGTGCCCGTGCGGCGCGAATCAGTGCCCGGCGCGGATGATCGCCTCGACGTTGCGTTCGGCCAGTGCGGTGATGGTCAGCGACGGATTGGCCGCGCCGGTGCTGCCCGGAATCGCCGCACCGTCGACCACGTACAGCCCCGGATAGCCGTTCACCCGGCCGTAGTTGTCGGTGGCCAGGCCCAGCACCGCACCGCCGAGGGGATGTGCGGTGAACGGGGCATTGGCGTCGTAGCCGAGCGCCTGGTAGTCGAACAGAGCCCCCGACCGTTCGGCGATGCGCTGGTCGACCGCGCGGCAGGCGGCCACGATCCGGTCCTGGGCCGCACGCGGCCAGCTCAGTGCGGCGGCGTTGCGCGCGGCGTCGTAGGTGATGCGAGCGCGGGTCGGATCGATCACCAACCCGAGCGAGGCCAATGCGCCGGTCTCCAGCGGAATTCCGGGGATGTACCAGCTTTCCAGTGTCAGCGGCATACCGGATTCGTCGAAGATCCGGCTGGCACTCGGCACGCCTTGGCCCAGGCCCGAGAGCCGGCTCTCACCGCGGGCCAGCGCGACGTCGCCGTTGGTGCCCCAGCCGTCGCCGACATGTTCGTCGAGGTTGGGCAGTGCGCCGGTGGCGCGGGCGCGAACCAGCAGCTCGGTGGTGCCGATGGATCCGGCGCCGAGGAACAGCTTGTCGCAGGTGAGCGTCCGGGTGCTCAGCACCGTGCCGGTCGGGTCGAGCTTGGTGACCTGCAGGACGTAGCGGTCACCGTCGCGGCCGATGCTGTCCACCCGATGCCCCGCGAACACCGACGAGCGGCCGGTGGCATGGGCGTACTTCAGGTAGTTCTGGTTGAGGTCGAATTTCGCGCCGTTCGAATTACCGAGATTGCTGCGGGCCGCGGTGGCCGAGGCGCGCGTGGCACCGGCCAGTTCGGCACGCACCGTATCCCATTTGAAGATGGACTCGTTGGGCTGCGGCTCGTATCCGGCCGCGCGCACCTGCTCGTCCCACATTCGGGAATGGGTGAACGGGGAAGAATTGTAGATGTCGGCGGGCATGACCGACAGGTTGAGCATCTGCCGCACACGCGGATAGTAGGTGCGCTCCAACTCGGTGTAATCGACTGTGCCACCGAAGATCTCGTCGAAATGCCGGCGCTGCGGGGCGATCATGCACCCGGAGAAGACCACCGACCCGCCGCCCACGGCCGCCGCGCGCCACACATCGATGCCGTCGAATTCGGTGATATCCAGGACGCCGCCGAAATCGGCGAAACGCATGGCGACCTTGGTGACGCCGGTGAAGCTGGTGCGATGCCAGAAGCCGCGGCCGTCGGGCAGATCGTCACCGGTGAAGATCTCCCGCCACGGATCGTTCGGCCAGCGCGACCCGCGCTCCAGCACCGTGTTGGCGATACCCGCCTCGGCCAGCCGCAACGCCGCGACCGCGGCGCCGAATCCGGATCCGATCACGATGGCTTCGGTATGCGCCGGAGGATCCGGCTGCGGGACGAAGATCTCGGAAACCCAGTTGCGGAACATCCCGTTCCACGCCGGATCGGCGGTGGCTGTTCCGGTCTCGCGCAACGCGCCCGTGGCACCCAGCAAAACCGCAGCACCGGCCGCCTGTAAAAAGGCACGTCTCCGCACCGGCCACCTCCCTCATCACGCATGGCCGCGCGCGAGATTACCGCCGAACTTCCTATCTCTCAACAGGATCGGCGCCGACGACCGCGCTGTTACATGCGCGATCGCTATATCACGTAGTAGAGGGTCTCAGGCGCGCAGACGTTCGCGACGCAGCCGGTCGACCTCGGGCAGGTCGAGCGGTTCCAGTTCGCGACCGCCGAGGGCCCGCGTGAGCAGGTGGTCGGCCAGTTCGGGGTTGCGGGCAAGTGCCGGGCCGTGCATGTAGGTGCCGATCACCGAGCCCTGCACCACTCCCTCGAGGCCGTCGCCCACACCGTTGCCGACGCCCTTGGTGACCCGGCCCAGTCCGGTCGCGTCCGCGCCGAGAGACGTTCCGCCCCGGTGATTTTCGAATCCGGTGAGCGGCTGGGTCAGGCCGGCGAGCAACGGTGTGGTGGCGACCTCGCCGATGGACCGGACCCGCTGCGGAGCGGTGGTCACGTCGAACAGGCCGACACCGTCCACGCGCTCGCCCGCGGAGGTTTCGTACCAGTTGCCCAGCACCTGGATCGCGGCGCAGATGGCAAGTACCGGAACACCTTTCGCGGCCGCACGCTGCAGGCCGGGATAGCGCTGCAGATGCCGGGTCGCCAACCGCTGCGCGGAGTCCTCCGCGCCGCCGAGGGTGTAGATGTCCAGCGTCTCCGGCACCGGGTCGTTCAGCGTGATCTCTACGATCTCCGCATCGATGCCGCGCATGCGCAGCCGCTGGCGCAAGACCAGCGCGTTGCCGCCGTCACCGTAGGTCCCCATCACATCGGGCAGCACCAGCCCGATCCGTACCGTCGATTCAGCCATCAGTGCTGTCTCCTCTCGGGCATTCGCGGCTCGCTCCGTGGTTACGCAGGCTGCCGCCTCCGCTCGCGTCGCTCATGCCCGGGTGTCCAGATCGCGATTCAGATCCCGGAAGGCGGTGTAGTTGGCGAGCACCTCGACCCGTCCGGGCGGACAGGATGCGATGGCACGCAACGGATTCGGCACGGTGGTGTGCTCGACGCCGGCGTAGGTCAGCCGCACGCCCAGGTCGGTGGCGCGCTCGCCCGCCGCGACCACCTGGGTGCCCTCGAAGTGCTCGAAGCGCACATCCCACAGCCAGGACAGATCCTCGCCGTCGGGCACCTGGCCGTTGACCGCGATCACCAGACCCGTCGCCTCGGGGTCGATCATGGACAGCGCCTCCTGCCAGCCGGCCGGATTCTTGGCCAGCAGCAGGCGTGCGGAGTGCTCGCCGACCTGCACGGTGCGGTAGCGGCCGGCGATCTCGCGAACGGTTCCGGCGGCTTGCGCCGCGGTGTCGGCATGTCCGCCCAGCGCGACCGCCGCGGCCACCGCCTGCGCGGCGTTGCCGCGATTGGCGCGGCCCGGAAGGGCAAGGTGCAAAGGCAATTTCAGCCCGTCGGGCCCGCACAGATACTCCGCGTCGACCCACCACTGCGGTTCCGGCCGCCGGAAGTCGGCACCGGTGCTGCGCCAATCGGTGCCCTCCCAGACGATCGGCTCGCCGCTGCGCGGACAGCTGGTGGCGTCGACCGCCCAGCCACTGCCCGCCGACACCCAGACCACATTGGGGTGGTCGTAGGCGATCGAGGTGATCAGCACGTCGTCACAGTTGGCGATCAGCACGGTGTCGGGATGCCGGGCCATGCCCTCGCGCAGTTTGCGCTCGATCATGTTGATCTCGCCGACCCGGTCGAGCTGATCGCGGCTCAGATTCAGCAGCACCACCGCGGCGGGGTTCAGCGCATCGGCCACGTGCGGCAGATGCAGTTCGTCGACCTCGATGGCGGCCAGCGGCGCGGTGCGGTCGACGCTGAGCGCGGCGACGATTCCGGCATCCATATTGGCACCGTCGGCCTGGGTGACGACGCGGCCCAGTTCGGCCAGCGCGGCCGCGGTCATCCGGGTCGTCGTCGACTTGCCGTTGGTGCCGGTGACCAGCACCGTCCGCCGGTTGCGGCCCAGCTGGGTCATGATGTCGGGGGCGATCTGCAGGGCGATCAGCCCGCCGATCATCGACCCCTTACCGCGTCCGGCCTTCTGCGAGGCCCACGACGCCGCTGCCGCCGCCCGCAGCGCCAGCCGTCCGCGCACCGAGATGTCTGCCACCACGCGAGTGTATTGGTGGCGAGACACCCGCGCGCGAGCGGCCGATGTGATCTGCGACCGACAGGCAGGAGCCGGTCAGTAGAGCATGCGCCGGTAATTCTCCGGCGAGTAGTAGTCCCGCAGTTCCGCCAGCGATTCGGTGGTGTTGCGCTGGACTTCCTTCACCAGCACCGCATGGCTGGGCAGCGGGTCCTCCGGCCAGCGTTCGGGCCGCCACAGCTCGCTGCGCAGCAGCGCCTTGGCGCAGTGGTAGAAGATCTGCTCGATCGCCACCTCGACGGCGAGGATCGGCCGGTGGCCCTTGACGACCATCTCGTCGAAGTAGGGCGCGTCGCGCAGCAGCCGTGCCCGGCCGTTGACCCGCAGCGTCTCGTTGCGTCCGGGAATCAGGAAGAGCACGCCGACGTGCGGGTTGGACAGGATGTTGAAGTATCCGTCGCCGCGGCGATTGCCCGGCCGCTCGGGGATGGCCAGGGTGCGGTCGTCGATCACGTGCACGAATCCGGCCGGATCGCCCTTGGGCGAGGCATCGCAACGCCCCTCGGCATCGCTGGTGGCGAGGACGGCGAACGGCGCGGTCGCGATCCACTCCCGATCGCGCGGATGCAGGCGCGTCCGTTCCTTCGTCGCGGCGCGCGGCGCCGGCTCACCGAGCAGTTCCCGAAGTTCGGCGGCGCTGGTGATCTCGCTCATCACCCCATTGAACGCGCGAGATCGGCCGCCCGCCACCTACATCGGGACGTCGAACATGTTCGGCCGGCCCGCGGCATAGCGCGCGCGGTCGGCCTGGCGCAGCGGCTCCAGCTGCGGCGCCCGATACAGCTCGAACAGCCGGCAGCGGGCGGCATTCGAACCGGCGACGTCAAGCAGCGCGTTCACCGCGGTGCGAGCCGCCTCGCAGGCGCCTTCCATCGTCGCGAGATCGATGTTCGTGCGTACGTAATCGCCTGCGAGGAAGAGATTTTCCAGGGCACCGTGCGCATTCGGGCGCGCCGCCCACGAACCGGCGGTGTTGATCAGCAGCGGGTCGGCGTTGGCGTTGCGGTTCTGCGCGGCGTCCCAGCTCACGCCGGTATCCAGGAACCACGACACCAGGTCCGAATCCTGCAGTGCGGCAGGGCCTTCCAGATGCTTCTGCAACTGCGCCCAGACCTCGCGGGCGATTTCGTCGTGGGTGCATTCGATCGCCGGCTTGCCGTACAGGATGCCGGGTGTATTCCAGTCCGAGATGTCGACCGACAGGCAGTCCCGAACCGAACCGTCACCTGATTCGGAAAGCTTTGTGCGCGACCAGAACTGGCTCTGTGCGATGGAGGTGAGCGACCACGGCGAGTCGACGTAGGCGGTATGGCCGCGGGCGATCTGGGTGGGGCGGCGCAGATAGAACTGCATTCCGCTCATCCAGTTCACGACCAGGCCGTCCATGGCCGCCAATTCCGGCTGCACGGCCAGAATGTCCGGCGTCCACAGTCCACGGGCGACCTCGACCGGTACCGCGAGCACGAAGTAGTCGGCGTCGACCGCCCGATCGCCACCGCTGCCGCCGGCCACCCGGGCACCCGAGATGCGCCGATCGCGCACGTCGAGCCCGCGCAGTTCGGCGGTTTCGAACCGCACCCCCAGGCCGCGCAGATGGGCCACCCACGGGTCGATCCAGGCCTCGTTGGTCGGCCCGTTCAGCAGCCGGTCCAGCGGTCCGTCGTTACCGGTCTCCAGCGGATTGCCGAGGAACTGCTCCCCCATGGAACCGATGGTCCGGGTACTGGCGTGATCATCTTTCGCCGCGACCAGCAATGTGGTGAGGGTGCGCGACATCAGCATGCGGAATTCCTGCGAGCGGCCGCGAGCGCCCACGAAATCGCGCCAGGCGAGTTTCTCCCACTCGCCGAAACGGCGATCGTCGCAACTGGTGTTGAAAACCAGCAACCGATTGGCGAAATACGCCGCATCGGTCATCGGCATCCTCATCGAGGTGGAGATCACCGAGGCGACCGTCTGGCGGAAATCGTCCGGAGTGGCCCACGGCTTTCCGGCGCGGCCCATCGGCAGGATCGTGTCGTCGGCGCCGGCGCGGGAGAAACGCGCCTCGGCGGCCGGGACCAGATTGTCCCAGACACCGTTGGCATTGCCCGCGAACGGAATTCGCCGCATGGTGTCGGGAATGTGGTGATAGAAACCGGGGAAGAAACGGAAACCGTGTTCGCCCGGCAGATCGGGCCGGCCGTCGCGGCCACTGCCCGCCACCGGAATGCTGCGCGCCTTACCGCCCAGCGCCCGGCGTTCGTACACCGTGACGTCGAATCCGCGTTCGGCCAATTCGTGCGCCGCGGTCAGTCCGGCGACGCCACCGCCGAAAATCGCGACCCGCCGACCGGGATCGGCATTCGCACGAATCGGGCGCACCATGGCGCCCGCGGTTATCACACCCGCGCCGGCCACCCCGCGAAGTACCGTCCTTCGCGAGACGGCCCCGTATTTTTCTGCCATCTATCGGGACCTCCACACCGCGGGTAACTGTATGCGGTGCGGCCGGGCCCCGTATCGATTGGGGTGACAATTCGCGCCGGGCACCAATTCGGTGGGAAGAATCCCCGGAATCGGCGCCCGGTGCGAATCAGTAGCCGTGCGGACCCGGATAGTGGCCCTGCGGGCCCGGGTACTGGGTCTGCGGCCCCGGGAAGGGTGGCTGCGGGACGTGGTATCCGAAATCGTCGGCGACCATGGCCGCCAATTCCAGCAGCGCCCGCCGGGTGGGCTTGCTGACCAGTTCCAGGTCGATCTCCGCGCCCTCGGCGAGATGATCGTCGAACGGCACCACCTGCACCGCGCGGGTGCGGTCGAGGAACAGTTTGCGCAACTGGTCCAGGTCCACGGTCGAGGCGCCGCGGCGGGAGGCATTGACCACCACCACGGTCCGCTCCACCAGCTTGCTGTAACCGTGGTGCTCGAGCCAGTCCAGCGTCGCCGAGGCACTGCGCGCGCCGTCGATGGCCGGGGAGGTGACCAGGATCAGCGAGCTCGCCATATCCAGTACGCCCGCCATCGCCGAATGCATCAGGCCGGTACCGCAGTCGGTGAGAATGATGTTGTAGAACTGCTGCAGAATGCCGATCGCGCGCCGGTAGTCGGCCTCGCTGAAGGCCTCCGAGACCGCCGGATCCTGTTCGCTGGCAAGCACTTCCAGTCGGCTCGGTGCCTGGGAGGTATGCGCCCGCACATCCGAGTAGCGGCTGATGTGCTGGTCCTCGAGCAGGTTGCGGACCGTCGAGCGGGTCTGGCGCGGCACCCGGTGGGCCAGGGTCCCCAGGTCGGGGTTGGCGTCGATGGCGATCACCCGGTCACCGCGCAGCGAGGCGAAGGTCGAACCCAAACCGACTGTGGTCGTGGTCTTTCCGACGCCGCCCTTGAGCGACAGGATCGCGATCCGGTAGTCGCCGCGCACCGGCTGGTTCACCCGATCCACCAGTTCGCGGTAGATCAGATCGGCCGACGATTCGCCCGGATTGATGGCGCCGCCGGTCACCTTGTGCACGGCGCGTCGCCAGCCGCTGCGCGGTGACCGCCGCGCCCGCTTGAGCAGGTTCAGGTCGTTGACCGAATTCCCCGGCTGCACGGGCTGGGTCATGTGCTGCGGCTGGAACGTCGATTGCGGCTGCTGCTGATATCCCTGCGGCAGTTGCTGTTGCGGTCCCGGACCGCCCTGCCAGCCGCCCTGCTGCTGCGGCGGTTGCTGCTGCGGCGGCATGTGCTGCGGCGGCGGAGCCGAGGGCAGCGGCGGTGGCGCCCAGCTGAAGATCTGGCCGCCGGCATCGGCGTCCGCGCCCTGCTGCTCGGGAACGGGCGGCGGTCCCTGCCGATCGTCGAAGACCCGGCGGACCATGCCGTCGGCGCCGATCTCCTGGCGGATCTCGCCGTACGGCGTTTCCTGCCGGACCTCGCCGTACCCGGACCCCGGCTCACCGGCGGCGGGCCGGAAGCCGCCCTGCTCACCGGGATTGCCCTGCGCGGCGAAACCGCCCGGGTCGCCCGGATTGCCGTGCGGCGCGAATCCGCCTGGCTCACCGGGGTTTCCGGGCGGCGGGAAACCACCCTGCTCGCCCGGAGGCGCGAAACCGTTCTGCTCACCCGGAAATCCGCCCGGGGCGAAGCCGCCCGGTTCACCGGGATTCCCGGGCGGCGGGAAACCACCCTGCTCACCGGGGAAAGCGGCCGGTGCGAAGCCCGGTTCGCCGGGGTGACCCGGAGGCGCGAAACCGCCCTGTTCTCCGGGGAATCCGTTGGGCGCGAAACCCTCCGGGCCGGGCCCGCCCGCCCACGGCGGCGGGAATCCGTTCGGATCTCCCGGCGGGGCGAACGGACCGGAATGGTCGTTCATCGGGAAGCCCGGCGGGGCGAAACCCTGATTCGGCGGATACGGATTCGCTCCCGGCGGCGCGAACGGCCCCGGTGCGAATCCCCCCTGCTCGGGCGGCGCGAAGCCGTCGGGCCCGAACTGCGGGCCGGGCGCAAACGTGGTC
Source organism: Nocardia sp. AB354 (assembly GCF_049538315.1). Lineage (NCBI taxonomy): Bacteria > Bacillati > Actinomycetota > Actinomycetes > Mycobacteriales > Nocardiaceae > Nocardia > Nocardia sp. AB354. Next base: position 294,319 of record NZ_JBMVFU010000003.1, on the reverse strand, counting down.
TGTTCGATACCGTCGGGCACCGGCGGAATGATCCCGGAGGCCGCGTGTTCGAATTCCGCGGATTCCTCGGCGGGTGCGCCGGTCGGTTCGGATTCGGACGTCACGCTCGCCGTCCCGTCGGATGCCGTTGTGTCCGCGTCGGATTCGTCCTGCGACGGCAGCGAGGTCGGATTGTCCTGTTCGGCAGCTGAATCGCCCATCCCCTGCCCCTGCAACCAAGGCGGTGAAGTGGAGTTGTCGTTAGTCGTCACGTTTCCCCCATCTGCTCGACAGAGTTCGAGCAGAGAGCTCGCGGCCAATGCGCCACAACGCTAGCACGCTGGCCGAATACGAGTCCCCCGGTGAACAGGGCCGCACCCCGTACCGGACCAGTTGCCCCAGAACACCGCCCCCCGCCTTCCCGGCGGTGGGCGGTCCCGGCTGTCGAGCAGGGTGTACGGATCAGCGCGCGCGCAGTGCGCGGTTCACCGCGGAGACGACCGCGCGCAGCGAGGCGGTCGTGATGGAGGTGGCGATACCCACGCCCCAGGTCACCTTGTCCCCGATCGCGCATTCGACATAGGCGGCGGCCTGCGCGTCGTCACCGGAGGACATCGCGTGCTCGGAGTAGTCGAGCACTCGCACGTCGTAGCCGATGGTCGCCAGCGCGTCGACGAACGAGGCCAGCGGGCCGTTGCCGGAACCGACGATCTCCTGTTCGGCCCCGTCCACCTTCACCACCGCGGTGATGGTGTCGGTGCCGGAATCGGTTTCGGCGGCGGTCATCTTCTGCCGGATGCGCTCCAGCGGCAGCACCGGGTTCAGGTACTCCTCGGCGAAGACGTCCCACATCTCCTTCGGCGTGACCTCGCCGCCCTCGCCGTCGGTGATCTTCTGAATCGCCTGCGAGAACTCGATCTGCAGCCGCCGCGGCAACACCAGTCCGTGGTCGGTCTTCATGATGTAGGCGACGCCGCCCTTGCCGGACTGCGAGTTCACCCGGATCACGGCCTCGTAGGTGCGGCCCACATCCTTGGGGTCGATCGGCAGGTACGGAACCTCCCAGACGATGTCGTCGACATCGGAATCGGAGGCGTCCGCCGTGTCCTTCATGGCGTCCAGGCCCTTGTTGATGGCGTCCTGGTGGCTGCCGGAGAAGGCGGTATAGACCAGATCGCCGCCGTAGGGGTGGCGCTCGTGCACGGGCAACTGGTTGCAGTATTCGACCGTGCGGCGGATCTCGTCGATATCGGAGAAGTCGATCTGCGGATCCACGCCCCGGGAGAACAGGTTCATCCCCAGGGTGACCAGGCAGACGTTTCCGGTCCGCTCACCGTTGCCGAACAGGCAGCCCTCGATGCGGTCGGCGCCGGCCTGATAGCCCAGTTCGGCGGCCGCGACCGCGGTGCCGCGGTCGTTGTGCGGGTGCAGCGACAGCACGATCGAATCGCGGCGGGCCAGGTTGCGGCTCATCCACTCGATGGAATCGGCGTACACGTTCGGCGTCGCCATCTCCACCGTCGCCGGCAGGTTGATGATCAGCGGCTTCTCCGGAGTCGGCGCGATGATCTCGGACACCGCGTCACACACCTCACGGGCGTACTCCAGTTCGGTGCCGGTGTAGGACTCCGGGCTGTACTCGTAGCGCCAGTTGGTGTCCGGGTAGCGCTGCTCGATCTCCAGGCACAGCTTCGCGGCGTCGGTCGCGATCTTCTTCACCGCGTCGCGGTCGGCGCGGAACACCACGCGACGCTGCAGGATCGAGGTGGAGTTGTAGAAATGGACGATCACATTGGCGGCGCCCTGGCAGGCCTCGAAAGTGCGCTCGATCAGCTCGGGACGACACTGGGTCAGCACCTGGATGCTGACGTCGTCCGGGATCGCGCCGTCCTCGATGATCTCGCGGACGAAATCGAAGTCGGTCTGGCTGGCCGACGGGAAGCCGACCTCGATCTCCTTGTAGCCCATCCGCACCAGCAGGTCGAACATGCGGCGCTTGCGGGCGGGGCTCATCGGGTCGATCAGGGCCTGATTGCCGTCGCGCAGGTCGACCGCGCACCAGCCGGGCGCCCGGTCCACGACCCGGTCCGGCCAGGTGCGGTCGAAAGGAATCGGCGCAGCGTCGACCGGGCTGCCGCCCGGGACCTCCTGGGCGAAGGGCCGGTACCGGAAGGTCGGCATCGAGGAGTTCTTCTGTTTGTTCCACGCGGGCTGATCGGCGGGCGCGGGTTTGGACGGCGCGGTGATGGTGCGCGTGCCGGATACGAAGGCGTCAGCGGGTGACATGGCGTTTCTCCGAGGTGTGGGTGGGTGTCCCAAGTATTGGGGTCGACCGGCACAGCTGAAACCCCGCGACGGGAGCCGGTCCGATTCAGACCCCGTCGCGGCGGCCGAGGAGGAGTGCCCGCTGCATGATGTCGGCCAGTTTACAGGTCGGGCCGCGGCGCGGAAAAGGAGCCTCGCCACACCGCCACGTAGCCTGGCCGGATGAGTTACGACCACGTGCTGCTCCCCGCGGGCATCGCCACCTCGCCCGATGCGGTGGAGACCTACCTGGCGGCGCAGCAGGGACGGCCGCAGACCGAGACCGTGGCGGCGATCGCGGCCGAGGTGAACCGGCGCAACGACGCCCTGCCGGAGGAAGAGGCGTTCCTCAGTGTCGCCACCGGCGGCGAGGGCACCGGCGGCGCGCTGTACGTCGCCGCCCGCTACGACGCCATCGGCCACGTGCGTAACCTCCTGTTCGAGCTCGCGACCCCGCGTGACTACGCGCTCTACGATCCGCAACTGAACTGGCTGATCGATCCGACCGATCGCGTCGACGTCACCGTCACCCACGGCGGTGCGGGTGAGTTCCCCTATCTGACCGAGCGCCTCGCGCATCAGTGGATCACCGAGCTCGGGGAACCGAATCCGTATCTGATCGTGGAGCGCGCCGACCACGTCTATATCCAGACCTATCGCGACGAGCCCGGCCTGTACACGCTGGAATACCGTGACGGCGGTCCCGATCGGCATTTCGCGGTCCGGTTGGAGGACGGCGACCAGGTGGCCGCACTCGTCTGGGACTGGACCACCGGGGACCGGAGCCGTCTCGACGCGATCGGCTGGGAGGCGGTGACGTTCTGATCGGTGACGTTCCGATCGGAGCTCACCCCGAGTTCAGAGCGTTCGCCGTCCCGACAGCGCGCGGCCCAAGGTCAGTTCGTCGGCGAATTCCAGGTCGCCGCCCATCGGCAGGCCGGAGGCGAGCCGGGTGACCGACAGGCCCGGGAAATCCCGCAGCATGCGCACCAGATAGGTGGCCGTCGCCTCGCCCTCGGTGTTGGGATCGGTGGCGATGATCACCTCGGTGACATCGACACCGTCCTCCTGATTTCCGATGCGCGCCAACAGTTCTCGAATGCGCAGCTGGTCCGGGCCGACCCCCGAGAGCGGGTCGAGCGCACCGCCGAGCACGTGGTAGCGGCCGCGGAACTCGCGGGTGCGCTCGATGGCCTGGACGTCCTTGGGCTCCTCGACGACGCAGATCATGGTCCGGTCCCGGCGCGGGTCGGCGCAGATGCGGCACAGTTCGCCGTCGGAGACGGTGCCGCAGACCGCGCAGAACCGCACACCGTCGCGCACCTTCTGCAGTGCCGACTGCAGCCGGTCGATCTCCGGCGGCTCGACCGACAGCAGATGGAAGGCGATGCGCTGCGCGCTCTTGGGACCGACTCCGGGCAGTTTGCCCAGCTCGTCGATCAGATCCTGGACCGGACCCTCATACACGGATATGTCCTATCGGGCCGCTCAGAACGGCAGGCCGGGCATGGAACCGCCGCCCATGCCACCGGCGAGCGGGCCCAATTTCTCGGCGGCCAGCTGCTGCGCGTTGGCCATCGCGTTGTTGACCGCGCCGACGATCAGATCCTGCAGCGTCTCCACGTCCTCGGGGTCGACCACCTTCGGGTCGATCTGCAGCGACTGCACCTCGCCGCTGGCCTTGATCGTCACCTTCACCAGACCGCCGCCGGCCTCACCCGCCACATCGGTCGCGGCGATTTCGGCCTGCGCGGCCATCACCGCCTGCTGCATCTGCTGCGCCTGCGCGAGCAGTGCCTGCATATCGAGCTGTCCACCAGGCTCCACGGTGATGTCCTCTCTGCGGGATGCGGATGTGCACCAGCGTAGTCACGTTCGGATCCAGCCCGGTACCGGCCCGGCCGGGCACCTTTACCATCGGAACCGGGCCGGGAGTCGGCACACGGGTCGGGCCAATCCGGTGGAGGCCGGTCATGTATCGGGACCAAGATCAACATATGTCTTCCGCACTCGCGCACACCACATCCGCACATCCGGCGCGCCGCGCCCGGCGGAGTTCGGCACTGACGACCGTCGTCGCGCTCGCCGTGCTGGGCCTCGGCTCCGCCGTCCTGGCGCCGGCCGCCTCGGCGGATACCGATTACGGCGGTGGCTGCGTTCTCTACACCGACAATCCGGCGGCGACGGTCGACGCGCTGCACAACCACTGTTCGGCCGAACAGCAGGATCAGATCTTCCGGGACGCGCCCCGCGGCGATGTGCCGACCGGGGTGACCAACGGCTGGGTGACCCGCCCGCCGGTGATGGAGGCGGTGGCGCCGCCGTTCTGGATCGGCAAGAACTTCTACACCGGACCCGACGGCGGAACCCTGACCAACCGGATCACCGCGGCCGGGGTCGAAGGTTTCCCCGCCGACGTCTATTCCGGGCCCGCGCGGTTGGACGGCCAACCGGCCTGGCTTCTGGACTACACCCCCTCGATCACGCCCCAGATCCTCGACGAGATACGCCAGGTGACCCCCGGCGTCTGGTTCGGTTACTCCTGGTGGCGAGGGTTTTTCCAGACCACGCTGTTGCTGACCTTCGCCCTCACCGAGCAGTAGGGCTTGACTCTCCCATTGCTGGAGGGTGTTCGCTTGTCCACATGGCCGCGACAGTCTCCATAGGCGAGTTCTCCCGCCTCACCTATCTCAGCGTGAAAACGCTGCGGTACTACCACGAGATCGAGTTGCTCGAGCCGGCATCGGTCGATCCCGGCTCGGGGTATCGGCGGTATTCGACCGCCCAGGTGGAACAGGCACACCTGATTCGGCGTCTGCGTGATCTGGATATGCCCATGCCGCAGATCCGCGCGGTCCTCGCGGCGCCGGATCGAGCTGCCCGCGATGCCGCGCTGGCCGCACATCTGGAGCGAATGGAAGCGGAGTTGCTGCGGACGCGTGATGTGGTGGCCTCGCTGCGGGCGCTGCTGTCCCCCGGTGCGCCGATCGACGTGCAGTACCGCCTGATTCCGGAGTTCGCCGCGTTGACGATTCGCGCACTGGTGTCGCGGGAGGAGATCGGCGACTGGTGCGGGGCGGTCTTCCCCCGGCTGTACGAACTGCTCGCCGGGGCGGGGGTGGCCCCGGCCGGCCCGAGCGGGGCGACGTACTCGGCGGACTTCTTCGAGAACGAGATCGGCGAGGTGGTTGCGTTCGCGCCGCTGGCGGCGGATCCGGGCGCCGCCTTCGACCAGTACCGCGAGGTCGCGGTGCGGCGATTTCCGCAGCGCCGCTTCGCGATTGCGGTGCACGCCGGAGCGTTCACCGACTTCGACCGCACTTACGGCGCGCTGGGTTCGCATGTGGCCGAACACGATACCGCGCTGGCGGAGCCGATCCGCGAAATCTACGTGGTCGGCCCGCAGGACTGCGCGGACCCGGCCGCGCAGCGCACCGAGGTCTGCTGGCCGATCGCACCGGCGTGATCGGGCGGACGCCGCACGCTCCCCCGCATGTTCACGAATTACCCACGAAGAGAGGATATTTCATGTCGATCAGTCTGGCCGCCGTCACCTTCGACTGCCGTGACGCCGCCGCCTTGGCGAACTTCTACGCACAGTTGCTGGAGCGTCCGGTGGACGCCGACGCCAACGAATATTTCGCCTCGATCGGCCGCGGTGACGACCGCGGCCCGGGGCTGATGTTCATCCAGGTCCCCGACAAGACCCCGGGCAAGAACGTGGTCCACCTGGATCTGAGCGCACCGGACTGGCGCGCTCAGATCGAGCGGGCGGTCTCGCTGGGCGCGAAACACATCGGCGACTTCGACGAATACGGCGTGCAGTGGGTCACCCTCGCCGACCCCGAGGGCAACCTGTTCGACATCGCCCACCAGCACTGAGCCGGGCGACCGAACAAAGCGGTCACCCGGGTCAGTGCACCCCAATGGTCTCGGCCCGCATCGATTTTGGACTGACGGAGCGAGGGAGCGCAGCGACTGAGCGGAGGAGGGAAAAATCGAGGCCCAAGGGGCCGAGACCCGCCGGAGCGAAGCGGAGGCAAAAAAACTCAGCTCAACTCGCGCTTCAGGTTTTCCAGAACCTCGGCCTGGATCTTCTTCAGGCCGAGCGGGGCGAAGATTCCCTCGAAGAAGCCGGCGACCCCGCCCGCACCCTTCCAGCTGGTGCGGACCGTCACCAGCGAACCCTCACCCGAGGGAGTGACGGTCCAGGTGGTGACCATCGTGGAATTCGAATCCCGTTCGGTCACCATCGAATCGGAGACCGAGACGACCGCGTGGACGTTGCGGGAGCGCTTCTGCGTCGCCTGCAGCGTCCATTCGGCGACGGTTCCGGCGCCCTTTCCGCCTTCGAGCACCTTGTAGTCGTGGTAGTGCGAAGACAGGATGCGGGGCCGCACATCCTGATAGTCCGCGATCGCTTCCAGCGCACGCTGCGGTTCCGCAGCGACGACGGTCGAGCTGGATGCACTGACCTGTCCCACAATGAGCTCCTATGCGATCCGGGGTCGTTCGGGTTTATTCGGGCCGTTCTGCGGGGCTATGCTACGCCGCGTCCGGTGCAGTTCCGGACCGGCAGACGCGGTTTCGCTCTGCCCACAGCTACGCCCGGGGGGATGAGGTTGTCGAACGCCGCGATCGGCGCGCGCCGTGTCAAGAATTGCTCGAGTGGATCGGCGTGATGGTCGTCGGCGTCGTCATGATCGTCGGCGCCGTCACGATGCTGAACAGTCACGGCAATGTCGACTGCGGGGGTGAAACCATGCGGTCGGGGGACCAGTGCGTCCAGGTCGACAAGCACGGTCACCGCACCACCCGCTCGATGGACGAACAGGCATCGGACAACACCCGCACCGGCTGGCTGCTGCTCGGCTTCGGCGTGTTGATGATCGTCGGCGGTGGCGCGTTCCTGGTCGGAGAGCTGCGCCGCTCGGGCGGCTCGGGCGCGAAGACCGGCATGCAAGTGGTCCCGAATCCGGCCGCCTACCCACCCGCAGTTCCCGCCTATCCGGCGACGCACGCCAACCCTCCCGGCGCGCCCGCATATCCGGGCGCGGCGAACGGAGGCCATCCGCCCGCGAATTCCGCGGCCGGCCACCTCGCTCCCGGCTATCCGTCCGGTGCGGGCGGGTACCGCGCGCCCGGTTACGCGCCCGCCGGAACCGGCTACCCGCCACCGTCGCCGGGCTATCCAGCCCACCCGGGACCGTCGGGTCACGCGGAGTACCCCTCTGCCGCATCACATTTCGCGCCGAGCGGGCCGGCAGCGAGCTATCCGCCGGGGCCGCCCGGTTATCCGGCGACTGCCCCGGACGGGGCCCGTCCCGGCTATCCGACGCGCTGAGTTCCTTCCGGCGCATGTCGCCCATCCGTCGCGTCGCGCTCTGCCCACAGCACCGAGCTCTATCCGCAGCATCACACTGCCCGGCATCCCGCACTGCCCGGAACTCCCGGCGGCGCGATAGCGATCGGGCATCGACGCCTCGCATGGCCTGCGACTGTCGACGCTCGAATACGGCGCGGCGGACCATCGATCGCAGGTTTTCGGCCCCAGCCTTCGACCCGGAACCGGAACGCTCGTTCCGGGACCTGCGAGAAATTTCGATTGGTTCGTCACAAGCCCGCAGGCAGCGTACGGCGGTACGATTCCGCTCGGAAATATGTCCGCGAGCTGGGCGGATGACCCAGGAGTGGGAACCGGGCCCGTGATCGAACGCAATGCAACATATGCGTGAAGAATCGCGCCCATAGGTACCCTCGCGGTGGCCGGAGGAAACCGGGAGCGATAGCGTCAGGGGGTGGCAGTGAGTCTGTTGGGGAAGGCCGGCCGCGCGCCGGCCGCACGCGAATCAGGTTTTGCCGCGCACCGAGAAGGTGTCGAGCGTCTGCTCGCCAGCTATCGTGCGATTCCTTCGGATGCCAACGTGCGGTTGGCGAAAAAGACGTCGAACTTGTTTCGCGCCCGGGCGAAGAACCCCGCACCCGGACTGGATGTTTCGGGTCTGAACCGGGTGATCGCTGTCGACCCCCAGGCGAAGACCGCCGATGTGGCCGGCATGACCACCTATGAGGATCTGGTCGCCGCCACCCTGCCGTACGGCCTGGCGCCCTTGGTGGTTCCGCAGTTGAAGACGATCACGCTGGGTGGCGCGGTCACCGGCCTGGGAATCGAATCGACGTCCTTCCGCAATGGTCTGCCACACGAATCCGTACTCGAGATCGATGTGCTGACCGGTGCGGGCGAGATCATCACCGCCACCCCGGACGGCGAATACGCCGACCTTTTCCGCGGGTTCCCGAATTCCTACGGCACGCTGGGTTATTCGACCCGCCTGAAGATGGAGCTGGAATCGGTGCAGCCGTATGTGGCACTGCGCCACGTTCGTTTCCACGATCTGCGCGAACTCGAAGCCGTGATGGCGCAGATCGTCACCGACCGCAGCTACGACGGCGAGCGGGTCGACTATCTCGACGGCGCGGTATTCACCGCCGAGGAAAGCTATCTCGTCCTCGGCCGCCAGACCGACGAACCCGGCCCGGTCAGCGACTACACCGGGATGGATATCTACTACCAGTCCCTGCGGCACGACAGCGCCGAGCCCAAACGCGACCGGCTGACCATCCACGACTATCTGTGGCGCTGGGACACCGACTGGTTCTGGTGCTCACGGGCATTCGGCACCCAGAATCCGAAGATCCGCCGGTTCTGGCCGAAGCGGTATCGCCGTTCGAGCTTCTACTGGAAGCTGATCGCGCTCGACCACAAATACGACATCGGCGACAAGCTCCAGGCACGCAAGGGAAATCCGCCGCAGGAGCGCGTGGTGCAGGATATCGAGGTGCCGATCGAGCGCACCGCCGAATTCCTGCACTGGTTCCTGCGCGAAATTCCGATCGAACCGCTGTGGCTGTGCCCGCTCCGGCTGCGCGACAGTGCGGAAGTGCCGGGAAAACCCGAGGACCCGTCGCGTCCGTGGCCGCTGTATCCGCTGGAACCGGATCGCACCTACGTCAATGTCGGTTTCTGGTCGGCGGTGCCGAAGCAGCCCGGGCAGATCGAGGGTGCGGCCAATCGCGCGATCGAGGACGAGGTCGCCCGCCTGGACGGCCACAAGTCCCTCTACTCGGATTCCTACTACGCAGAAGACGATTTCGCGCGCCTCTACGGAGGCGATCACTACGCGAATCTGAAGAAACGATACGACCCCGATCATCGTTTGCTGGATTTGTATTCGAAGGCGGTGCAACGCAAGTGACGACATTCAAGGATTCCCAGCTGCCCCCGTTCTCGGAGCTGGGAACGAAACTCAGCATTGCCGAAATCTTCGAGACGCTCGTCGACGGCGGCGTCCCGATCCGGTTCTCCGCCTACGACGGAAGCAGCACCGGACCCGACGATTCGAAGTTCAGCCTCGAGATCACGACCCCGCGCGGTATCAACTACATCGCTACCGCACCGGGCGATCTCGGCATGGCGCGGGCCTACATCTCCGGCGATATGGCGGTCGACGGCGTCCACCCGGGTGACCCGTACGACATCCTGAAGGAGATGACCGACCTGAAGTTCCGGCGCCCGTCGGCGCTGGCACTGGTCACCATCGCGCGCTCGCTGGGCTGGGACGCCCTCAAGCCGATCGCGCCGCCGCCGCAGGAAACGCTGCCGCGCTGGCGGCGCATCGCGCTGGAAGGCCTGCGGCATTCGAAGAATCGCGACGCCGAGGTGATCCACCATCACTACGACGTGTCGAACCGGTTCTACGAGCTGGTCCTCGGCCCCTCGATGACCTACACCTGCGCCTGCTACGCCGACGAGAACCAGACTCTCGAAGAGGCCCAGGAGAACAAGTACCGCCTGGTGTTCGAGAAGCTGCGGTTGAAGGAGGGCGATCGACTCCTCGATATCGGCTGCGGCTGGGGTGGCATGGTCCGCTACGCGGCCCGGCGCGGAGTCAAGGTCATCGGCGCCACCCTGTCCAAGGAACAGGCCGAATGGGCGCAGGCCGAGATCGCCGAGGAGGGTCTGCAGGAACTGGCCGAGGTCCGCCACAGCGATTACCGCGACATCAGCGAAACCGGTTTCGACGCGCTGTCGTCGATCGGTCTCACCGAGCACATCGGGGTGCAGAACTACCCGAGCTATTTCGGCTTCATCAAGAGCAAGCTGCGCGACGGCGGCCTGTTCCTGAACCACTGCATCACCCGCCCCGACAACACCCGCACGACGAAGGCCGGCGACTTCATCGACCGCTACGTCTTCCCGGACGGCGAGTTGATCGGTTCGGGCCGCATCATCACCGATATCCAGAACATCGGGCTCGAGGTGGTGCACGAGGAGAATCTGCGCCCGCACTACGCGCTGACCCTGCACGAATGGTGCAAGAACCTGGTCGCGAACTGGGACGAGTGCGTCGCGGAGGTCGGTGAGGGCACCGCCAAGGTGTGGGGCCTGTACATGGCGGGCTCCCAGCTGGGCTTCGAGCGCAACGTGGTGCAGCTGCACCAGGTGCTCGGGATGAAGCTCGGCGACAAGCAGACCTGGGACGTGCCGCTGCGCCCCTGGTGGAACGCCTGATTCGGCGCGAAATATGGTGCCGGCGGGCCGGATTCGTGGCGACGAATCCGGCCCGTCGGCGTTCTCAGCGCAGCAGTGCGTTCAGGAACGGCCGCGGAATATCGAACGATCCGGTGCCCTCCCCGGCGAGCAGCATGTCGTCACGCAGTGAATGCAGCAGATAGCTCAATTCCGGGCCGGCGTCGAGAAGTGGTCTGGTCCAGCCCAATCGGGCACAGCGGTCCAGCGCCGGCAGCAGTGAGGTGATCGCCTCACCGTTCCAGCCGGCGACCGACAGGCATTCGACCAGCAGTAGCGCGGCATCCAATTCCGCACGGGGACGGTTTTGTTCGACCATCCGGCCGTAGAGCGCGCGCGCCCGTTTCACCGCCGATTCGAGGCCCTCGGCCGCCACGTTCGCCCCGTCCAGACCGCGATAGTGCCGGGCCAGCAGCACGCGCACGGCCGCGACCTCCTCGGCCTCCGCGGTGAGGGCGACCGTACCGGCGGACTGGCGCAGCACCGGAGCGGGCGGCTCCGGCCCCGCGGGCGGCTCGACGAGGCCCAACCGCAGCCGTTCCGCCCGGATATGGGCGGCCATGCGCGGAAGTTTGCGTTCGGCCGCCATCCGCGCACCCTCGTCGAGCCGGGCTCGCGCGGTTTCGGTATCGCCGAGCACCGCTTTGACTCGCGCACCGACCACGAACGTGGTGATCATGAAATCCACCGCACCGATCCGCGCCGGCAACTGGTGGCTCTGCTCGAGCAGCCGATCCGCAGCCTCCAGATCACCGCGCCGATACCTCAGCTCCCCCAGCAGCGCCGCCGCCACCCGCACGGCATGCGAACGCGGCCCCGAGCGCTCCCGGCCGATCTGCCAGGCCTGCTCGAAACACCGTGTAGCGGTGTCGATATCGAGCTTCTCGTAGGCCACCGCGCCGGTATTGAGCAGACCCAGCACCACCCCGAGCGGATCCTTGGACCTGCTGTGATAGGGCGCGGCCCAGTCCTGGATGGCCAGCGCGCCGTCGAAATCGAAGTCGCACAGCCGCACGAACGACACCAGATTCGCGGCGGTGGACACCGTCCACGGCGGCAGCTCGTCGGGCTCCTCCAGACACGGCAGCACCTTCTCGAGCACACCGTCGGTGCGGTCGCGGGCCACCAGATCGGCGGCCGACAGCACCGCGGCCTCACAGCGCTGCCGGGTGGCATCGGCATCGGAGGGCGAACTGCGGGCGAGCATATTCGACAGCCGTCCCAGCGCCGTGCGGGCCGCTCCGGACTGTTGCAGATTGATATTGGCGCGCGCCAGCGTCATCAGCAGCTTCGACCGCGACGTCACCTGCTGCACAGGCAGTTTCGACACCGTGCCGAGCAGGGTCGCCAGGCGCGAGGTGTCGATCAGGTCCATGCCGCCGTTCTCGACCAGATCCACCGCCATCTTCAGATCGGTGGCGGCCAGGGCGTGATCGACCGACTTGCGCAGTTGCTGATGTTCGGCGTACCAGCGAGATGCCTTGCGGTGCAACGATTTCAATTTGCCGGGATGAACCCGGTCGAGCCGGGCACGCAACTGCTCGGCGAACAGCGGCTGGATCCGGAACCAGCCCGGGTCGTGTTCGACGCGGGTGACGAACAGCTCGCGCTGTTGCGCCTGTTCCAGCAGTTGCTCGGCATCGGGTTCACCGCTGAGGGCCGCGGCCAGCCCGCCGTTGAGCTTCTCCGCGACCGAGATCGACATCAGGAATTCGAGCATGCGCGGCTCGAGCCCCGCCAGCACGTTCTCGGCCAGATACTCCCGGATGGCGTGGTTTCCGCCGGATAGATGGGCGATCAGCTGCGCCGGATCCACGGGCGCGCCCGTGGTGGCTCCGCGCAGCGACAAGCTGACCAGCTGGATCGCCGCCGGCCACCCGTCGGTGGCGGCGTGGATCTGTTCGACCTGTTCGTCGGTGAGCGGAAACTTGTTGCGCTCCAGCAAGATCTGCCGGGTCTCGGCGAGAGTCAGCCGCAGTTCGTGGCTGCCGATCTCGACCAGCTCGTCGCATACCCGCATCCGGCTCAGCGGCAGACCGGACTGCTCGCGGGTGGTGATCACGAAGCGCAGATGGTGACATCCGTTCTCCAGCAACGCATCCATCACCCGATGCGCGCCCTCGTCGGAGACCCGATCCCAGTTCTCCACCACCACCACGACGACCTGCCCGCCGCTGTGGATCTCGTCGATCAGGGTGGAGATCGCATAAGGCACCGCCTCCGCGGGGCGCTCCTCGAGCACCTCCGCCAGCCCGGAACCGATATCCGGCGCCACTCGCCGGATGGCCTGGATCAGATGGGCCAGCAGCCACACCTCGTTGTCGTCGTCGTGATCGATCCCGATCCACGCCACCGCGATGCCGTCGGCGGTGAGTTCGGAGCGCCACTGGGCGGCGATCGTACTTTTCCCGAAGCCCGCCGGTCCGTGGATCACGGCGAGCCGACGGCGGCCACCCGTGCGCAGGATATCGAGCAGCCGCGGCCGGGGAATCGGCTCGCGGGCCGGGGTCGGCGGACGGAATTTCGTTGCGGCCGTGGGCGGTAGCGTCGCGGGCGGGGCGAGGGCGGGCGCCCCCGGAGCGCGCAGCGCGGGCAGGCCCAGGACCGCGCGGCTGCGACGCGAGGTGATCGGGTGGGGCGGCGCCTCGGTGGCGGCGGTGCGGCCGTCGGTCGTTTCGCCGTCGAGCAGAGCCATCTCGTCGGCCGATTCGCCGTGCGCGATCTGCACCGCGCGCATCTCCTGCCCGAACTCCAGGGCGGAGGCCGGGCGATCGGCCGGATCCTGGGCCATGGCCTGTTCGATCACGCCCGCCACATCGGCTGGAATGTCCTGCTCGCGCAGATCCGGGACCGGCTGAGTGGTGATCCGCAGGAATTGGGCGACCACGCGCTCGCCGGAGCGGCGTTCGAAGGCGGCGTGCCCGGTCAGCAGCGCGAACAGGGTTGCGCCCAAACCGTACACATCCGACCTAACGGTCGGTTCCTCACCCTTGAGCACCTCGGGTGCGGTGAAGGCCGGTGATCCCGTGATCATGCTGGTCGAGGTCTGGAAACCACCCGGAATGCGCGCGATGCCGAAATCTGTGAGCTGTGGTTCGCCGTAGCGGCTCAGCAGCACGTTCGCCGGTTTCACATCCCGATGCAGGACGTGCACACGATGTGCGCTCTCGATCGCGCCCGCGAGTTTCACACCGACCCGCAGCGAATCCGACCAGCTCAGCGGGCCGTGATCGCGGATCAGCTGTTCCAGCGAGCCGTGCGCGGCGAACGGCATGACGATGAACGGCAGGCCGCTGGGCGTGACGTCGACCTGCAGGACGTCGACGATATTCGGATGGCCCGACAGCCGGCCCATGGCATGTTCCTCGCGCAGGAACCGCTCCCGGCTCTCCTCGTCGATCTCCGAGGACAGCACCTTGACCGCCACCACGCGATCCAGCGCCCGCTGCGCACAGCGATAGACCACCCCGAAACCGCCGCGCCCGATCTCCTGGGCATCGAACAACCCCATCGCCTCGAGTTCGTCGGCGATGCGAATCGGTTGGTAGCGCTGGGTATTCGCCCCCGCGGCTGCCTCCGAGTCCGCCGCGGGATCGTCGTCGCTGCGGACCTTGCCCGTCTGTGGATTCATCTGGCCACCTCGAACGTTCCGCCCTCATTCCAACGTAGCGCGGTCGGTGCGCATCCGGACACAGTTCCGCCCGCTTCGATTCGCGACCGTTTCCATCGGCAGCGGACACGCGGGTGAAGGCGACGAGATAGCACACGGCCCGGATCACGCGAAAACGTGATCCGGGCCGTCGCAGAGCATCTCGGCGTGGCGAGAACCTTACTTGCGCAGCGAGTCCGGCACCTGGAAGCGCTCACCGAACTTCGCGGCCAGCTCGTCGGCACGGGCGATGAAGCCCTCCGTGCCACCGGGGTAGCCGACGATGAACTGGTGCACACCACCGGTCCAGGCCGGGTAGCCGATACCGAAGATCGAGCCGATGTTCGCGTCGGCGGTGCTGGTCAGCACGCCCTCGTCGAAGCACTTCTGGGTCTCGATGGCCTCGATGAACAGCATGCGGTCCTTCAGATCCTGCAGCGTGACGCCCTCGGGCAGCTCACGCTTGGAGTTGAAGGCGTCGCGCAGGCCCTCCCACAGACCGGCGGTCTTGCCGTCGGCGTAGTTGTAGAAGCCCGCACCGTGCAGCTTGCCCTTGCGGTCGAACTTGTCGATCATGGTCTCGACCACGCGGCCCGAGGCCAGCGAAGCGGCGGAGATCGCGATGCCGTCCTTCTCGGCGGCCTCCTTGGTCTCCTTGAAGATCTTCTGCATGGTCTCGAAGTTGAGCTCGTCGCTCAGCTTCAGCGGCGCGGCCGGGTAGCCCGCCTGCAGACCGGCCTGCTCGATGGTCTGCGGGTCGATGTTCTCCTCGAGCATCATGATGGCCTCGTTGATGAACGTGCCGATGACGCGAGAGGTGAAGAAGCCGCGGCTGTCGTTGACCACGATCGGGGTCTTGCGGATCGCGAGGGTGTAGTCGTACACCCGGGCCAGCGCCTCGTCGGAGGTCTTCTCGCCACGGATGATCTCCACCAGCGGCATCTTGTCGACCGGGGAGAAGAAGTGGATGCCGATGAAGTCCTCGGCCCGCTTCACGCCATTGGCCAGCAGGGTGATCGGCAGGGTGGAGGTGTTGGAGCCCAGCAGCGCGTCCGCGTCGACGACGTCCTCGATCTCCTGGAAGACCTTGGCCTTCAGGTCGGGGTTCTCGAACACGGCCTCGATCACGAAGTCCACACCGGCCAGATCCTGGGGATCGGCGGTCGGGTGGATGCGATCCAGCAGCGCCTTGGACTTCTCCTCGGTGGTCTTGCCACGCGAGAGCGCCTTCTCCTCGAGCTTCACCGAGTACTGCTTGCCGCGGTCGGCGTTCTCCTGGGAGACGTCCTTCAGCACGACCTCGTAGCCGGCCTTGGCCGAGACGTAGGCGATGCCCGCGCCCATCATGCCGGCGCCGAGCACGCCGATCTTCTTGATCTCACGCTTGGGCACGTCCTTTGGTCGCGAACCGCCGTTGTTGATCGCCTGCAGGTCGAAGAAGAAGGCCTGGATCATGTTCTTCGCGACCGGGCCGGTCAGCAGCGAGACGAAGTAGCGCGACTCGATCAGCGACGCGTTGTCGAAGTCGACCTGCGCGCCCTCGACCGCGGCGGCCATGATGGCCCGCGGCGCCGGCATGTTCTGGCCCTTGAGCTGCTTGCGCAGGTTGGCCGGGAAGGCCGGCAGGTTGGCGGCCAGCGCCGGGCTCGACGGCGAGCCGCCGGGGATCTTGAAGCCCTTACGGTCCCACGGCTGGGTGGCGGCCTCGGCGTTGTCCTTGTTGGCCTTGATCCACGCCTTGGCGGCCGGGACGAGCTCCTCGACGCTGCCGACGACCTCGTTGATCAGGCCCTTGGCCTTGGCCTTCTGCGCGGTGAACTTGTTGCCCTGCAGCAGCACGCTCATCAGGCCGTCGGCGATGCCGAGCATGCGGGTGATGCGGGTGACACCGCCACCGGCCGGGAGCAGGCCGAGCGAGACCTCGGGCAGACCGATCTGCACGCCCTTGACGTCGGCGGCGATGCGGTAGTGCGTGGCCAGCGCGATCTCCAGGCCACCGCCGAGCGCGGCGCCGTTGATGGCGGCCACGACCGGCTTGCCCAGGGTCTCGAGGCGACGCAGGTCGGCCTTGATGCTGGTGAGTTCTTCCATGATGTCCGGAGCGTTCTCCGGAGTGGTCTTCATCATGTTCTTGAGGTCACCGCCGGCGAAGAAGGTCTTCTTCGCGGAGGTGATGACGACACCGCTGATGTCGTCGACCTCGGCGACCAGGCGGTCCACCGTGGCGTGCATCGAGCTCTTGTAGAGCTCGTTCATCGTGTTGGCGCCCTGGTTCGGGTCGTCCATGGTCAGCACGACGATGCCGTCGGCGTCCTTTTCCCAGCCGATCATGTTCTCTGTCATAGTTTTTCGTTCTCCTGGAGAATGTGAAGGGTTGGGCGTCAGACGCGCTCGATGATGGTGGCCACACCCATGCCGCCGCCGATGCACAGGGTCACCAGGGCGTAGCGGGCGTTGCGGCGCTCCAGCTCGTCGACCATGGTGCCGGTGATCATCGCGCCGGTGGCGCCCAGCGGGTGGCCCATCGCGATGGCGCCGCCGTTGACGTTCAGCTTCTCGTCCGGGATCTTCAGATCCTTCTGGAACTTCAGCGCCACCGAGGCGAAGGCCTCGTTGATCTCGAACAGGTCGATGTCCTCGACCGACAGACCGGCCTTGGCCAGCGCCTTGTGCGCCGCCGGGGTCGGGCCGGTGAGCATGATGGTGGCGTCGGCGCCGCTGGTGGCGGTGGCGACGATGCGGGCGCGCGGGGTCAGACCCGAAGCGGCGCCGGCCTCCTCGGTGCCGACCAGCACCAGCGCGGCGCCGTCGACGATGCCCGAGCTGTTACCGCCGTGGTGCACGTGGTCGATCTGCTCGATGTAGTGGAACTTCTGCAGCGCGACGGCGTCGAAGCCACCCATTTCGCCGATGCCCGCGAAGGACGGCTTCAGCTTGGCGAGATCCTCGACGGTGGTGCCGGGACGCATGTGCTCGTCCTGGTCGAGCACGGTCAGGCCGTTGATGTCCTTGACCGGCACGACGGACTTGGCGAAGTAGCCGCCGGACCACGCCTGCGCGGCGAGCTCCTGCGAGCGCACGGCGAACTTGTCGACGTCCTCGCGGGTGAAGCCCTCGATGGTGGCGATCAGGTCGGCGCCGATGCCCTGGGGCGCGATGTAGAGGTCGTAGCTGGTGGCCGGGTCGGCGAACAGCGCACCGCCGTCGGAGCCCATCGGGACGCGCGACATCGACTCGACACCACCGGCGAGGACCAGGTCCTCGAAGCCGGAGCGCACCTTCTGCGCGGCCATGTTCACGGCCTCGAGGCCGGAGGCGCAGAAGCGGTTGATCTGCACACCGCCGACCGTGTCGGGCAGGCCCGCGGTCAGCACGGTGGTGCGGGCGATGTCGGCACCCTGGTCGCCGATCGGCGACACGACACCCAGGATGATGTCCGAGATGCGATCCTCGTCGAGGTTCGGGAAGCGGTTGCGCAGCTCCTGGACCAGACCGGTCGTCAGATCGATCGGCTTGACCGAGTGCAGCGAGCCCTTCTTGTTGCGGCCGCGCGGGGTGCGGATGGCCTCGAAAATGTAGGCCTCTGTGGTCATATCGGAGTGTTTCCTTCCTTAAAGGTGCCGACCGGCCATCCGACCGACCGTGTTCGATCCCGGCGAGCCCGCAGGCACACCACACCGGCGAACCGGGAGGTCACACACGGTTCCCTCCACAAGTCCGCCGAGCGCATAACGCTGTACAAACGCCGACATGCATCGACCTACGAGGCCCCGGGGCGCCCGTATGCCTGGGCATACCATAGAACCTCGTAGCACCGATGCTGACGACCACCCGTTCATAGTACAGCGGGATGCGAACTCCGGTTAACTTAACGTATTCCGGCAGGTGGCTGTCAACCACCCAGATGTGTGGCACCCAACTCAGTTCGCAGCAACTCCAAGGCCACCTCATCGGGGTCGCGGCGCTGTTCCGGGGGGACCGGTCGCGCCGATTCCGCGAGCATCTCCTGCTCTTCTTCCGGCGTCAACGCAGGTGGGACACCGTCGTAACCTACCGGCGAGTAGTCCGGCGGCCCGGGATCGTCCGGAAGGTCCGGCGCCTCGGGCGGCGGAATATCGTCGTCCGGCGCCGCTCGGTCGGCGGCACCGGCACTGCGCGGCGGGCGGAATTCCCGCCGCTGGCCCTGTCCCTGACTGTCGCGCCGATCGGCCGCGGCGCCCCTGGTGTCGGTCTGACCGCCGCGCGCATCGCCGTCCGCCGGCTGCGCCTGGTTCTGGCTGGGCCGGACGAATCGCGGAGGTTGCTGCTGCCCGGGGTTGCCCCCGCCCGCACCCCGGCCGGCCGGCGGTTCCGCGCCGCCGCGGGCAGAACGCTCCGAGGCCGCACCACCGGCACGCGCACCACCGGAGTCACCCGACCCGACTTCCCACCGCACGCCGTACTGCCGGCCGATCACCGCGTGCACCGCGGCCCGGACGGCGTCGATGTTCTGCGGGATCGACAGACGCTGCGCGAGCGGAGCATGCGGATGCGCGAATACGATCGTGTCGTCCTCGACGCGAACGGCCCCGACCGCACCCGAGAGCAGCGCCGGCAAGGCCGCACTCGACTCTCGCGCCTTGGCCCGGATATCGGCCCAGGCGGTCTCGATCTCCCGCAGAACGTCCCCACCCGTATCGGCGGGCGAGGCCACCGGTTCCGTGGTCGCACCATCTGCGGCGCGGTCCACCACCGCGCCCGACGCATCCCGCGACCCGGGGCCGGCGGCCGCAGCGGGTTCGGCGACGGAAGCTCGGGCAGCACCGGCATCATCGCCGGAAGCGGGGGCGGACTCGGACTCGGCACCGCGGGAATCGGGACCCGCGCCGGCATCCGGACCGTTCGAACCCGCGGCGCTCGTCGGCCGACCGGCCGGAACAGAATCGCGATCGGGCTCGGGCTCGAAGGACCTTTCGGTGGACGCGGCCGAGCCCGAGGGATCTCCTACCTCCGGTCCGTCCGCGACCGAGCCGGAAGCGGCGGCGTTCTGCCGGGCGTGAGCGCCCTCATCGGATTCGGGCGACACCGGGCTTCGGGGGGCAGTGGAGGCCGCGCTACCGGGTTCGGGATGCGACACGTCGAGCGATTCCGGCTGGGCGACGGGATCCGCGGCGGACGGCAGATCGCCGGCGGCCGATTCGGCTGCGGCAGCGCCCCGATCAGGAGCGGACTCCACCGCCCCGTCATGTCGCTCGGTATGGGCAACCGACTGTGCGCCGGAGGAAGATCCGGCGTCCGGTCCCGACTCGACGCCCCGATCGGCACTGCCCGCGGCGGGGTCGGAAGCGGTTGTCGCCGTGGCCTTTTCGTTCCCATCCGTACCGGTCGACGCCTGACGACCGGTTTCACGGTCGGCCGATCCGGCTTCAGCGGACGCTGTGGAGCCGGGCGCGGAGACCTGCTCACCGGTCGCCGGAACATCGGCGGCACCGGGTGCGGACCGATCATCCGAGGACGGGCCACCGACCGGGGCCGCACCGTCCGAATCGGCCGAAAGACCTTGGGGCCGTTGTCCTTGCGACTCCTGCTGGGACTGCGGCGTCGCCGATGATTGCGGACCGGTCGGCGATTGCGCTCGCTGCGCCGGATGCGGCGCACTCTTCTTCCCCCGCATCGCGGCCAGCGCTTCGGCGCCACGGCGGCGTGGCTCACCGGACGGCCGGCCCGCGCCACCGGAGGACTCCGGCGCGGCGGCGGGAGCAGCGGACGACTGTGGCGCCGCGGCGGGCCCGGCGGCCGGGACACCGCCGGATTCCATCCGCCGTTCCAGCCGTTCCAGTCGCTGCAACGCCGCCGATTCGGCCTCCGAGACCGAGGGCAGCAGCATGCGGGCGCACACCACCTCCAGTAGGAGCCGGGGCGCGGTGGCGCCGCGCATCTCGCCGAGGCCCTCGTGCAGCAGCTCCGCGTAGCGGGCGAGGGTAGCCGGGCCGATCCGGTCGGCCTGGTCCGCCATCCGGTCGATCACATCGCCGGGGCCGGTGACCAAATTGCGCTCGGCGGCATCGGGAACCGCGCGCAGCAGGATCAGGTCGCGGATGCGTTCGAGCAGGTCGGTGGCGAAGCGGCGGGGATCGTGGCCGGCCTCCACCACTCGGTCGACGGTGGCGAACAGGGCCGCGCCGTCGTCGGCGGCCAGCGCGTCGACGGCCTCGTCGATCAGCGCGATATCGGTGACGCCGAGCAGCGCCAGCGCACGGGGATAGGTGACACCTTCGGGGCCGGCGCCGGCCAGCAACTGGTCGAGCACACTGAGGCTGTCGCGTGGTGAACCGCCGCCGGCCCGAATCACCAGCGGGTAGACCGATTCCTCGACCTGCACCTGTTCCTGCTCGCAGATCTTGCCGAGCAGCCCGCGCATGGTGGCCGGCGGCAGCAGCCGGAACGGATAGTGATGGGTGCGCGAGCGAATGGTCGGCAGCACCTTGTCCGGCTCGGTGGTGGCGAAGATGAAGATCAGGTGGGCCGGTGGCTCCTCGACGATCTTCAGCAGCGCATTGAATCCGGCCGTGGTGACCATATGCGCCTCGTCCACGATGAAGACGCGGTAGCGCGATTCCGCGGGCGCGTAGAACGCACGATCGCGTAGCTCGCGGGTGTCGTCCACGCCGCCGTGGCTGGCGGCGTCGAGTTCGATCACGTCGAGATTGCCGGGCCCGCCCGGAGCCAGCGCGACGCACGACGGGCACACCCCGCACGGTCGCGAGGTCGGACCCTCGACGCAGTTCAGCGAGCGCGCCAGAATGCGCGCCGAGGACGTCTTGCCACAACCTCGCGGGCCGGAGAACAGGTAGGCATGACTGATCCGCCCGGTGTCGAGCGCGGTACTCAGCGGATCGGTGACGTGCTCCTGCCCCACTACCTCGGCGAAGGATGCCGGTCGATACTTCCGGTACAGAGCCACGGCCCGAGGGTACCGGCGGACACCGACAGGGAACCATTCGCGCACCCGGTATCCACCCCACCCGCCGAAGCGTTCGGCGACATGAATAAACTATGATCTACATCACAAGCATTCTCTTCGTCCGATCTCACCGCGGACAACCGACCTGGTCGACAATCGGTTCGCGCCCGGAAATCGGAAACGGTGTGAATGTTCTGCCGATTTCGTCTGCGGGCCGTCGAGTAACGAAAACTTTCGGACACGCGCCCCGTTTGCGCCCGAAATTATGGACGTAACGATTCCGTCACCCGATTAGCGCCCGATCCACTCTGCTGACTACCGTTGATTTCGGCAACTTCGGTAGCCAAACCTTCATCAGGTTGGTGTCCCCGGTCGGTCCCTCATCCCGACCGGGGCGCAACAACATCCGGCCCGTTTCGGAGGTAATGACGGGTAATGACGACCGTGCCGTCGTGTGACGACATCGCCGCCGCCTGGCTCTCACATACCGATTTCGCCGGCGACCGGACCGCCACCGATCTGCTCAGCCGCGCCATCGGCCCCCGCGAGTTCGCGCGCAACCGCGATTCCCTTCCGGTTTCCGCCGCGGCCGATCCGGCCACCGCGGGCGCCATTCTGGAATTGCTGGGCCGCGGCCAGGTTCCCACCTTGCCGGCCATTCACACCCTGATCGCGCAGAATCGGATACGCGCCGAGGCCGAACGCATCGAACGGCTGGGCCGGCGCGCGCAGCGCAGTATCGACGAATTCGGCCGCACGCTCGCCGAGCTGACCCAGGACTATTGGCACACCCACGCGACGGGCCCGACCCGCCGCGATATTCTCGCCGCCGAACCGGTGATGACGCTGATCCGGGAACGCGTCGGAGATATCGCCCCGAATGCGGTCAAACATTTGTGGCTCATCGAACGGGCGCAGCGCGCGGGGTGGATCGCCTTCGACGCCACGCCACGTTCGCTGTGCGCGGCCCGGCGCTTCCACTCGGCGAAATACGGCAACCGCGTGTCACTGCGTCCGGTCAACACAGTCGGCACCCTCGTGGCCGAGTTCCTGGACACCTACCGCACCACCCGCGGCCGCCCGCCGCGCTGGTCGGTTCTCGCGCACGAGCTGCGCGACGACGGCGGCCGCCGGGTGTTCAACGACACCGCCGACGCCCGCGCCCAGCAGCAGTGGCTCGTCACGGCGCAATGGGTCGCGCTCGAGGACGATCTGCCGGTCCCCGGGGACCGCGGCCGGCGCGCGCTGGCCCGGCAGGCTCGCAAGCGCGGGAATTGAATCCGAACGGAAGTACCAGACTCGCTCATCGGCCCGACACGAGGGGTTCGGTAGTTTCTTGCCACGCGAACGCGTGTGGAAAAGGAGTTGTCCGTGCCCCCGACCATCGACCCCGCCGCCACGGCGTGGCTGTTGACCAGCACCGCGCTGGTCCTGCTCATGACCCCCGGCCTGGCGATCTTCTACGGCGGCATGGTGCGCACGACCGGCGTGCTGAACATGCTGATGATGAGCTTTATCTCCATCCCGCTGGTGACCGTGGTGTGGCTGCTGTTCGGTTACACCCTGGCCTTCGGTGACGACGCCGGCGGTGGATTCATCGGCGGGCTGGAGCATTTCGCGATGACCGGCATCACCCCGGGCACCGTGCGCAGCGGCGTTCCGGAACTGCTGTACGCGACCTTCGAACTGACCTTCGCGATCCTCACCGTCGCGCTCGTCAGCGGCGCCATCGCCGATCGCGCCAAGTTCTCCGCGTGGATGGTGTTCGTACCGGTGTGGGCGCTGGTGGTGTTCGCTCCGATCGCGCACTGGGTATGGGGCCCGAACGGCTGGCTGGCTTCCTTCGGCGTGCTCGATTTCGCCGGTGGTCTGGTGGTCGAAATCGCTTCCGGCGCTTCGGCTCTCGCCTTGGCGCTGGTATTGGGACCGCGGATCGGGTTCAAGGTGGACGCGATGCGCCCGCACAATCTGCCGTTCGTGTTGCTGGGCGCCGGACTGCTGTGGTTCGGCTGGTTCGGCTTCAACGCCGGATCCGCGTTCAAGGCCGACGGACTGGCCGCCGCGGTCTTCCTGAACACCTTGGTCGCGGGCTGTCTGGGCATGCTCGGCTGGTTGATCGTGGAGCAGATCCGCGACGGCCGCCCGACCACCTTCGGCGCGGCCTCCGGCGCGGTGGCCGGTCTGGTCGCGATCACGCCCTCGTGCGGTTCGGTCAATGCCCTCGGCGCGGTGATCGTGGGCTTGGCGGCCGGTGTGGTCTGCTCCTTCGCGGTCGGCTGGAAATTCAAGGCGGGCTACGACGATTCGCTCGATGTGGTGGGCGTGCACTTCACCGGTGGCGTGGTCGGCACCCTGTTGATCGGTGTGCTGGCGAACCGGGTGATGACCGGCGGATCGCGCGGATTGTTCTACGGCGGCGGACTCGCCCAGCTCGGAAAGCAGGCGGTCGGCGTCGTTGTGGTCGCGCTGTGGGCCTTCGGCGTCTCCTATCTGATCGGCAAGGTCATCGATCGCGTGATGGGCTTCCGGGTCAGCAAGGAGGACGAGGTCGGCGGCATCGACTTCGCCCTGCACGCCGAGACCGCCTATGTCGAGGGTGTGCACGGCCACGCCCCGCGCGGGCTGTTCGGTCATCATCCGCACAACGGCGGTGAGCGACCCGCCGGTGACGGGGATCGCTGACACCGATCCCGGCTCTCCTCTTGCGCCCGGCTAGGGTAACGGCGTTACGCTAACACCGTTACCCAATGCCGGCCGCCCGAGGAGCACTCATGCTGACCCGCATCGCACGGCTCGCCACCCGGTACCCGAAACGGGTGCTCTTCGCCGCTCTCGCCCTGGCGCTGCTCTGCGGCGGCTTCGGCGCCACGGTCACCGCCCACCTGCAAGCCGGCGGATTCACCTCCGACAAGGCCGAATCCACCCGCGCGGCACAACTGGTGGCCGACGAGTTCAACGGCGCCCAGCCCAATCTGGTGCTGCTGGTGCACGCCGACGAGGGCGTGGAGTCGGCCGCGGCCCGCTCGGCCGGCGCCGACATCGTCGCCCGGCTCGGCAGTCGCTCCGACACCGTCGGCGTCCGCTCGTATTGGACCAGTCCGCCGCAGCTGGCCGCCGCACTGCGCAGCACCGACGGTAAGAGCGCGTTGGTCATGGCCTATCTCACCGGAGGCGACGACAAGGCCCAGCGCACCGCCGGTGAGATCGCGAGCTCCCTGCCCGTTTCCACGCCGGGTGTCACCGTGCAGTCGGGCGGAATCGCCGCTGTCTACCACGATGTCAACAACCAGGTCACCAAGGATCTGGCGATGGCCGAGGGCATCGCGGTCCCGCTCACCGCGATCGTGCTGATCCTGGTGTTCGGCAGCGTGATCGCGGCCTCGCTGCCGTTGGCGGTCGGGATCTTCGCGATTCTGTGCACCCTCGCGATCCTGCGCAGCTTCACCCTCTTCACCGATGTGTCGATCTACGCGCTGAATATGACCACCGCGCTGGGACTGGCCCTGGCGATCGACTACAGCCTGTTCATCGTCAGCCGATACCGCGAGGAATTGGCCGCGGGGTCGAGCCACGAGGCCGCCGCGGTGCGGGCGGTGCAGACCGCGGGACGCACGGTGTTGTTCTCCGCGCTGACGGTCGCGCTCGCGCTGGCGGTGCTCAGCGTCTTCGACATGTACTTCCTGAAGTCGTTCGCCTATGCCGGGGTCGCGGTGGTGGCGGCCGCGGCGATCGCATCGATCGTGATTCTGCCCGCGGCGCTGGTGTTGCTCGGGGACCGGATCAATTCCTGGAATCTGCGGGTGGCGATCCGGAAACTGTTCGGCCGCACCGAGCCCGCACCGCGACCGGAGCACGAGTCCGGCTGGTATCGCACGGTCACCTGGGTGATGCGGCGGGCGTTGCCGGTCTCCATCGCGATCATCGCGGTGCTGCTCGCGGTCGGCGCGCCATTCCTCGGGGTGAAATTCGGCTATCCCGACGACCGGGTGCTGCCCGCCGGATCGACCAGCCGCGCGGTCGGCGACGAGTTGCGGGCGGAATTCCCCGCCGTGAACTCCGGAACCGGGACGACGATCGTGCTGCCGGGTGCGCCGAGTGAACCCCAGGCGATCAGCGGCTACGCCACGGCGCTGTCGAAGGTCGACGGCGTGAACGCGGTGCTGTCGAGTAGCGGCGTCTACGTGTCCGGCGCCCGGATGGGCGGTGCCGCGCCGGGGATGGCCGGCGACTCGGGCCAATATCTCACCGTCACATCGACATTCGATCCGTACTCCCACCAGGCGAAGGATCAGCTGCAGGCATTGCGCGATGTGCCCGCGCCCTCGCCGGCGCTGTTCGGCGGTGCCGCGGCGATGAACGTGGACTCCCTGCACGCCCTGGGAGAACGGCTGCCGCTGGCGATCGCGCTGATCGCACTGGCGACCTTCGTGGTCCTGTTCCTGTTCACCGGCAGCGTGGTGCTCCCGCTGAAGGCCGTGGTGATCAACTCGCTGTCGCTGACCGCGATGTTCGGCATGATGGTGTGGATCTTCCAGGAGGGGCATTTCTCCGGGCTGCTCGGCTTCACGCCCACCGGCTTCCTGGTGCCCACCATGCCGATCCTGATGTTCTGCCTGGCCTTCGGGATGTCGATGGACTACGAGGTGTTCCTGCTCTCCCGCATCCGCGAGGCCTGGCTGGCTTCCGACCGCACCGCCGCCGACAACGACCGTTCGGTGGCCATCGGTGTCGCCCGGACCGGTCGCATCGTCACCGCGGCCGCCCTGCTGATGGCGATCGTGCTGGGCGCCATGATCACCGCGAAGGTGTCGTTCATGCAGATGTTCGGTCTCGGTCTCACGATCACCGTGCTGGCCGACGCCACCGTCATCCGCATGCTGCTGGTTCCGGCGCTGATGCGGCTGATGGGCCGCGGAAACTGGTGGGCCCCAGGCCCCTTGGCACGCTGGCACGAGCGGTTCGGTCTCACCGAACATCCCACGCCCGCGACGCCGGAGCGCGCCGCGGAACCGGAACCGGCGGGGCGGCCGTGACACGTTCGAGCCGTCCCCGTTCCGCCCGCGGCTCCGGTACCGAGCTGCGCGCCGAAATCCTCGCCGCGACACGAGAGTTGCTGGCTCGCACCGGTAATGCCGATTCGGTGTCGATCCGTGAGGTCGGCAAGTCGGTGGGCGTCACCGCACCGTCGATCTACCGCCACTTCGCCGACAAGGACGACCTCATCGATGCCGCGGTGGCGGAGGTGTTCGAAGATCTCGACGCGGCCATCGGCGCCGCGAGCGACCCGACCGTCTCGCCCATGTCCCGGATGCGTCAGCAGGGTCTGGCCTATGTGCGCTTCGCCTTGCAGCATCCCGGTCAATACCGAGTCGCCACCGCCGCCTCACCCGGCGAAGGCCCCTCCGCGGTGGACGTGGTGCTGGGTAGTGGTGCGTTCCAACGGTTTTCGCAGACGGTGCAGGAGGCGATGGACTCCGGCGTGATCGCGCCCGGCGACCCGATGCCGCTGGTGCTCGAACTCTGGGCCGCCGCCCACGGCATCGCGTCGCTGCTCATCGCCAAACCCCATCTGCCGTGGGGCGACACCGAAGCCGTCGCCGACCGGGTCATGGCGGCGGCCTGCCTCGGGCATGCGGTCCTGGACGTCATCGGCGGGGAAACGCCGGATCCCGATGAGGGTGCGCGGTGGTTGGCGCAGTTGCGGGAGCAGGGATAGGCCGACCGCTCACGCCGACCGGATTCGGCCGCCGGTCACGACACCGAATCCGACGGCGAGTTCCAGGTGTTGCACATCCAGGTGCGGTTGTTGTCGTGTCCCTGGTCGTACCACGCCCCGTAGTGGTCGGGCGTGCCGTGATCGCGCATATCGCCCGCTTGGTCGCCGCGACGATAGTTGGTCTGACGAATCCTTCCGACCTGATCGGTGGTGAGCGAGCCGACGAATTGCGATGAGCCCACCCACATTCCGCCGAAGCACTGCGCTTCCAGCTCCAGGCGACGCGACAACTCCAATCCGACCGCGGATCGCACCCCCGCGTCGTAGCGATCCTTGTTCTCCTTGTCGGAGATGCCGGAGATCCCTTGTACGTGATGTCCGTACTCGTGCGCGAACACCGAGGCGTAGATCTCGGCCTGGTCGCCGAATTGTTCGACCTGCAGGTGATCGAGCGGCATATAGATAGTGTTGTTGGTCGAGCAGTAGAACGCCGCGTAATTGCCGCCCGAACTGGTGCAGGGCGAGACGGCGTCCACACCGCGCGCGGGCACGCTGACCGTCGGACTCGAGAACGGCAGGTTCGCCGCCTGCAGGACCGGCTGCCACATCCGGTCCAGGCAGTCCTTCTCGGCGTTGAAGAAGGCGGTGGCGGCCGCGACACTCGAACCCCAACGCGGATAACCGCATTCGATATTGATCAGGCCGGAGTCGTGATCGCCGAACAGCGGATTGTTCGCGGTGGCGACAACCGGTTGCGGTCCGGCCGGTTTCGTCGACGTCGGCGCGGCACGCGTGGTTCGCGTCGCGGCCTGGGTGGTGGCGCGAGCCGAGGTGGAGTAGGTGGTGACCTCGGAACTCGACGTGGCCGGGTCGCTCGTGCTCGTGGCCCACGTCGGCGTCGTATACGTGAAACTCGGTGCCGACGTCGAATACGACGACGCCGACGAATTGTCACGACCTCCCATCGTCGCGAACGCGACCAAGCCGCCGACCACCACGAAGACGAACAGCACGGCGAAGACCGCACCGACCGCGCCGCCACCGGACCTCGGCGGCGGATAGGGACGGCCGTAATAGCCGGGCGGCGGCAACGGCGGACCGCCGTACGGACCGACCGGATACGCACCCGGCGGCGGCAGCGGCGCACCGTACGGTGGTCGCGGACCGGGCGGCGGATACGCCGGCGGCGGGCCGTATCCGGGTGGTGGTCCGTACCCGGGCGGGCCGTAAGGCGGGCGCCCGTGCGGCGGAACACCGTGCGGCGGTGGGTATCTCGGCGGTTGCGGCATGGCGGATCAGCTCACCTGTCCGGACGGCGCGATGAAGGTGTTGCAGGGCGCGGTCGCGTTCTTGTCGAATCCGGTGCTCCACCAGTCGCCGGCGTGTTCCGCGGTGCCGTGGCTGCGCATATCGCCGGCGCTGTCACCCCGGCCGTAGGCATCCTTGCGCGCGGACTGCGCCTGCACCGGCGTCAGTGACTTCCCGCCTGCCGAGGACGCGAAGTACATGCCGTCGAAACAGTTGGCCTGCAATTCGATTCGCCGGGAGAGGTCGAGCCCCTCGTCGCTGTAGAGGCCGGTCTGGCGGCGTTGTTTGTTGGCCGCGCCGAGAATCCCGGACAGCGCCTGGATGTGGTGACCGTATTCGTGGGCGAAGACCGAGAGGTAGATCTCCCAGTGATCGTGGAACATATCCGTCTGCAGCTGACTGATCGGCATGTAGATGGTCTGATCCGCACCGCAGTAGAAGGCCGCGAAATTGCTGCTCGATCCACTGCACGGCGTGGTGATGCCCGAAGTGCTCGCGGTGACAACGAGTTTCGGCGGGGTGAAACTCAACTTCGCCTGCTCCAGCACCGGCTTCCAGGCGTCGGCCAGACAGGCTGCGGCACTGTCGAAGAACGCGCGGGCGGCGTCGACCTGCGTGCTCCACGGGGTGTACGGGCAGCGCGCCGGATTCAGCGGCGAACCGGGATCGGCCAGGAGCGGATTGGCGCCGGTCTCGGGAACGCCCGCGGAATCCTTACCGGGCGGCGGGTTGTAGCTGTAGTTGCCGTGTTCTCCCGTATGCGAGGCCGCGTCGAATCCGGTCCGCACGGCGAAGCGGATGAGGCCCGAGGTGACGATCAGCAGCACCACGACGACGACCGCGCCGAAGCCCCCGCCACCTCGCTTGCGCGGCGGCGCGGAGCGCGGACCGGCCGGACCGTACGGCCGCGGCGGTGGCACGGGTGGACGATGCCCGGGCGGCACGGACGGTCGATAACCTTGTCCCGCACCGTATCCGGGATGTCCGCCATAACCCGGAGCGGCGGGGTAAGGCGGAGGCCCGGTGGGCGGTGCGTAACCTGCATAGCCGGGCGGCGGATATCCGGGCGGTGCCGTGTGGCCGTACCCCGGCGGCGGCCCCGGACGCTGCCGCCCGCCCGGAGCATGGGGTGGAACCGGCCGTCCGCCCCGCGGATTCGGGCCGTGCCCGTAGGGTGGTCGACTCACTCCCCCACTCCCCCTTGTCCGTTCCTCATCCGGCGACAGCCACCACTCTCCGGCGACAGCCGCCGACGCAGAATAGCAAGCCGCCGGATTCGCGACGCCTGCTCGCACAATGGCCCACCGCTAAGCTACTGCCCCATGCTGATCTTTCGGGGGGGCGCGTTCGGCGCTCTGTTGTTGATAACGGCCGGGCTGTTCGCCGCAGCACCGGCCGCGCGGGCACAGGAGCCCGCGGGTGTGTCGATCATCGCGGATGTCAAACTCAGCGAGGCCGGTCTGCTCGAGGTGGCGGAAACCGTGAAGGTACCGCCGGGTGGTCAGTTCCACATGGCGTTGCCGTTGCGGGTGGGACGCGACGACGGGAGTGAACGCCGTTTCGGTGTGACCGACATCTCCAGTACCGGAACGGGTTCGGCGAAGGTGGCGGGCGATGTGTTCAGCGTGGACGCGCCGCCGGGGGAGTCGTCGTTCAAGTACACCGTGCACGGCACGGTCAGCGATGCGCCGGGTACGCAACTGTTCCATTGGACGGGGGCCCTCAACACCGATGTCGCCTCGTTCGACGGTTCGGTGATCAGCCCGAGTTACCGGATGGGGATCGCCGACTGCACGGTCGGCTCGGTGGGTAGCACCCGCAAATGCAACGACGCCCGCGTCGAACCGGACGGCGTGCTCACCATGCACGAGGAGAATCTGCACAAGGGCGACATTCTCGATGTGACCCTGCAGGTACCGCCCGGCACGGTGAAGGCCAACGCCGATATTCGCGGCGGCCGCGGGACGGGCGCCTTCGCCGTCACCGCACCGGTGCTGATCGCCTTCGGTGTCCTGCTGGCGGCGCTGGCCGCCTTCGGCGCCTATCTGGCCTGGGCTCGCCGCCAGGACGCCGCGGCCCTGACCGCCACCGGAACTCTGGATCCGGTGCAGCGCAACGGAAACCACAGCGAATTCGTCTCTCCCGACGGCATTTTGCCCGGTGAGGCGGGACTGTTGCTCGACGGCTCCGCCGATGCCGCCGATATCGCCGCCACCGTGGTGGATCTGGCGGTGCGGCGCTATCTGTGGATCGCACCGGTGAGCGATTCGGACTGGCGCATCACCCGGGTGAATCCCGTCGACGATCAACTGCGCAGCTACGAAAAGCACGTCTATACGACCCTGCTGCCCGAGGGCGCCGACTCGGTTCTGTTGTCGGAACTGCGGGCGCCGGGTCGCGTCGCCGCCGAGCCCGTACGCTCCGCGCTGCGCCGCGACGCGCTCGAACGCGGCACGCTGATCGATCACGATCGGCGCGGACTCGCCTTCTGGATCGGCGTCGCGCTGCTGGTGATCGGGGTGGGGGCCACCGTCGGCCTCGCCGTCGCCGGCGGATATGCACTGGTCGGCATGGCCATCGCGCTCGGCGGCGCGGCCATGCTGCTACTCGGCCGGTACCTGCCGGCGCGGACCGCCGCGGGCCGCGCGCTCGCCGCACAGGTGAAAGCTCTGCAGAACGGTCTGGACGCGCAGCGGCCCGATCAGATCCCGCCGGCCGATCGCGAACTGCTGTTCTCGCGGGCGCTACCGTTCACGATCATCGGTGGCCGGGCCGACAACTGGATCCGCACCTTCCGCGATGTGGATCCCGGGGCCGACCGTCAGGCCGGGCTCTACTGGTTCGGCGGCTTCGATCGCGACCGGAATCTGCACCGGTTCGCCGGGCATTTCCCGTATTTCATCACCGCATTGGAGGGGCTTTTCACGACGGCGGGTCGCTGACCCGCCGGATGACCTCGTAGGCCGCCCGAGGGGTGGTGCGGCCTTCGGCTACGGCGGGCAGCAACCCGACCAGCCCCCACGACAGGAATGTGGTCTCGGGCTCGGCGCTGCCCTGGTCGGCCAGGATCTCGGCGAACATCTGCTGGGTGCCACGCACGACGACCATGGTGCTCTTCGGGCCGAGCAGCGCCCGGTAGACCTCGCGATGCCCCTCGGCCAGTTCGATGATGGTTCGTATCGGGTCACCCGAGCGGCGGGCGAGCGCCGCACGCAGGAATTCGGTTCCACTGACCACGAGCAGGTCGTCCTTGCTGCGGAAGTGGGCGTAGAACGTCGAACGGCCGACATCGGCGCGGTCGAGGATGTCCTGCACGGTGATCCGGTCGTAGGGGCGTTCGATCATGAGCTCGATCAGGGCGCGATGCAGCGTGCTGCGGGTACGCCGGACGCGGCGGTCGTTATCGGACACTGTGCCTCCGGGTGTGCGGAAACGAACGGTTTCGATGCTTTTGCCTCTGGTGGGAGCAGCCGCTTCACCAGATCATGAACACATGTTCCGAATCGAACAAGACCCCCAGGGCATTTTGATCACCAACCCGCGCGGCTACAGCGCGTTCACCACCGTCTTCTTCGGCGGCAGACGCCGACGACACGCGGCCGCCCTCGCCGCCGCCAGTGGCGCGGAACCCGGCGGACGCGCCCTCGATATCGCCAGCGGCCCGGGCACATTGGTGTTCGCGCTGGCCGACCGGGTCGGACCCCGCGGTGAAGTCGTAGGTATCGATGCCGCCCGCGAGATGGTCGAGTACGCCACCGCCCGGTCCGGCTACCGGACGAACTGCCGCTTCGAGTACGGCGTGGCCCAGTCGCTGCCGCTGCCGGACGCTTCGTTCGACGTCGTCACCTGCACGTTCGGGATGCATCACATTCCCGAGGCGGATCGTGGGAACGCCCTGTCGCAGATGTGGCGGGTACTACGGCCGGGTGGACGGGTTCTCCTGGCCGATATGGCGCCCGTGGGTGTGCACGGGCGGCTGACGAAGCTGCTCAGCAGGCATATGGATCCCACCGAGATCGATATCCGGCGGTATCGGAATCCCTTGGAGCAAGCGGGATTTCAGGACTTGGAGTATCGGACGGTGCAACCGTCGACGGGTGTGCTGACCGGCGTCAAGCCCGCATAGGGCCACAGCCACGGCCGGGACGGTGGACCCGCCCCGGCCGCCGAGTCTTCGCTCGTGGACTCGGCCGCCGCTCGTCTGCTCAGCGCCAGCGCCGGGTCCCCAGCGCGAGCGCCCGTCTCCTCAGCGCGAGCGCCCGGGGCCTCAGCGCGAGCGCGTTGCCCGGCGCAGCGCCGACAGCGGATCGGCGTAGCAGACGCTGAGTGAGGTGACGGCCGCGGCATGCTCCTGAACCCGCCCGCCGAATCGGCTGATCCGCAGATCCGCCGGGGCGAGAGTCGTGGCGCGACCGAAGGCCTGCACGACTCGTTCGAGCCCCGGCCGGTAACCGGTGAAGGCCTGTCCGCCCAGCACCACCCGATCGGGATTGAACATGTCGCGCACCAGAGCCGCGGTGTTGCCGAGGATTTCGGCCCGCTCGAACAGCATGTCGCGAGCCGGGGCGGAACCCTGTTCGGCGGCACGGTACAGCTCGGCGATCACCGGTTTCCGCGGCGCCTCCCGCTTCGGCACGATGCCGGCGCGCACGGCGCGAGCCAGCACGGCCGCCTCGCCGACCGTGGCCTCCAAGCAACCCCGCCGGCCGCACGAGCAATCGATATCGGATCCGGTCGGCAGATGCGCGATCGAACCCGGGCCGTTCGCCGGGGTGTAGACACGATCGTGCAGCGTGACCGCGACACCGACCGTCTCCCGGCCGTAGATGTAGAGGCTGCTGCCGGGCCGGTCCTGGGCGCCGGAGCGATCCGGCGCACCGGTGGTGAGCAGCAGTTCGGCCGCGGCCATCGCCTCCACGTGGGCGGCGACCGAAACCGGCAGGTCCAGCACGGTGGCGAAGATCGGGCCGACCGGCGCAGACTGCCAATCCAGGCGGGGATGATCCACGACGCCGGCGACGGGATCGACCCGTCCGGCCAGCGCCACACCGACCCACAACGGACGGCGCCGCGGTAATCGGTCCAGGAAGGCCTTGGCGCTGCGCGCGATGATGGTGATGGCCGCCTCCTGCGCGGCCTGCGGGGTGGCGATCTCCAACCCGCCGAGAATGCGGCCGGACAGATCGGCGGCCACGATCCGGGTGAGATTCGCACCGATATGGACGCCCAGTGTGGCGAAGCGGTCGGTATCGACCTCGAACGGCACGCGCGGGCGTCCGACCGCACCGGATGCGGTGAGGTCGGCGCGCTCTCGCAACAGTCCGGACGAAAGTAGCGCCGACACTTGCCGATTCACGGTGGCGATGCTCAAACCGGTTGTCTGAGCGGCGTTGTCGCGGAAGATGGGTCCGCGGGTGGCGGCACGCAGCACAGCGGCCGCCGGGTTGTCGGTGATCCGCAATTCCGGCGGCACCACCGGCCGCGGCACACTGCGTACCGGCCGCGGACGAGAAGGGGAAGACTGTCGTTCGAGGATGGGGCTCATCATGGGGCGAAGTCCTTGTCGAAAGTCTCGTGAAGAGACGACTACATCGGCAACAAGGCAGCGAGAAGGGCCCGAAAAGGGTCGACAGACGGACGACTGGAGCGGTCTCAGCTGCGCGGCCGGGAACAACACAGTTCCCGCTGCCGCGGCAGCCGCACACCGAGCGCCACGGTCACATAGGTGACCCGGGCGCGGTTCGAACGGCTGGTGGACATGTGGAAAACGGTAACACCCCGATTCCGCGCCGCGCCAGCGAACGGTCACGGCACATATTGCGCTCACACTGATTCGAATGCGGGCCCGCATCGCCGCAGGTGGCGCATTACCTTCGATCGCCCGGATTTCAGCAGGTCCGACGCTCGGGCGGGCGGCGGATAACGGCACGCCCGGCCGGCGCCGCCCATGCGGCCGGCACTCCCGCCCGGGCCCCGCCGTTACGCTCGGAAACCGCAGGTCACAAGCGTGAGGAGGTGGAGATGACGGCCGATCCGGTACCCCTGCGTCAGCAGCACGGGTCCGCTGCCGACCACCCGGCTTCCGGGGCGGAGACTACGGCGGCAGCCGCCGGCGCCCGCACCATCCGCAAGGCGGATCGGGCCCGACAGGTGGCCGATGTGCTGCGCCAGCAGATCCACACCGGCCAGTGCTGCGACCCGCTGCCCACCGAATCCGAACTCGCCGCGGAATTCGCCGTCTCCCGCAACGCGGTGCGCGAGGCACTGGCACTGCTGCGCGACGAGGGCCTCATCGGCCGTGTCCCGCGAGTGGGAACCTATGTGGCGCAACGCAAATACGATCACGGCCTGGACAGCCTGCGCGGCCTGAAGGAAACGCTGCGCGGGCACGGCGAGGTGCGCAACGAGGTGCGCGCGGCGGTGCGCCTCACGCCACCGCCCGCGGTTGCCAACCGGCTCGGCCTGGAGCCCGGCGAATCCGCGGTCTACCTGGAGCGGCTGCGCTACCTGGGTGATCTGCCTCTCAGCCTGGACCACACCTATCTGGCCCCGGACATCGGCGAGCGGGTACTCGACTGCGATCTGCGGTCGGAGGACATCTTCGGGCTCATCGAACAGATCAGCGGCCAGTCGCTCGGTTCGGCCGATCTGGCGGTGGAGGCCATCACCGCCGACATCCACAGCGCCGCCACCCTGCAGGCCCCCGAGGGCAGCGCACTGCTGCTGCTGGAACGTCTCACCTATCTCGCCGACGGGCGCCCGGTGGATCTCGAGTACATACGCATGCGTGGTGATCGGATCACCCTGCGCGACAGCCTGATTCGCACCACGGAAAGCAACGATTGGAGGCTGAGCCGCCATGGCGTCGGTCAATCAGCGGGCTGATGTCCCGGTAACCATCGACGAATCGCTGTGCATCGAGGGATGCACGCTGTGTGTGGAGATCTGCCCGCTGGATTCGCTGGCGATCAATCCGGACAACGGCAAGGCGTTCATGCACGTCGACGAGTGCTGGTACTGCGGGCCGTGCGCGGCGCGCTGTCCCACCGGCGCCGTCACCGTCAATATGCCGTATCTGCTGCGCTGAATCGCGCAGCGGAATCTTTCAGTGGCCGCCCTCGGCCCGATTTCGAGGAAATACCATGAAGTACCGTCGTGGCCGCATACTGGCCGCCGCCGCCCTGATCGCCACCCTGGCCGCCGGATGCTCGCTCGAGCAGACCGGATCCGGGGACACCGTCCGGGTGGTCGTCGGCTATCAGTCCAAGACCATCAATACCGTCACCGCCGGAACGCTACTGCGCGCCAAGGGTTTCCTGGAGAATCGCCTGAACGACCTGACCGCGAAGGGCGGCCCGAAATATCAGGTCGAATGGCAGGACTACGACACCGGCGCGCCGATCACCGCGCAGATGATCGCGGAGAAGATCGATATCGGCTCGATGGGCGATTACCCCCTGCTGATCAACGGTTCCCGAACCTCCGCCAGCGAGCGTTCGGCCACCGAATTGGTCTCGATCACCGGCTACCAGCCGCGGGGTTCCCTGAATATGGTTGTCACCGCGCCGAATTCGACGGCGACGTCGCTGTCGGATCTGGCGGGCAAGAAGGTGTCCGCGAGCGTCGGCTCCGCCGGTGACGGCACTCTGCGCCAGGCTCTGAGCCGCGCGAACATCGACCCCGCGCACGGTGTGGACGTGCTCAACCAGCAGCCGCAGATCGGCGCGTCCGCATTGGAATCCGGCCAGGTGCAGGCGCTTTCGCAATTCGTGGCATGGCCCGGCCTGCTCGTTTTCCAGGACAAGGCCAAGCTGCTCTACGATGGCGCCGAGTTGAACGTGCCGACATTCCACGGTGTGGTGGCACGTCGTGATTATTCGAAATCCCATCCCGAGGTGCTCGATGCATTCCTGCAGGCGCAACTTGACGCCACCGATTTCCTGCACGCGAAACCGCTCGAAGCCGCGCAGCTGGTCGCTGACAACTCCGGACTGCCGGCGGAGGTCGTCTACCTCTACAACGGACCCGGGGGAACCTCGTTCGACACGCCCCTGAAGCCGCAGCTCGTCCAGGCGTTCAAGGGTGATGTTCCGTATCTGAAGTCGATCGGCGACTTCGCCGATTTCGATATCGACAAATTCGTCGACGACGCCCCATTGCGGAAAGCCTTCGCCGAACGCGGTGCGAATTATGATGCGGCCGTGGCGAACTTCGCCGATCCCGCGCCGATCACGGGCGTCGATCCGAGCACCGGTAAACCGGTCTCCGATGCGGCCCTCGCCGGCGAGATCTGGTTCGACGGCCAGGCTGCCGCACAGCCCGCGGGCAACCCCACCGACCTGCTGCGCGCGGTGAAAGCCGCACGGGCGCAGGGGAAGAAGATCCGCGCCGCCTACGCGCCGGATGCGGAACTCGGCACTCGCTGGTTCGCGGACAAGGCGCAGTGGGTGCGCGAGGGCGATACCTACCTGCCCTTCATCACCCCCGGCGCGGTGCAGCGGTATCAGGCCCGCCGCCCCGGTGCGGTCGCGGTGAGTTACGACCAGGCCATCGGTGAGGTGCGGTCGTGAGCGCCACCACCATCCCGGTCGACGCCGGCGCTCCGGACATCACCGCGGCACGGGAAACCACTGCGCCCGCCGGACACCACGGCACCGCAGGGTTGTGGGGCTCGCGGCTGGTTCGGGTGGCCTCCATCGTCGTCGCGCTGATCGCCTGGCAAGTGCTGACCGCCAACCATCTTCGGCTGTGGGTCCGCTTCGATACGCTGCCGACGGTCACCCAGATCCTGCACCGGCTGCGGGTGCAGGTGCAGACCGACACCTTTTGGCTGGACCTCGGCCAATCATTGATCCGCATTCTCAGCGGCTTCGGGCTGGCCGCAGTGATCGGTGTCGCGACCGGGGTGGCGCTGGGGCGTTCACGCTGGTTCGCCGACATCTTCGGACCGCTGACCGAGTTGGCCCGCCCGATTCCGGCGGTCGCGATCGTGCCGGTGGCCATCCTGCTGTTTCCCACCGACGAGGCCGGCATCGTGTTCATCACCTTCCTCGCCGCCTACTTCCCGATCATGGTGAGCACCCGGCACGCGGTGCGGGCACTGCCGACCATCTGGGAGGAATCGGTGCGCACGCTGGGCGGTAACCGCTGGGACGTGCTGGTGCGGGTGGTGTTGCCGGGCAGCCTGCCGGGCGTGTTCAGCGGGCTGTCGGTCGGGATCGGCGTCGCGTGGATCTGTGTGGTTTCGGCCGAAATGATCTCCGGGCGCCTCGGCATCGGCTACCGCACCTGGCAGGCATACACGATCGTCGACTATCCCGGTGTGTTCGTCGGCATCATCACCATCGGCGTGCTGGGCTTCGCCACCTCGGCGGCCATCGAATTGCTGGGACGGCGCGCCACCCGCTGGCTGCCACGTGCCGGAGAGGTGACGAAATGAGCTCGACCGCAATGGGTTTGCGACTCGATCAGGTGGACCTTCGCTACGGTGGCGCACCTGTGCTGGACGGGCTGACACTCGATATCCGCGCGGGCGAGATCCTCGTCCTGACCGGGCCGTCCGGATGCGGGAAATCCACGGTGCTGCGCGCCCTGGCCGGCCTGCTGCCGCCCCGCTCCGGACGCGCGCTCGCGAACGGCGACACGATCACCGGGCCCTCCCGCGACCGGGCGATGGTGTTTCAGGACAATGCGCTGTTGCCCTGGCGCACTGTGCGTTCCAATATCGAATTGGCGTTGACGTTGCGCGGGGAGCCGCGGGCTACCCGCCGAGCGCAGGCCGAGCGCTGGATCGAGGAGGTCGGGCTCACCGGTTTCGGCGACTATCTGCCCAAGAGCCTCTCGGGCGGTATGCGCCAGCGCGTACAACTCGCGCGCGGGCTGGCCGGGGCGCCGCGCGCGGTACTGATGGACGAGCCGTTCGGTGCTCTGGACACTCCGACGCGAATCACCATGCAACGACTTCTGATTCAAACCTGGCAGACCCATCCCGCCACGGTCGTCTTCGTCACCCACGACGTGGACGAGGCGCTGACCCTCGGGGACCGGGTCGCGGTGCTCGGCGGCACCGACCGGGCCCTGCATTCGCTGATCGCGGTGCCGAACCCGCGCGGCAAGGACGTCGATCGCAGTGCCGAGCGTGCCGAAATCCTCGCCGCTCTCGATCGTTCGCCGCGGTCGGCCGCTGCCTGAGCCGCCCCGACTATTCACCTCCTTGGAGTGCGCTGATGAAGATTCCCGAGCTGTCCGACACCGTGCGCCTGGACTGCGACGTGCTGGTGATCGGCGGCGGAACCGCCGGCACCATGGCCGCGCTCACCGCCGCGGAGAACGGCGCGAACGTGCTGCTGCTGGAGAAGGCGCACGTGCGTCACTCCGGCGCGCTGGCCATGGGCATGGACGGCGTGAACAACGCCGTCATCCCGGGTAAGGCGGAGCCGGAGGACTACGTCGCCGAGATCACCCGCGCGAACGACGGAATCGTCGACCAGCGCACGGTGTATCAGACCGCGACCCGCGGCTTCGCCATGGTGCAGCGGCTGGAACGCTACGGCGTGAAGTTCGAGAAGGACGCCTACGGCGAGTACGCGGTGCGCCGCGTGCACCGCTCGGGCTCCTATGTGCTGCCGATGCCGGAGGGCAAGGACGTCAAGAAGGCGCTCTACCGCGTCCTGCGGCAACGCAAGATGCGGGAACGGATCCGGATCGAGAACCGGCTCATGCCGGTGCGGGTCCTCACCGACGGCGGTCGCGCGGTCGGTGCGGCCGCGCTCAACACCCGGACCGGGGAGTTCGTGGCGGTCGGCGCGAAGGCGGTGATCCTGGCGACCGGACCGTGCGGCCGGCTCGGACTGCCGGCGTCGGGCTATCTGTACGGCACCTACGAGAATCCGACCAACGCCGGCGACGGGTACGCGATGGCCTATCACGCCGGCGCGGAGTTGTCGGGTATCGAATGCTTCCAAATCAATCCGCTGATCAAGGACTACAACGGGCCGGCCTGCGCCTATGTCGCGAACCCCTTCGGCGGATATCAGGTGAATGCCGCCGGTGAGCGTTTCGTCGACTCGGACTACTGGTCCGGGCAGATGATGGCGGAGGTGAAGCGGGAGATCGAGTCCGCGCGCGGGCCCATCTATCTGAAGGTCTCGCATCTGCCCGAGGAGACGCTCGACGCGCTCGAGGGCATCCTGCACACCACCGAGCGACCGACCCGGGGCACCTTCCACGCCAACCGCGGCCACGACTACCGCACCCACGACATCGAGATGCACATCTCCGAAATTGGTTTGTGCAGTGGGCATTCCGCCTCCGGTGTGTGGGTGGACGAACACGCGCGCACCACGGTCCCGGGGTTGTACGCGGCGGGCGATCTCGCGTGCGTACCGCACAACTACATGATCGGGGCGTTCGTCTACGGGGATCTGGCGGGCGAGCACGCGTCGTCGACGCTTGCGGAAGTGCCTGCGCCGCAGATTCTTCCGGACAATCAGCTGGCCGCGGCGCATGAGCTGATCTACCGTCCGCTGCGCCATCCCGACGGCCCGCCGCAGCAGCAGGTCGAATACAAGTTGCGTCGTTTCGTCAACGACTACGTCGCGCCGCCGAAGACGCAGACCAAACTGTCGCTCGCGGTGGAGACCTTCGAGCGGATGCGGCAGGAGATCGCCGAGATGGGCGCGGACACCCCGCACCAACTGATGCGGTGCGCCGAGGTCGATTTCATCCGCGACTGCGCCGAGATGGCGGCCCGGTCCTCGCTGACCCGCACCGAATCGCGGTGGGGTCTGTACCACGACCGCGCCGACCTGCCCGAACGCAACGACGAGGAGTGGCGCTACCACCTGAACCTGCGCAAGGGCGCCGACGGCGAGATGGAATTCCTGAAGCGCCCGGTCGCACCGTATTTCGTGCCGGTGCCGGAATGGGAGGATCTGCCGCGCGCCGAGCTCGAGCCGGTCGCGGTGGCGCAGCCGGAATTGAAGGCCGGCCCACCCCGGACCGGAGCATCGGCGACCGGCGCCGCACCCCGTCCCGGAATCACGATCCCCGCCCCCACCGACGACTCCGCCGCACCCCGGATCGCGCTCCTGCTCGGGCTGGACAGTCCGGCGGCCGCCGAGCTGCGTGACTATCTGGACGACAGCGACCCCCGGGTGCGAGCCACCGCGCTCTCGGTGCTGACCGAGGGCACTCCGGACGGATTCGCCGATGCCCTGATCGCCGCGCTCGGCGACCACGACGCCGGCGTTCGCGCCGCTGCCGTCTCCGGCCTGCGCGAGCTGATCGAAATCCTGCCTCCCGCAGGACAATTGACCGCACACGCCGAATCGCCCGACCCGCTCGTGCGAGCCGCGGTGGTGGATCTGCTGCGCGCCCAGCGCCGCGGCTCGGCGGACCTGTTCGGCAAGGCCGTGGTGGACAGCGACCACCGCGTGCGCATCGAAGGTGTGCGCGCCCTGGTCTCCCTCGACGACTGGTCGGCCCTCACCGCCGCCGCGTTCGACGAGAACCGGGAGGTCCGGGTGGCCGTCGCCCGCGGCCTGGCCGAGATCGGCGCCGGCGGCGCCGACACGATCCGTGCCCTGGTCGACGACCGAGATCCCCTGGTCCGCGCCGCCGCCCTCGCCGCCCTGGCGCGGCTCGGCGATTCGTCCGATGCGGCGATTCTGACCGCGGCGCTGAAGGATTCGGCCTGGCAGGTGCGCGAGGGCGGCGCCCGCGGCTGGGCCGGACTGGGCCCGCACGCCGCGTCCGAGGCGCTGGAATCCGCCCTGACCGACCCCCATCCGGACGTCCGCAAAGCCTCCGTCCTGACCCTCTCGCATTGGCCCGACCACGCGGCCGTCCGAACCGCCCTCCAGGTGGTACTCGCCGATACCGACGCCGACGTCCGCGCCTACGCCCGCCGCACCCTGGAGACCGCGTGAGGCGGAGGGCAGCGATTCTTCGCGCCGCGCGGGGACTCGGCCCGCCTTCACAGTTCCCTCAGAAAGCCGGTCTACGCTCTGCGCAATTATCGGTCGACTCAGCTGAAGGAAACTGATGGCCAGGATTACCAGGAACCTTCGCCACACCGCCACGCTGA
This sequence comes from Nocardia sp. AB354, assembly GCF_049538315.1. Lineage (NCBI taxonomy): Bacteria > Bacillati > Actinomycetota > Actinomycetes > Mycobacteriales > Nocardiaceae > Nocardia > Nocardia sp. AB354. Next base: position 252,743 of record NZ_JBMVFU010000003.1, on the reverse strand, counting down.
TCGCAGCATCGGTCGGGATAGGCGCCGCGTCCATCCCGTTCACCGCGCACGCGGCTCCGCTGCCGACTTTTCCGGTAGGCGCACCCGAATACACCGTGGATGTGAACACCCCGGCCGCGGCGCCCGGCTACATCTACTACAGCAACGGTGTCAGTGCGGCGGCGCTGGTTCCGGGGGCGGGTAAGGCGCTGTCGGCCGTTCCGGCTACCGCTCCGGCGAATATCGTGGTGGACAAGGCCGGGCATGAGGTCTGGCGCTACACGCCTCCCGCCGGACAGGACGTCTCGAACTTCCGCACCCAGACGTACCAGGGCAAACGGGTGCTTACGTGGTGGCAGGGCGGCACCGTCGGCGGGCACGGCTCGGGTGCCGACTACATCGCCGACGAACACGGCAACGTCATCGAAACCCTCGATGCCGGTGGCGCTCCCAGCGATGTGCACGAATTCCGCCTGACTCCCGACGGCCGAGCGCTGATCACGTCGTACCAGGAGGTGGACGCCGATCTGTCCGCGATCGGCGGCCCGAAGAACGGCAAGATGTACGACACCGTCGCCACGGTGGTCGACGTGGCGAGCAAGCGAGTTCTGTTGCGCTGGAGCGCCGCCGAGCACGTCCCGCTCACCGACACCACCACCCCCGGCAAACTTCCCGGCAGCGACACCTACGACCCGTATCACATGAATTCGATCGCGCTGGATCCCGATGGCGATCTGGTGATCTCGATGCGCGATACCTCCACCGTCTACGACGTCGACATCCACACCGGTGCGATCAAGTGGCAACTCGGCGGCAGGCATTCGACTTTCGATCTCGGCCCCGGCGTCGAATTCGCATTCCAGCACGACGCGGAATTCGCCGACCCGAATACGCTGCGCCTGTTCAACAACAACTCCAGCGGCTTCGAGACACTGGGCGTGTCGAGTGTGCAGTGGATCCACCTGGACTTCGACAACCACCGAGCCACATTGGTGCGCAACCAAACCCACCCCGCCGGCCTGACCGCCTTCGCCATGGGCGACGCCCAGCCGCTCCCCAACGGCAACACCCTGGTGGGCTGGGGCATGGCACCGCATATTTCGGAATTCGCCCCGACGGGCGACATGGTCTACGACGCCCGGTTGCCGTTGGGCACCTACCGAGCCTTCCCCGCCGACTGGGCACCGACCCCGAACTGAGAACGAAACCCCACTCGGCGAGTCAATCCCGGCGAGCGGTCATGCACTGGCGAGCTTCTCGTTCACCCATTTATTGACACTGATCCCGCGCTCGGTGGCCTCGATGGTCAATCGCCGGTGCATGTCGGCGGATGTGCGAACCAGGAACTGGCCGCTGTACGTGCGATCGGCCAACGGCACCGGCACCGGCTCGCCGGGCGCCTGGTTCAAGAGCAGTCCCAGTGATGTTCCACAGGTCGGTCCGGGCAGGTGGAGCACTGGAAGATATAGACCCCGCCGGCATCACCGAACATCACGTTTGCCGGATTGTGTGCCGCACGATTGCCGGCAGGATCCGTCCTCTCCTGTCCTGTCTCACTGTCGCGGTCCTCGGCCGGGAGCCAGCTCCGCCAGGACTCGCCGTCGTACTCCCAACTGCTCACTGTCAGCAAGTGCTCCATCGTCTGTCCGCACCTCGGGCACTCCGGCCACCAGGGCTCCTGGGTCCAGCTCGGGAACCCGCCGAGCTTGATTCCGGGCGCGTCAGCCAGGTGGTAGTGGTACATCCAGCCGGTACGAGCTTCCATGTCCTCCAAACGTTCTCGCAGTGCAGCGCGCAGATCATCCGGCATGTCCCAGCTCGGATACTCGATTACCGGCTCGGGATGAAGGACGCAGGGGTCTGGGATGCTGTCCTCCGGTGCGGTGCTCACGGTCGGCGGCGTCGCTTCGAGAATCCATCCGATCGACTCCGCACTGCGCCAATACACCCGCGGTGTCGGCGCGGTACACCCATCGATGATGAACGGGCACCACAGCACCTGGAGCAGGTCACATCCGTCGGGGAAGACAAGCTGTGGCACGTCCCGCCGGTAGATCTGGGCAACGCTGACCAACGGCACGGGGCCATCCGTCGCCGGCCGGTCCCAGCCCTTCGGGTGGCTGGTGCATGGGCAGACAGGCCACGGCTCGTCGGCCGGCCACATCAGCGGCCCGCCGACCGAGCTCTGACCCGGAAACGGGGTACCGGCGCGGGGGTGGAGACGTATCGCCGTACGACGCAGAGGCACCAGCTCCGGGAAGAGCCCCTCCACATCCACGGGCCGGGGCGGTGTCGTGCGAGCCATCGTCGTCTCCATCGTGAGTTGATGCTGTTGCGGGAAGACCGTAACGCCCTCCGGTGACAAGGATTTCGTGGATCAGCTGAGGTTCCCCCGAACGGTGGAGAGGGGGCCTACGTGAATCAGGCGGCTGCCGCTCGAAGTCAGAGTCCCGGTCTCCGTTCGTTATATTCGATCTGTGCGCCCTTGCTCGACAGGGTTGCGCGGTTCGGACGAAGGGGGCGGGTGACGACGTGAACGCATCCGGTAGCTACCACACACCAGGCGGGGCCGGCCGATGAGCAGCGGACAGGTCCAGGTCGATCCGGACAAGATCCGCACGCATGCGAAAAACGTTCAGGGCGTGAGTGATTCGCTGAGCGTGGCGTTACAGGCCGGTCAGGCCGTCTCGGTGCCGACCGACGCCTTCGGGAAGTTGTGCTCGTTCCTGCCGCCGCTGTTCGTCGACACGGTCGAAGACGGCGGACTGCAGGCGATCAAGACCGCCGCCGACGCGTTGAACGCGGATGCGGGCACGCTCGGTCAGGTCGCGACCTCGCTGCAGAGCACCGATTCAGCGAATGCGAGCGAGCTGGCTTCGGTGAAACCCGAGGCCACCTGGTGACGACGGAAGCCGACAACCCGCTGATCGCCCAGCGGGAGGATTCCACGAAGTCCTACACCGGCATCGGAATCGCCGAATCGGTTGCCGACGTGCACGATGCGATCTCCTCCGGATCGTGGGTCGACGGCGGCCTCGCCGTGCTCGGCGCAGGGATGGAGGCCGTATCCTTGGCGGTCGATCCGATCGGCACGCTCGCCTCCTACGGCGTCGGTTTCCTGATGGAGCACGTGAAGCCGCTGCAGGAAGCGCTGGATTGGGTGGCCGGCGATCCGGATACGGTGCAGGCGTACGCCAAGACCTGGGAGAACGTCTCCACCCACATCAAGCAGGTCGCCGACGATCACAAGAAGTCCGTCGATCAGGACGTGGCCGACTGGGTCGGCAGCGCGGGGGACGCCTACCGAACCCATGCGGCCGAGACGAATTCGCTGCTGACCGCGGCATCGAATGCGGCTTCGGCGGCCTCGTCGGCGATCGCGATGGCCGGGGGCGTGGTGGCGTTCGTCCGCCAGACCGTGCGCGACCTCATCGCCCAGGCCGTGGGCCGGCTGGCCGCGTGGGCGGCCGAAGAGGTGTGCACGCTGGGCGTGGCCACCCCGTTGGTGGCCGCGCAGGCGACCACGTTCGTGGCGAAGGTACTGACCACGATCGCCAAACTGTTCCGCAAGCTCGCCTCGACTTTCAAGAAGCTCACGCCCCTGCTGCACAAGCTCGAGGGTGCGTGGGAAGACATCATGAAGGCACTGAAGCGCGGGCGCGGCGGCACGCATATCGACGGCGCGAAACCGCATACGAAAACCACTCCCGGCGAGACGCATCCGAGCTCACACAAGCCGGACGCGCCGAGCGAACACGGCACACCGCACGACGACGGCGTCGATACGCACAGCACCTCACACGACGGTTCCGGCGATCCGGACGACGGTTCGACCGGTAAACCCAGGAACGACCCGCATCAGCAAGCGGACAAGGATCAGGGCAGCGGCACTCATGCCGCGGAATCCGGACCGGAGAATTCTCGCACCGAGAAGCAGGTCACCGGATGTGGTGATCCGGTCGACGGGGCGACGGGTGAATTCCTGCTGCCGGAAACGGACCTCGAACTTCCCGGGGTGCTGCCGCTGGAGTTGCGGCGGCGCCATCGCTCCGACTACCGGTTCGGCCGCTGGTTCGGGCCCTCGTGGTCGGCGACGCTGGATATCCGGATCGTGGTCGAGTCCGCGACCGTCACCTTCATCGGCGACGACGGCATCATGCTCGCCTACCCGCATTCCGAACCCGGCGATCCGGTCCTGCCGCTGAACGGTGAACTGCGCTGGCCCCTGGTGCGCACCGATACCGGCGGATATCGCGTCAGCGATCCGGATCGCGAGCTGAACTGGTGTTTCGAGCCCGAGGCCACGCTCGAGGGACTCGACGTGCGATTGGGCAACTACGCGATCAGCGCGATCGTCGACCGGCACCACAACCTGATCCGATTCCACTACGACAGCGACGGGTCACCGATCGAGGTTTCGCATTCGGGTGGGTACCGGGTCCGGGTGGAGACCGGGGCGGGGCGGGTCACCGGGCTGGTGGTCGTCGGCCGCCACCACGCCGGCAACGACGAAACCTCCACTCCGGTCCGGACTTTCAGTTACGACGCGGGCGCGCTGGTAGGTGTCACCAACGGGGTCGGCGCGACCACGACCTACACCTACGACACCGAGCAGCGGATGACGTCGTGGACCGATTCCAACGGCAACTCCCTCACCAACACGTACGACCCGGCGGGTCGCGTCGTCCGCCAGCGCGGCACCAACGGCATCCTCGACGCCGATTTCGACTACTTCACCTATCCGGACGGCAGCGGGACCCGCACCACGGTCACCGATTCCACCGGCGCGGCCATGATCTACGACTTCGACCCGGACCACAAGCTTCGCGATGTGATCGACCCGCTCGGCGGACGGGTCCACACCGACTACACCCCCGATCGCAAGCCGCTGCGCGTCATCGCGCCCAACGGGGGGATCACGTACTACACCTACACGCCCGACGGTGATCTGGCCAAAGTGGTTCGGCCCGACGAGAAGTCGATCACGATCGGCTACGCGGCGCGCAACCGTCCGACTGTGATCACCGACGCCGACGGTTCCACGCGGCAGCAGGAATGGGACGCGCACGGCAACGTGGCCGCCACCGTCGACGAAGCCGGACGCCGCACCGCATTCGACCATTCACCGAGCGGTGCGGTGAGGTCGGTGATCGAATCGACCGGCGCGACAACGGTGTTCGACGTCGATGCAGCGGGCCTTCCGATAGCCGTCACCGACCCGTACGGCGCGGTCACCAGTATCGAACGCGACCACTTCGGGCGCCCGGTCGCCGTCACGGACGCACTCGGCGGCATCACTCGCCACGAATGGTCGCCCGAGGGCAAACCGCTGCGCCGCATCGACCCCGACGGCCATTCCGAATCGTGGACATGGGACGGCGAAGGCAATCTCCTCACCCACACCGACCGCGCCGGCAACGTCACTTTCCACAAATACGGCGCCTTCGACCTGCTCACCTACCGCACCGACCCCGACGGCACCAGCACGCTTTACACCTGGGACACCGAACGCCGCCTCACCACCGTCACCAACCCCCTCGGCGACTCCTGGACCTACAGCTACGACCGGGCCGGACGACTCGCCGCCGAAACCGACTACAACGGCGCCACCACAGCCTACGAACACAACCCGGACGGCACCCTGGCCGTCGTCACCACCCCCGTCGGCGTCCGCCGCTACCACACCCATGACATCCTCGGCCGCCTCACCCAGATCCGGTGTGACACGGGCGAATACCAGCTCTACAGCCACGACGAGGTAGGCCGCCTCCGCACGGCGATCTCCGGCGTCGGCCACGACCACACCCACACCGTCGAATTCGCCTACGACCCCGCGGGGAACCTCGCCTCCCAACGCGTCGACGACCGCCCGCCGATGCTCTTCGACCACGACGAACACGGCCGCCGCACCTCCCGCCGCAGCCCCACCGGGGCTGTGACCGGCTGGGGTTACGACCCCGCCGGCCGCGTCACCTCCATGACCATCGACGGGCATCGGGCGACCTTCTCGCACGACGCGCTGGGCCGCCCGACCGGATGGTCCCTGGGGAACCTGGTTGTGGAGCAAACGCTTTCACCGGTGGGTCAGGTATTGAGCCGCCAGGTTTCGGCGCGGGCACCGCAGGTCCCCGGGGTGGCGGGACCTCTGACTTCGGACCCCACCGGTGGCCAGCATCCCGGAGCAATCCCCGGCCAACCCCCCGGTGGTGCGCCGATACCGGGTCAACACGCCAGTGGTGCGCCGACGCCCGGTCAACACGCCGGTGGTGTGCCGATGCCCGGCCGACACCCCAGTGGTGAACCGATGCCTGGTCACCGCCCTGGTGACGCATCCGTCCGCTACCCCGGGGGCACACCTGGCTCGGGCACTCCGCCCGTCCCCAATCCGGCTCGCCTGATCCGCCGCGACGACTACACCTGGCGCCCCGACGGCTATCTCACCACCCAAACCACTCACCGTCAGGGCACCACCCCCCAACATCGCGCCTACGCCCTCGACCCCGCCGGCCGAATCACCACGATCACCGACAACGGCCGCCCCATAGAGCATTACAGCTACGACGCCCTCTCGAACATCACCAGCACCCTGCCACCATCGACCACCCCCGCACCCCTCCCCACCACCCACGCCCCAGACGCATCGACACCGCTACCCGACCACACCCCGGACGGCCGCCGCGAATACCGCAACAACCTGCTGATCCGCAACGGACGAACCCGATACTTCTATGACGCGGCCGGGCGGTTGATCCGGAAAGAAGTGACGCGGCTATCGCGTAAGCCCGACATCTGGCACTTTCGGTACAACGGGTTCGATCAGCTGACGGATGTGTATACGCCGGGGAAGGAGTGGTGGCGGTATACATACGACGCTTTAGGTCGTCGATTGTCGAAGCAGCGGCAGACTACAGGTGGCGGTCGGTTCGCCGAAAGAATCCATTACACCTGGGACTCAACGTATTTGATCGAACAGACGTGGTTCGGATCGCAAGAGCGAGGTGTTGTCACCACATCCTGGACACACCACACTGGGACATACACCCCTCTGACACAGACTATTCGACGAGATTCCGCCCACAGCGAGCTTTGCGCCATCACCACCGACCTCGTCGGCTCGCCAGTCGAACTCATCGATCTCGTCGCCATGCAGACCGTAGGCATAGCTACCGCCGATCTCTGGGGCCGTACAACATGGCGCGGCACCACGCAGACGTTGCTTCGTTTCCCCGGACAGCTATATGACCACGAAACCGGCGAACATTACAACTACCACCGGTACTATGACGCAGAGGCAGGACGCTACACGGCGCCGGATCCGCTCGGTCTTGAGCCGTCCGCGAATCCGATGGCTTATCCACACAACCCCGTCACTTGGTTGGATCCTCTCGGGTTGCGGTGCAAGAACAAACAGATACATCTGTACCGGGCCGTCTTGGACAAAGAACTACAGGACATCAAGGCCAACCGAGAGTTCTCCAATCCTCGCGGGATAGAAACGAAGTACTTCGCCTTTTCAGAAGAGGGCGCAAATGCTTATGCACGCGGCATGTACAAGGCATTTCCGCACGAAGGCCCGTATACTATCGTGCGAACGACGATTGATGCCCACCTGATCCCTGAGAGCGCCTTCATCGAACATCTCGCCGATTCTGGAGTCGGCGAGGGGATTGCTCTACCGACCGAAATTCTGTCACAACTCGGAAGGCCTAGGATACTACCCCACGGTTTGGCAGGAGGATGAAATTGAAGTTCGTTATTTTTGCGCCTTACGAGAGCGCGTTAGTAGAAGCGCAAGTCGCACTGCATAACTTGGACAATGTGGAATTCCGCGTCGGGACCATGCCCGAAGCAACCCGAGGCTGTGACGCTTTGATACTTCCAGGAGTGTTTGCCCATGACCGATACGGTGGGCGCACAGATACCGAACGGGCGCAGATTCTTGTCAACACGTCTGGCGACGTCGCGCCAGAGTTCATCGTGGCAACGCCGAGTTATGCTCCATATTTCAAGGGCAGTCATCCCGTACCGGAAGAATCGAAGCTGAGCGAAATACTGGATAAATGCATTGCCGTCATCAGGAACTCGGCTGGGCATTCAATAAGCACGGTTGCAATACCGCTAGAGTCGATGGGGTTCGAAGGGATAGACAAGCGGCTTGTCGCATCAGCGTTCCACCGCGCTCTTTCTTCGGTCGACCGATATCTATAGAGAGCAATTTGACGTTGTTCGGATTCTAGCATATCGGCCACCGCGCACTATTTTGTGGGCCGTGCTGCGACTGTGTTATCGCGCCGTAAACGCCTGAAGCTCTCGAAGCGAGGCGGTTCGACTCGTCAGGCGGTGGGGCTGTCGAATCTGCCGGCGTCGAGGGCGGTGGTGAAGGTGTCCCATTCGGTGGGGGTGAAGAGGAGGGCTGGGCCGGTGCGGTCCTTGGAGTCTCGTATTCCGACTGTGTTGTCGTCGAGGTGGGCTACTTCTACACAGTCGCCGCCGCCCTGGCTGTAGCTGCTCTTGACCCAGTGGCCCTCAGCCGAGTCTCTAATCACCCGCGTACTCCTCTGCGATTCGACGCGCCAGCAGCCTGGTGTCATCCTCGCTCAACGCTACCTTTCGCAGATCGCTCGATGCCTCCGCGTAACGCCTGATTACGGTGTTGTCCTCCAGGAACAGCGCACCGGTGAATCCCTCCACGAAGACCACGGGAGGCTCCGGTACGCGCCCGTTGACGAGGCATGGAAATTCGAAGAGAGTGAAGGACTGGACGACAACTCCTGGATGCATGCCCGCGTCGAAGGGGATGGCACGCAGAGTCACATTCGGCAGGCGACCGAGTTCCGAGAGGTGATGGAGTTGTCCGCACATAGTTGCCCGACCGCCGACCTGATGGCGCAAGGCCGCCTCTGACAGCAAGACCTCCAACGAGAAGTTCGGGTCGTCGGTGAGGCGGTGCTGCCGCCTTGCGGTCAGCTCGAGTCGGCGTTCCACGTCGATCTCTGACATGTCCGGATCGTTTACCGCGACAACCGATCGGCGATACGCGGCTGTTTGCAGCAGTCCGGGCAACAGCGCGAGAGTAAACGCAGTTAAACGAGAGCACGCTTGCTCGAGACTCATGAAGTGATCGAAGTGGGGATTCACCACGTCGGCGTAGGCCCGCCACCAACTACTGCCGGTATTTCCCTTCGCCGCCTTGACCTCTTGCAGGAGCCCCAGCACTTCGTCTTTCGTCTCGGCGTCCGCTGCATAGAAGTCCAGCAGATCGCGGAACTGCGCCGTGCTGATGCGGACCACCTGCCCCTCCTCCAGGCGGCCGATGCCCTGTTTCGAGACCTCGATCGCCAGCCCGGCGGCCAATTGGCTCTTTCCCGCAGCGGCGCGCAATTCGCGCATTCGTCGCCCCAATGCCCGCCGGGGAAGAGTGGACCCACCTGCCATCGTCAGCCTCCCTATCGCGTGTGGTCCAGTTCGGACCCGTATATGCTGGACCGCCCCATGCTGGACGCCCGACGTCTTACGTCCGGCAGACCGAAAACTGTGGTGCGGCAACGCTTTTCTGGTGTCTACTGAACGCGCCCCGATGACCGGGAAGGCCCGGTTCCATAAATCCGCAGAAGGTTGGCGACGAAGATGCGGTGTTGGGCCGGGACACTACCGAATCGCACGGACGCGAGACGCGTGGTGGCTCCTGGAGCCTCGGTCATCGGGTCGACCACGGAGGAAGGTACGACACGATGCCGACGAATATCGAAGTAGCACAACTGGTTACGAGAACATCCCCACACACGTACGATGCGATCTTAACACCGCACCGGGCCAGGAGATATACCGCAATCGAATAGCCGACGGGTCGGTCCCGCGATGCGCGAACACCACACCGAGGCCGGCGAGTGGCTGGCGATCTGGCGGCTCGACCGGCGGACCATTCGAATCCTGCTCGTACGCAATTGTTCCGACTCCGCGCCGATACTTGCCTCCACTGCGGAGGAGGCGCCGGACCTGGCGGATATGCGGGACAGACTGCCGAAACTGGCTCCGCTCTGGGATGCGATCAGGCACGAGTACTGGTCGTCGTTCCCTGCATTCCACGACCGCCCACACCGAGGCGAAAGGCCGTAGATGACATCAGAGGACTCCACCGCGCGTCTGCGTGCACTCGGCTCCCACGCCGCGAAGGCCGGCTATCGACTCGTGCGCGATCCGGCGCTACCCGAGACGTGGTCGCTGGTAGACGCGGATGACGGTGAAATCATCCTTCCCGCAGCGACTCTCGACGGGATCCGGCAATGGCTCGACGAGTGAAACATCGGCGCAGCTCAGGGCCGCGGGTGTACGCCGTCACGCACCTCCGTGGTGGTGCGGACGATCATGTCCCGCACCTGTGCGGTCATCCGCCTGGAATCGGTCGGCTTGATGCGCAGGATGCGGTCGCCGAAGATCGCGTACCGACCGTCGTCCAGGAAATCGGTGATCTGAAAGTCCTTGCGGCCCTGCGTATGCCGATTGTCGGGGCTGCCCCACGGATAGGCCGCGATGTGGAAGTTCGCGGTGGTCGGGCGTTTCAGGAAGCGCGCCAGTTGTTCCTTCGGGCCGACGACCCACGGATCACGGACATGGGCTGCGGAAGTTTCCAGTTCTTCGACCGGAATGTTCAGCGGCTTGCCTTGTCCCTCAGCGCATTCGGGCAGTTCCGCGATCACCGCGGAGGCGACCCGATCGGATTCGAGAAAGGAGAGGTGTACCGCGCCGCCGACCGTATCCTCCGGTCCCGGTTCCTGCACCGCGATCACGCCGTGGCGATCACGCACGGCGGCGTGGACGCGGATCCGGTATTCACGGCCGCGCCCGCGGAACCCCGCGATCTCGACGCGGACCTCGGGATCGAACAGCACTCGGATTGCGCGGTCCAGGTCCTCGTCCAACTGCGGCAGCAGGACCTGCGCGATGCGCTGTCGTGTCCGGTTCACATCCTCCAGCGTCGGCTCGGCGGTGAACCGGTGTGCCAGTGGGTACGGCAGCACATCGCGCCCCGTCGCGTCCCACAGCACACGGAATTCGGCCGCATCGAACCGCCATTTTCTGTCACTCATCGCCCCGCCCTCCTGCCCACGACCGCCACTACTCCCCGATGACCGGAGGAACGGTCTTCGGCAGATCCGGGATGCCGGTCAACTCGTCACCGTTCTCCTGGTTGATCAAGTAGTCGGCGACGCTCTTGGTGCGTTCTTCTTCCTTGTCGCCCTTACCGCGTCCAGCACCGCCCATCCCGGGCATACCGCTGGCGCCGGCGCGAGCCGCCGAGGCCGTCGCGCGTCCCCCGGCCCCCGCCAGAGCGCCGGGCTGGACTCCCCCGGGCACACTGCTGCCGTGTCCGTTCGAGCCGTTGGTTCCACCGAGGCCACCGCCGAGACCGCTGCTGCTGCCGCCCGGCAGGGACGAACCCGAGGAACCGAGCGAGCTCGGGTCGAGACCTGAAGGAGTCGTCGCCGACGAGGGATCGGTACGAGCCTGATCACCGGCGTTCTGCGAGCCGTCCGTTTGGCCGTTCCCCGACGGATTCGATTGCGATGTCTGCGAATTCGAACCCTGGCCGTTCTGATTCTGATCACCCGGCTTGGGCTGATTCGTGTCGTGCGTGCCGCCGGGACCGGATGGTCCCGGACTGTTACCGCCTGGGCGCCACGAGGACGGCGGCGGCTGGTCGCCCGGCCCGGCCGGATCCTGCGTGTTCGGTTTCGGAATGACCGGGACGCCGGTATCGCTTTCGTGGACGACCGGGGCGTAGACCGTGGTCAATACCCGCTTGGCCTCGGTATACGCATTGTTGTACGCCGTGACATCGTCTCGCCAGCCCTTTCCCACCACGAGATTCACCGCGTTGCTGACCCCGGACCGATGGCCCGGCACATACGGCACCAGCGTTTTCGTCGGCGCCAGGCCCGTAGCCAGCTCCGACAACTTGTTACTGGTCAGCGCTGCGGCTTTGGCGACCTTGGACGCCTGCGAGGTGTAGTCCGTCACCGCCTTCGCGGCGGCATTGCGCGACTGGCCACGCCAGATTCCCTCGTTGGTGGCTTTGCCCATGGCCTGCTGAAACGTCGTCAACGAGGTGGTTTCCTGGGTGCCGATCTTGTTCCAGGCATCCTTCAGGTTGTTGACCGCCTCGAGGTCGATCTTGTCGACCTTCTCCCGCAAGGTCGCGAGGTCGTGTCGTTCGAAGTTGTCGGTGGTCTGCACCGACGGCGTGCGGAAATCACCCTCGAAACCGATTGCGCGAGCGTCGTTTCGGACGCTGTCGCGGGTGGTGTTGAATTTGCCCTGCAGCTCATACGGATTCTGGATATGCGAGGGATCTCGCCCCTGCGTCCAGTTCGTCAGGACCTCACCGACGAACGAGCTGAACCCCTCCGGCAGAAAACTCATGACGACTACCTGCCCGCTGTGTCGGTGGCTGCGATCTGTCCGGCGGCGGCGACGTCCTGACCGGTGAGGTGCTTGATGGACTGTGCCATCACCTCGCGCATGTTCTTGACGGTTTCCATGTGGTCCTTGATGACCTGGTCGATCGAATTCGGTTCGCCGGTAGCCTGTTTCAGGTAGCCGCCTTCGAGGGCGTGGCCCATGTCGAAGTCGCCGAAACCGGAGACCCGCTGAGTCAGTTGCGCAACGTTGAACAGGCTTTGAAGCTCTGTCAGCCGTGTGTCGCACGCCGCGAGGCACTCACGAGCAACGGCTTCGTCATCCAGATACAGCTCGCCTCCGCGCGCTTGCTCGGCGAACTTCTTCCAAGTCTCTACTTCACCGGCCATGTCTGTTCCTCCCCTTCTGGTTCGACACTTACTCCGGCATCAGAGGGACGAGCAGTTCGCCGACGTGGTGCAGTGTGGCGCACGGATCACCGGGATTGTCGACGATGAGACTGTTGGTGATCACAATTTCGACGACCCCCTGTTGAGCAGCGAAAACGGCGTCGCAGGTGTCGTTCTTCGATGCACCCTCGACCCGGTATTGCTGTCCCTTCCGTCCGGCAAGTACCACGTCCTGAAAGTCGACGTTGCCCTCTTTGTTCTGGATCTCCTGCAGGGAACGCTTACCGGAGAGCACGTTGACGGTGTACTGCTTCCCCTTCCAGTTACAGATCTCCCACCCGCTCTGATGCACCCCCGCGATCCCGCTCTCCTCCGTCGCGGGATCCACCCCCGCCTTCCGCAACACATCATCCGGGATCTGCGTACAAGGATCCCACAACTTCACCGCCGCAGCGCTGTTCGTGGATCCGTTACCCCCGTCGTTCCCGTCGTTGCACCCGGCCAGAATCGGCACGACTGCCGCCAGCAGGACTATCGCGAGTCGGCGAGCAGCCACCGTCCGCCCCCTTCGGTTGATCATGCTTGCACCTGGTCGGCCGACTTTATCAAACCGGTTCAAACGGACGGGGTGGTCGAGAAGCCCCCTAGGGTGTCTGGTGCCGCGAGGAAAAACCTCTATTGTGAACAACAGTGTTCGTAAATAAGGGGAGACCACGATGAAAGATCTGACCGGCCGGAAGTGCCTGATCACCGGCGCGGCCAGCGGGATCGGCCGGGCGACCGCGGTCGCTGCCGCCGCGGCGCGGATGCGGCTGGTGCTGACCGATATCGATGCCGAGGGCCTGGCCGAGACGGCGGCGCGGATCCGCGCCGGCGGGGGTGAGGTGCTGGAGGCGCAGGTGCTCGACGTCTCCGATTACGAGGCGGTGACCTCGTGGGCGAAGCGGGTGCACGACGAGTACGGCAGCCTCGACGTGGTCATGAATATCGCCGGCATCGCCACCTGGGGCACGGTCGAGAATCTCGAGCACCGCCACTGGAAGTCGATGGTCGATGTGAATCTGATGGGCCCGATCCACATCATCGAGAACTTCGTGCCGCCGATGGTGGCGGCGGGGCGCGGCGGACATCTGGTCAACGTGTCCTCGGCCGCGGGGCTGCTCGCGCTGCCGTGGCATGCGGCCTACAGCGCCGCGAAGTTCGGGCTGCGCGGAGTGTCGGAGGTGCTGCGATTCGACTTGGAGCGCCACGACATCGGCGTGAGCCTGGTGGTGCCCGGGGCGGTGCGCACGCCGCTGGTGGGCACCGTGCAGATCGTCGGCGTGGATCGCGACGATCCGCGGGTGCGGCGGATGGTGAAACTGTTCGAGGGGCATGCGGTGACGCCGGAGAAGGTCGCCGACCGGATCATCTCAGGCGTCCGGCACAATCGCTTCCTGGTGCACACCTCGCCCGATATCCGCGTCGGCTACTGGTTCGCCCGCAAGTTCGCGTGGCCGTACGAGTTGGTGGCGCGAATTGCCAACCGCGAGTTCAGCAAACTGCTGCCGGCACCGGCGCGCGACACTCAGTAGTGCGTCACGCAGACCACGAAACGCCTTTCGTTGTAGACGAATCCGCGGTCACCGTCGGAGCAGCTGTTGACATCGGTGGTGCCGTTCTTGATTTCCACCACGCGCACCCGGCCCGGGGCGGCGGTGGCACAGTCGACGGGAGTGGGACTGCCGTCGGCGATATTCATGCAAGCACCGGTGACCCAGTTGAAGTCGAGGCAGAGGGTGTCGGTGGCACCGCCGGGCAGCGTCTCGGCCACCGAGCGGTCGGCATCGGCCGGGCAGCGCGCGCCCGCGACGGCCTTCGCGGTGACCTTGTAGCGCGAATCCGTACCGGCGCAAGCGGTTTTCTGCACCGGAGCGCCGGCGTCGGGCGTGGCGACCACCGCGGCCACGCAATCGCCGACGGCCACCGTCTCGCCCGGATGCTTCTGATCGGCACCCTTGTTCAGCACCAGCGGCTCGTCCGACGCCGAGGAGGTGACACCGGTGGCGGTCGGCTGGGCGGGCGGCTCGGCGGCCACGGGCGCGACCGTGGTGGTGGGTGATACCGCTGCCGCGGCACGCGTTTCGTCCGAATCGTGCCCCCCGGCGGTGAACGACAGCGCGGCGGCGATCAGACATGCCGCCGACAGCGCGGCGGCAATCACGAAGCCCGTCAGGGTGACACCGGCTTGAACACGTCGGCGCGACACGTACTCGTCCTCCAGAGCGGTAACGCTTCGAACCACCCCGAACGATGATCGAAGAACACTTGCGAATTTGCAGACCTCGCAAATGCATACACCATCCGGGCGTTCGCGTCGAGGCGGCGGCGAGGCCCGACGCATCGAAAATAAAAAGGTTTCTTTTTCACTAAATTACTTGATCACGATCGCACAACAATGCCGCCGTTCGGGTTCCGTAATTACCAAGTCTGGCAATTAGCGTTCGACGCGTTATTGTCAGCTTTCGTCCGGACCGTTCGGCCGGAAGTCTCGTGAGAAGGAATCCTGAATGAAGTTCGGCACGTTCGCCGCAACCTCGATCCTGGCGGTGGCCACGGTCGGGATCACCGCGGGAACCGTGAACGCCAGTCCCCCGGCCGCACCACCGGCCGCCGCCAAAGAGATCACCACCTCCGGAACCGACCGCGGAGTCACCTATCACGCTGTACTCAGCGACTTTTCGCGGGTTCTGACCACCGTCGTCGAGCACGGGCGGTTCGAGGTCGACAAGGACGCGACCGCTGTCGCCCTGAAGTCCGACAACGGCACCGACCTCGTCACGGTGCCGCTGACGTACCGGATGGCCGGCAGCACGGTCCATGTCGCGCAACACATCAGCGACGACGGGCACAAGGTCGTGCTCGAGCCCAAGGCCACCGCCACCGAGATCGGCGAGATGCAGCCGATCAATTCGATGGCGCGGCTGACCAACGAAATCAATCAGAACGTCGTCGGCCTGGTGGCCGGTGGTGTGATCGGCGGCCTGATCGGCGCCGTCCTCGGGATGGGCTTCTTCAGCATCATCACCGGGCCGATCGGCATGGTGGTCGGCGCCATCGCGGGCGGATATGCGATGGGCGGTCAGCCGTTCCTGGACGCCGTCAACGCGGTCGTGAGCGGACAGCCCTGATCCGGGCCGGTGTCGCGGGGCGGACCGCGCCGCGCCGCGACACCGGTTTCGGACATCACGGGCGTTCTGCTTGCACCCCCGGCGAATTCGTGGCTCAATCCGAAGGATGGCCGGGGAACCGTATAGATGGGTCGCGACAGCCGAGACCGACATGGTCGAACTGCGCGATGCGGTTTCCGGCCGCGCGGTCGAGATCGTGCGCCCCTCGGACGAGGACCTGCCCGCTCCACTGCTGCGCGAGGTCGAGACGCTGGTCTTCGACTGGGCCAATCTGCTCACCCAGTACGAGGCGTGGTCGGATCTGCACACGCTGTACCGCCGCGAGCCGGACACCGTTCTCTGGGCCCTGAGTTGGCTGCTGGCGCTCTGGGCGGTCGTCGGTGAGACCAGGACCGGCAAACCCGCCGATGCGATCATCCGCGATCTGGATTACCGCGGGGGCTGGCGGGATCTGCGCAACGCCGAGGACGAGCGGGTCTGGACCGGATTGACGCAACGGGTGCGGCTGGGCGGCATCGCCGCGCTCACCGAGGATCCGCGGGCGGTGCGGGCCTATCACGACGCCTGCGTCGAACCGGCCGATATCGGCCCGATTCTGCTGCGGCACACGCTGATTCATCTGGACGCGCTGAGCCAGGACATGGACCGCGCCGGCATGCGAGCGCGCGGGCTCGCCTCCGCGGTGCTCGATCACACCGCTCCCGATCCCGGACCGCGGCGGCGGCTCTGTTTCCGGCCCTCGCGGCCGGGACCGGACGGGTTACGCGACCTCGGCTGAGGCCGGATCTGCGCCGGGATGCAGGCGGCGGAATCGGCTGCCGTGAAAGACCAGCGGTTCGTGCTGTGAGCGCGTCGCCAGGCGGGTGATCCGCACCAGGACGACCTGATGGTCGCCGGCCGACACCTGAGTGTGCACCGTGCCCTCCAGCCAGGCCGCCGCGCCGCCGACGAACAAAGAACCGCCCGCTCCCCGATGCACTTCGACATCGCCGAACCGGTCACCGTTGCGGCTGCTCATTCGCTGCGCTGCCTCGTCCTGGTGGGCGCTGAGCAGACTCAGACCCAATCGCTGGACGCCGACCAGTTTCGGCCAGGTGGTCGAGCTGTCCTGCACGCAGAACGACACCAGCGGCGGATCCAGGGATACGGGCACGAAGGTGCTCACCACCAAACCGGCCGGAACACCGTCGAATTCCGCGCAGACCGCGACCACACCGCTCGGGAAATGCGCGAAGGCGCGACGCAAACCCGCACTGTCGGAGGGTATTTCGCTCAGATCAGACATGGTTACCCACTTCTCGACTCACTCGCGGACGTCGGTTCAGATGACGCCGTGCAACGGGGGTGCGGTGCCGTTGAGCACCGCGCGCCCGATGTGCTGGTACTTCCACCGCACCGGATCGTGCAGCGTATGCGTGCGGGCGTTGCGCCAGAACCGGTCCAAGCCCAGATCAGCTGCGGCACTGCGGGTTCCGCTCACCTCGAACAGTGCGGCCGACACCTCGTTCGCGGCGCGGTCGGAGGTGATCTTGGCGGTGGCGGCCGCGATCGACGCCTCCGCCGCGAGCGCGGTGGCCTTCTCGGTGTCGAGTTCGCCGCTGTTCGTCTGTGCGACAACATGATCCACGGCCCGCCCGGCCACCTCGAAGGTCGCCTCGGCGGCGGCCACGGTGACCGCCAACTCGCCGATGCGCTGGATCACCAGCGGATCCTCACTCGCCCGATCGACCCCGGCCTCGAACCACGGGCGGCTCTCGGTGCGCACGAACTCCGCAGCCGCGTCCAGCGCGCCGCGGGCGATGCCCACATCGATCGCGACGTGCAGCAACTGCGCGAAGGCTCCGTAACCGGTGGGGGCACGCACCGCCGCCGCCCGCGGGATCAGCTGGTCACCCGTGACCCGCACCGCCTCGAGTGTCACGGTCCCGCTACCCGTCGTGCGCTGGCCGATGCCGTTCCAGTCGTCGACGATCGTCACACCCGCGGTATCGGCGGGCAGGAAGGCGATGTATTCGCCGGGGTCCAGGCCGCTGCGCCCGTCGGGATCGTCCAGACGGGTCAGAACGGCCAGCAGATCCGCGAAAAGCGAACCCGTACAATAGAATTTGGTTCCGTCGATTCTCAATCCGCCGTCGACGGGACGCAGTGTGGTGCCGATTTCGGCGATGGTCGCGCTGCTGCGCTCGGATTGCGCGTTCGCTATCCGCGCGCCGGCGAGCACCCGTCCGAAATAGCGTTCCCGCTGAGCGCGAGTTCCGGCCAGTCGCAACAGATTCAGATAGACGAAATGGCTGTGCGGAATTTGCGCGATATTCGGGTCCGCCGCCGCCAGCAGCCGGAACACCTCCGCCACCTGAGCGGGTGCCAGATCCGCACCACCGAATTCGGCCGGCACGGTGACGGCCAGCAGCCCACTGGCCGAGAGCTGGTCCAGTTCCCGCTGCGGCAACTCGCGGGCGCTGTCGCGCCGGGCCGCATCGACCGCGAATTGCGCGGCCAGACGTGCCGCCGTCTCGTGAGCCTCGGCGGCGGAGGTGATCCGCGCGGCGGCGACGGCAGTCATCGACTCGCCGCCAATTCGGGTTCGCGCTGGGCCTCCAGCTCCCGGACCAGCGGCAGCACCTTCGCGCCGAAGTACTCGATCTCCTCCTGGAAGTGCAGGAAGCCCGCGAGGATGAGGTCGACCCCCAGGTCGCGGTAGGCGACGATCCGCTCGGCGATCTGCTCGGGAGTGCCGATCAGCTGGGTGCGGAAGCCGTCGTTGTACTGGACCAGATCTTCGTAGGTGGAATCGGCCCACATACCCTTGCGGTCGCGAGTGGAAGCGCCGGCCTGCTGCACCGCGTCGCGGAAACCCTCCACGGCGGGCCGGTTGGCCTTCTCGATGATCTCGCGCAGGGTGTCGCGGGCCTCGGTTTCGGTGTCACGCGCGATGATGAACCCGTTCAGGCCGAACTTGACCTCACGGTTGTGCTCGCGCGCGACCGCCCGGACATCCTCGATCTGTTCGGTGACGCCGTCGAAATCCTTGCCGTTGGAGAAGTACCAGTCGGCGTAGCGGCCGCCGTTGCGTCGCGCGGCCGTCGAGTTACCGCCCTGGAAGAGCTCGGGATTCGGCCGCTCCGCCGTGTTGAGCGGCTTGGGCTTCAGTGTCAGGTCGCGGATCCGGTAGAAGTCGCCGGCGTAGTTCACCTCGTCCTCGGTCCACAGCTTGCGGATGACCTCGAGGAATTCTGCGCTGCGCCGGTACCGCTCGTCGTGCTCGAGCCACGGCTCCCCGAGCGCGGTGAACTCCCCGCCGAACCAACCGGATACGACGTTGATCGCGAAGCGTCCGCCGGACAGATGGTCGGCGGTGACCCCGAATTTCGCCAGTACCGCCGGATGCCACAGCCCGGGGTGCACGGCCGCGATCACCTTCAGCCGCTCGGTGGCGCCCAGCAGCGCGAGGCTGAACGACGTCGACTCGTGCTGGTATTCCGCGCCGTAGGAGGCGGTGTAGCGCACCTGCGAGAGGGCGTAGTCGAAGCCGTTGTTCTCGGCCGTGCGCGCCAGCTTCTTGTTGTATTCGAAATCCCAGCCGGTGCGCTGATCGATCGTGCTGGTCACCAGCCCGCCGCTGACGTTTGGCACCCAGTAGGCGAACCGGGTCTGCTCGGCGATCTTCTCGGTGGTCATCGACACTCCTGTGATGGGGACATCCGCACCCGGTCGCGCCGACGGCCGGGATGTTCGTGCGCGAACCGTGGTCGGTACAACCGTGGTCAGTGCGCCGAGTGCGGCAACCGTGCACCCGGCGCACCTCCACTTCAACACCGCCGAACCACCCGGACGAGGGTTTGAATCCTCAGGATCGGATCAGCCGCTGCGCTCCGATCAACTTCCCGCCGTTACGCCGGAGCGACCGCCGAGCCGTACCGCGAGCGTTCGAACCGGCCCGCCGGCTGGAATCGCGCCACCAGCTCGTCGGCGCCCTCACCGGTGATCTGCTCGAGCAGCGCGTCGGCGTCGGCGAGCGAGTTGATCTGCAGCAGGGGTTGTGGCTTGTGCAGCGTGCTCACCAGCACCGAGGCGACGCGCTGGTCGACGGCCGCGGCGGCGAAGAACCGGTTGCCGATCTCGGCCAGCTCCGGATCGCCGAGGAACAGGCGGGTCACCTTGGCGGCGGCATCGGAGCGGGCCAGCAGGAACGCGGTGTACTGCTCCTCGATCCACTCGGCGTCGAAGGGGCCCTCGTGCGCGGAGGCGGCCGCGACGAGCCGCTGCGCCTGAATGAGTCCGCTCTGCGCGCCCTGGCCGGCGATCGGGTCGTAGGCGACCGCGGTGTCCCCGAGCGCCGCCACGACGTGCCCGCCCGCCGTGCGGCCGACACCGTGCCGAACCACCGGCCGCACCGCGCCCTTCAGCCAGGAGTGCGGGTCCTCGGCGATCACCTTGGTGGCCAGCACCTCCGGCAGATCCCAGTCGATGTAGTCGCGGTAGAGCTCGGTCACGATGCGATGCGCCGACTCAGCGGAATCCGCGGCGGCGAACCGGCTCTCCCATTCACTGCCCGGCCGCGCCCAGCCGAGGAAGACCCAGCTCGGCCCGGCGTCCTTGTGCAGATACGGACCCCACCACGCCTCGCCCTGCTC
The DNA here is from genome assembly GCF_049538315.1 of Nocardia sp. AB354. Classification (NCBI taxonomy): domain Bacteria; kingdom Bacillati; phylum Actinomycetota; class Actinomycetes; order Mycobacteriales; family Nocardiaceae; genus Nocardia; species Nocardia sp. AB354. Next base: position 232,154 of record NZ_JBMVFU010000003.1, on the reverse strand, counting down.
GGCGAAGATGGAGAATCCGCTGTGCTGCCCGCCGGACGTGCTGCGGTGCGCGAAAACCTCGGGGTCGTACCCCAATCCGGTCACGGTGACGGTGAGCAGACTGCGCTGCGGCGCGTCGTAGACGGTCCGTTCGGTGTCGATCGGGAACAGCTCCGCCAAACCCGCCTTGCCGGTCGCGACCAGTACCAGATCGTTCGCGGCGGCGATGGCGTCCAGGCTCTCGGGGGTCACCTTCTCGACCACGAAGCGACCACCGGCCTCGACGAACGCTGTCAGTCGCTCGTCGACCTCGAGCCGGGTGTCGACCGCGATGCCGACGAACCCGTCGAAATCGCCGTCGAATCCGATCAATTCGGGCCGTTCCGGCCCGGGACCCGCGATGCGCACGCTGAGTCCGGTGTGCTGCGGGGCCCGATTCACGTAGGTGTCGAGTCCGAGGGCGGTTTCGGCGGCCTGGGCCTCACCGAAGATGAGCGCGGTTCCGGTGGCGGGGATGTCGTCACGCAGACCGCGTTGGTCGCGATCGCTGTGGATCGTGACGTCGAACCCGGCTTGTTGCAGTCCGAGAGCGGCGGTGACACCGGCGATGCCGGCGCCGACGATGGCGGCGGTGCGTTTCGAATTCTGGTTCGTCATAGCCGAAATACTGCGCTTGCCAGCCGCTTTCGTTGACAGTTGCAATCACCGGGAATCGATGTACCCGCACCGCCGATCGGTCACGTCGCCGTGATGCCCGCCTGCGGTCGCACCTGTTCGTCCGGCAGCGCCGTCGAACCCGGCCCGCCGAGCCGGTAGCGGGCGCCGCGATGGTCGGCCGGCAACCGGTCGCCCACGCCGAACAGCGCGTTGCGCAGGGTGCCCGGGACATACTCCCGCGGATAGGCGCCGCGCTCGGTGAGCACCGGAATCACGTGTCGCACAATATCTTCGAATGTTCCCGGGGTGATCGCGTAGGCCAGGTTGTAGCCGTCGATATCGGTCTCGTCGACCCATTCCTGGAGCCGGTCCGCCACCGACGTACCCGATCCGACGAATACGGGCCCCATTCCGCCGATGCCGGCCCAGGCCGCGATATCCCGCACGGTCCATTCCCGGCCGTCGTCGTCGAATTCCTGGAACGCGGCCACGGCGGACAGGATCGCGTTGCTGTTCACCTCGCCGATCGGGTCGTCGAGGTCGTACCGGGACAGGTCGATGCCCATCCAGCCCGACATGAACACCAGGCCGCCCTCGACGCTCGCGTACGAGCGGTATTCGTCGTATTTGTGTTGCGCCGCTTCGTCGGTGGCGTCGGTGATGATGGTGGCGAGCGCGTAGACCCGGGCGGCACAGCGGTCGCGACCGGCCGCCTCCAGCGCATCGCGGATACGGGTAACCGTCTGTGCCAGAACTCGTTTCGACGGCGCGGCGACGAAGATCGCCTCGGCGTTCTCGGCGGCGAAGGCCACGCCGCGGGGTGAGGCGCCCGCCTGGTAGATCACCGGGGTCCGCTGCGGCGAGGGCTCCGACAGGTGGATACCCGGCACCGTGAAGTGCTTTCCGGCGTGCCCGATGTGATGCACCTTCGCCGGATCGACGTAGATGCCCTGCGCCCGGTCGCGCACGACCGCGTCGTCCTCCCAGGAACCTTCCCAGAGCTTGTACAGCACCTCGAGATATTCGTCGGCGTGGTTGTAGCGTTCGTCGTGGTCGAGGTGCTCGGACTCACCCATATTGGCGGCGGCCGACGGCAGATATCCGGTGACCACGTTCCAGCCCAACCGGCCGTTGGTCAGATGGTCCAGGGTCGACAGCCGCCGGGCGAACGGGAAGGGATGCTCGAACCCGGTGCCGGTCGTGATGCCGAACCCCAGATTCTCGGTCACCGCCGCCATCGCCGAGACCAGCAGCAGCGGATCGGCGACCGGTACCTGCGCGCCCTGCCGCAACGCGGCGATGTCGTTACCGCCGTACACGTCGTAGATACCCAGCACGTCGGCGATGAAGATACCGTCGAAACGGCCGCGTTCCAGCAGTTTCGCCAATTCGGTCCAGTAGCTCAGGTCCTTGTAGCGATGCGACTGGTCCTCGGGGTGGCGCCACAGCCCCGGGGACTGGTGCGCCACACAGTTCATGTCGAAGGCGTTGAAACGGATGCGCCGGGTCATCGCCGCACCTGACCCTCGCGGCTGCCCGCGCTCCACGCGTACGGGAGTTCGGATCCGTTGAGCAGGTGGTCACCGATGGCTCGCGCCTTCTGAACCGCGGGATTGTGCACCGAGATGGTGCGGGCGTTGCGCCAATGCCGGTCCAGCCGCAGATCTTCGGAGGTGATCGAGGCGCCACCGACCTCGAACAGCTGGGTGGTGGCGGTCAGGACGGTGTCGATCACACCGAGTTGCGCCTGGGCCGAGGCCAATTCGACCGCGTCCAGCGCGGCTTCGTCCTGCGCTCCGGCTGCCAGCACGCCGTCCAGCAGGTCGGCCACGGCCAGCACACTGGCCCGCGCTCCGAACGCCGCGGCCGACAGCTTCCCGATCACCTGCTGTACCAGCGGGTCGTGGCGGGGTAGATCGGCGACCGAATGGGTGTAGCTGCGGGTGCGGTCGGCGACCCAGGCCCGAACGTCGGATTCCGCCCGCTGGGCGATACCGGCCAGCACCGCCAACTGCACCAACTGAAGGTACGAGGTGGCGTAGGTACGGCCGGGCGCGCCGTAACCCGGGCCGAGCACCCGCTCTTCGGGGATCCGCACATCGTTGAATTCCGTTGTGCCGCTGGCGGTCAGCCGCTGCCCGAAACCGTCCCAGTCGTCGCTCTGGCGCACACCGTCGGCATTCGCGTCGACCAGCACCGACACCCGTTCCCCGTCACGGTCTGCCGCCACCAGAATATGGTCGGCGTACAGCGAACCGGTGCTGTAGTACTTGGTGCCGTTCAGCAGCCAGTCGTTGTCGGTGCCACGAGTCAGCCGGGTGCGGTAGCGGTCTACCGCGCCGACGCCCGGTTCGGTGATGGCGTTACCGACCAGCACACCGGCGCCGGCCGCGCGCAGCCAGTGCTCGCGCGCGGGACCGTGCTCGGCCAGCAGCTGATCCTCGACGAACGAGAAGTGCACCCGAAGTGCCTGCGGCAGATTGGATTCCGCGGCGGCGAGATCGATCAGCAGCCGGAACAGCTGTCGCACGCTGACGCCGAAGCCGCCGTATTCGGCCGGCACCCGGAGCGCCCCGAATCCAGCTTGCCGCAGCCAGTCGACCTCCTCGTAGGCCAAGCGGCGATCGATCTCGCGCGCCACCGCCCCGGCGGCGATGCGGTCGAATACGGGGCCGAAGATGTCGTCGAGGTCGCGATCGGAGATCTGCTGCGGTGCTGTGGAGGCCATACCCGACGATGACCCGGCAACGCGATTCGCTCACCCGTTACACGCAGCGGGAACATAACTATCCGTCACGTGCTCAGGAGGGGCGCATCCGCAGTTCGTCGTGGAGGATCCGCGCGGCGGTGGCCATCGCGGCCTCCGCGCCGGGCTGCACCACGGCGGGTACCCGCGATCGGGTCAGCACGGCGACGGCCAGGGTTTGCCCGTCGGCGTGTTCGGCTACGCCCGCCTCGTGCCGCAGATTCAGCAGCGTGCCGGTCTTCGACGACCAGCGGGTGGCGTCGGAGCTGAAATCGGGGGCGAGGCGTTGACGTAACAGGTTGCCCGACAGGAACTCTCGCACTCTCGCGGCCGCGTCGCGGTGGGCCCGCACCGGCCGCCACACTTCGGCGAGCAGATCGACGAACGCTCGTGCGGTGCCGGTGTTGGCATGGCTGATGTCGAGTTGCGTGACCGGATGTCCGCGTCCGGCCGTGGCGGCCTCGATGGCCAGGGCATGGGCGAGATGACCGTCGGCCGGGGCGAACTGCTCGGCCGGGGTCCGCACCAGATCGTCGGCCAGATGCCGCACCGCGATGCCCTCGTGGCCCAAGCGGCGCAGTTCGGCGGTCACCGCGGCGGGCGGAGTCAGCTCGAACAGGGCGTCGGTGGCCCCGCCGTCGCTGATCGCGATGCTCAGATACATCAGGTCCTCGACCGCGACCGTGGCCGGATGGCGAAATCTGCTCAACCCGGTCGGGCCGGCCACCGTGCTGCGGCCGGGCAGCACGCGGATCGGAGCCGCCGGATCGATCTCGCCGCGGATCACCCGTTCCATCGTCGCCAGTACGAGCGGCACCTTCACCAGCGAAGCGATCGGCAATTCCAGTTCGGCGTCGAGGCCCAGCTCGTCGCCGGTGTCGAGATCGCGCACCAGGATCGAACCGTCCAGTCCGGCGTCGTGGAGTTCCGTGCGCGCGCGGCGCAGTGCGGTCGAAACGCCCATGTTCAGCTCCGCTCGTCACGTGCGACGTCGTTGTCCGGCACGCCGAGACAGCGGCCGATCGGTTCGGCGCCCAGGGCGCGCACGCGTTCCGCGTCCTCGCGCGATCCGGCCGCGATGTCGTAGCCCCGGGCGAGCTCCACCTCCCCGATCGGCCGCCAGTGCAGGCCCAGTTCGGCGGCCTGGGTGGGCGAGCACAACAGCAGATCGGTCCCGTCGAGTACCTCGGCGACCGCGGTGACCAGCGACGGCGCGACCTCCACCTGAGCCGGGCGCAAACCGAGCGAATCGCGCAGCCGGGTGATCCGATCGCGGATGTGCGGCACATCGTCCTCCGGCTGTATCCATACGCCGCGCCGACGTTGTCGTCCCGAAAGGCGCAGTACGCGAAGGGTTTCCAGAAAGATCGGCGCGCTGTGCGGGCCGGTGGTGTCGGCCAGGCCCAGCGGTACGCGCCAGACACCGCGATCGGCGGGGACAGCCAGGATCGCGGCACGCACCTCGTGGGTGCGGGTGAGTTCCGCGCGCCGCGCCGGATCGGCCGGCTCCGGTTCGAGCCGAAGTTGCGCTGCGCGGCATTCGGCGACCAGCGCGGCCAGCGGCACCGGCCCGCAGGTGGCGGGCAGCGCCAACCGGAACGGGCGTTGCCGGGCCCGCTCGGCATGTTCGGCCAGAGCCTCGGCGGCCTCGACCAGCCGCCGCGCCGACGGCAACATATCGCGGCCGAACGAGGTCAATGTGGCCGTGCGCGAGGTTCGTTCGAGCAATCGCGCGCCGAAGTGCCGTTCCAGCGCCGCGATCCGGCGACTCGCGACCGACTGCGGGATCTGCGCGGCGGCCGCACCCGCGGTGAAGCTACCGAGCCCGCTCACCGCGACGAACGCCTTGCAGGCGGCGACCATGTCCACGATCGCGCAGTCTATGCCGAAACAGCATGGATACCGCCACAGGTGTCTTGGACAGCATGCGCGAGGGCTGCCACTCTTGCTGCGAGCGCTCACAGCCATCCATCCACAAGGAACGCATATGATGCCCCCTCGCTTCACCCGCTCGGCCGTGCTGGTCGCGGCCGCTGCCACGCTCATCCCGCTGAGCGCCTGCGGTGCCGATCGAAGCGCCGCGCCCGTATCGAGCGCGCCCGTATCGACCGCGGCGCCCACATCGACGGTTCCGCTCGCCGCCGAATCGCTGGCCGAATTCCACGATCTGGAGGCTCGCCTGCACGGCCGGCTCGGCGTATACGCGCTCGACACCGGCACCGGACGGGTCGTGGAATACCGCTCGGACGAGCGGTTTCCGTACTGCTCGACGTTCAAGGCGCTGGCCGCGGGAGCGCTGCTGAGCACCCTCCCACCCGCCGAACTCGACCGTCGCATCACCTACACCCGGGCCGATCTGTTGCCCAATTCCCCGGTCACCGAACAACATGTCGACCAGGGTCTGACTCTGCGCGAGATCATGGACGCCGCGGTGCGGTTCAGCGACAACACCGCCGGCAATCTGATGTTCGCAGAACTCGGCGGCCCGCAGGGGTTGCAGCAGCGGCTGCGCGCCATCGGCGATACCACCACGCGGATGGACCGCACCGAGACCACGCTGAACGAGGCCCTGCCCGGCGACGAGCGCGACACCAGTACGCCGCGCGCGCTGGCCGCCGATCTGCGGCACTACGTGCTCGACCCGGCGGTCGCCGCCGATGATCGTGACGTGCTCACCGGACTGCTGCGGGCCAACACCACCGGCGGTGCGCTGATCCGGGCCGGGGTGCCGGCGGGCTGGCAGGTCGGCGACAAGACCGGCGCGGGCAGCTACGGAACGCGCAACGACATCGCCGTGGCGTGGCCGCCGGGACGTGCGCCGATCGTGCTGACGATCCTGTCCACCCGCGACCGGCCGGACGCCGAATACGACAATGCGACGATCGCCCGTGCCGCCACGATCGCGATCGCCACCTTGGACGGCACCCCTGTTCCACGCTGATTGTGCCGAAAAACCCTGTACTACAGGGTGTTTCGCGAGAACCGAGCACCCCGGGTCGGTGCCGATCGACCCGGGGTACCCGGCGGGATACCGCTCTGCCCTACTTGGCCGGAGCCGGAGCAGGGTTGAACGGCGCATTGACGGTGGTGAAGTACTGGGCGACGGCCAGGATCGCCACCGGTGCGGTGACCAGCAACTGGCCCGCCAGCGTGCCCAGCGCACCGACCGCGATGATGCCGCCGAAGCAGCCGATCACGGCCGCCGGCAGGAAGGCGCCGAACAGTCCGACGATCGCGGCCGCGGCGACGGTCGCACCCGCGATACCGCCGAGCAAGCAGCCCACGGCTCCGCCGGTGATGCCACCGACCAGCGTGCCGATCGTGGCGCCCGCGGTGATGGTGCTGGTCAGGCGGGTCCACGCCGCTACTTCCCGGTCATAGGGCGTCTTCCACGGCGCCTGGTCCTCGAACGGGAGCGCGACCGGCTTGTAGACCGCGTGCTGCAGATCGAAGTGCGGAGTCAGGGTGGCGGTGCGACCGGCGATATCGGCGGCGATCGGGAATTCGAAATCGTCGACCCGGAACGTCAATTGCGTTCCGGCCAGAGTCGTCCCATTGGCGGCCTTGATCTTGAAGACACCATTTCCACATCCAGTGAACCGGCGTCGGTGGATATGATCGTCGACTTCTCGTTCGTCGATGCCTGATAATTGACGATACCTTCGTCGGGCGTGTCGGGCGCGGCATTCACGGTGCCGGCCGTCACGCCGACGGCGGCGGCCACCGTGGCCGCGACCACGGCAAAATTCCTCATCTTCACTATTTTTCCCTCATCACTCACTGCATTCGGCCGGATCGGCTTTATCCAGTTTGTGGTGAATGCGAAAAAGCGACGAGGTTAATAACCAGGTCGATTCGAATAGCTCCACAGGGAAAAATAAATCGAATCTCACAAATTAAAAAAGAACCCCCGCACTCGAAAGTGCGGGGGTCCTTCAATTCGACCGCTGAAATAATTACCGGCTCAGGGGTGGGGCCGGTAACCGCTTCATTTGGCCGGGGCCTTGAACGGCTCGTTGATGGTGGAGAAGTACTGGATCACGGCGGCGATGGCGACCGGAGCGGTCACGAAGATCTGGCCGGCGAGCACGCCCAGGAAGCCGACGGCGGCGGCACCGGCGACACAGCCGCCGAGCGGGCCGAGGCCGAACAGGGTGGCCAGCGCGCCGGTGGCGACGACACCGAGGGCAGCGCCGGCGATGCAGCCGATGACCGCGCCGCCGATACCACCGGCCGCGGTGCCGATGGCAGCGCCGGTAGCGATGGTGTCCTTGAGACGAGTGAAGGCGGCGACCTCGCGCTCATACGGGGTCTTCCACGGCGCGCTGTCCTCGAACGGGAGCGCGACCGGCTTGTAGACCGCATGCTGCAGATCGAACTGCGGAGTCAGCGTCGCGGTACGACCGGAGATATCGGCGGCGATCGGGAACTCGAAATCGTCGACCCGGAACGTCAATTGCGTTCCGGCGACGGTGGTCCCATCGGCGGCCTTGATCTTGAATACGCCGTCCTCGACATCCATCGACCCGGCGTCGGTCGAAATGACGGCCGCGTTCTCGGTGGACCTCGCCTGGTAGTTCACCACACCGTCGTCGGCGGCCGGAGCGGCCTGAACCGTCCCCGCCAGCGCACCCAACGTCGTCGCGACCAGCGCCGTGAGCACGGCGAATTTCCTCATCTTCACTGCTTGATTCCTCGACTTTCCGACTGCCGGCACGCGGCAGCACAGGTTGCCGTGTCCGGCACAGACACACGGCATCGGTGGAGTTTGCGGGCGTTCGATGCGGATGGGCCAGATTAAGAACCAGCCCGATTACAACCGGTGACTCGCTTCCGGTCGTCGGCCATCATGTCCGAAATGAGCCTTTCGTTCCACTGGTTTCTTCCCACCTATGGCGATTCCCGCAATCTGGTCGCGGGCGGCCACGGCACCTCGATGTCGGGCGACCGTCCGGCGTCGCTGCGCTATCTGAATCAGATCGCGGGTGCCGCGGAGGAGAACGGTTTCGAGGCGGTGCTGACGCCGACGGGGGCATGGTGTGAGGACGCCTGGCTGACGACGGCGATGCTGGTGGAGACCACCGAAACCCTCAAATTCCTGGTCGCGTTCCGCCCCGGGGTAGTGAGTCCCACGCTCGCCGCGCAGATGGCCGGAACATTCCAGCGGCATTCGCGGGGACGTCTGCTCCTCAACGTCGTGACCGGCGGTGAACCGCACGAACAGCAGGCCTACGGCGACTTCCTGGACAAGGAACAGCGGTACGAGCGCACCGGCGAATTCCTGCACATCGTGCGGGAGCTGTGGGCGTCCGGTGCTCCGGTGACGTTCGAGGGCAAGCACCTGCAGGTGCGCAACGCGCAACTGAACAATCGGCCCGATCCGATTCCGCCGGTGTTCTTCGGTGGCTCCTCGGCCGCCGCCGGACCCGTGGCCGCCCGCTATGCCGACACGTATCTCACCTGGGGCGAGCCGCTGTTCGCGGTGAGCAAGAAGCTGGAGTGGATCCGCCGCCTCGCGGTCGATCAGGGGCGGATTCTCGACTACGGCCTGCGCATCCACGTCATCTCCCGCGACACTTCCGAACAGGCCTGGGCCGAAGCGGACCGGTTGCTGTCGGCGGTCGATCCGGCGGATATCGAACGGGTGCAGGCGAATCTGGCGCAGAGCGAATCCGAGGGCCAGCGGCGCATGCTGGAACTGCACGGCGGCAACACCGATCGGCTCGAGATCGCGCCCAACCTGTGGGCGGGTGTCGGACTGGTGCGCGGCGGCGCGGGAACGGCGCTGGTCGGCTCGCACGAAGAGGTGGCCGAGCGGCTGATCGAATACTCCCGCCTCGGCATCACGCAGTTCATTCTCTCCGGTTATCCGCATGTGGAGGAGGCGTACTGGTTCGGTGAGGGAGTCCTGCCGATCCTGCAGCGTCGCGGACTGTGGCAGCCGCCCGCCCATCGCGAAACCCGCGTCACCACAACGCCTTTCGCCACCGCGGCGGCGAGCAGCAGCTGACCGGGCGCGCAGTCCGGCGTACGCACGGCCGCGGTGCGGACAGCACCGATTCGGCACCACCTGCCCCATAGCCGCTAACTCGTAGCTACACTCGGCGTCGAGCGATCAGGACCCCGTACATGAGCTAACCGATGTCTCGGAGAGGGTGTCGATCATGGCCGTTTATGACGTAAGCAACCGTGCGGCAATAGTCAGTGGCGGCGGTTCCGGGATCGGACGTGCGGTCGCGCACGAACTCGCGCGCAGCGGCGCCGCGGTCCTGGTGTTCGATCTCGACGAGGACAACGCGCATACGGTGGTCGAGGAAATTCGCGGGGCGGGCGGACAGGCGGCGGCCTTCGCCGGCGACGCCTCCGATCCGGAGACCGTCCAGCGCAGCGTCGCGGCGGCCGCTGAACTCGGACCGCTGCGGATCGCGGTCAACAATGCCGGTATCAGCGGGGAGAGCGCGCTGATCGGCGACTATTCGCTGGAGGGCTGGCGCAAGGTCTTGTCGGTGAACCTCGACGGCGTGTTCTACGCACTGCGCGAACAGCTTCCGGCGGTCGCGGCGGCCGGCGGCGGTGCCATCGTGAATATGGCGTCGATCCTCGGCAGCGTGGGATTCGCGAATTCCTCGGCGTACGTGACGGCCAAACACGGCCTGCTCGGCCTCACCCAGAACGCGGCCCTGGAATACGCGGCCCAGGGCGTGCGGGTCACCGCCGTCGGGCCCGGCTTCATCCACACTCCGCTGCTCGGCGCCAACCTCGACGAGGAAACACAGGCTTTCCTGGCACAGAAACATGCTCTGGGCAGGCTCGGTACACCCGAGGAGGTCGCGGGGCTGGTCGCATTCCTGGTCAGCGATGCGGCCACGTTCATCACCGGGAGCTACCACCTGGTCGACGGCGGCTACACCGCGCAGTAGCCGGATCGCCGCAGGCGCGGGCTATTTCGCCTTGGCTTCCTTCGCGGCGGCCTTCATCTGCTTCTTGAAGGCCCGCACCTCGAGCAGTGACTCGTTGTCGACGATATCGGCGGCGGAGCGGCGCGAATTCGGCTCCGAGTAGGCGCCGGCCGCCTTCTCCCACCCCGCCGGGCGCACACCGATTTGTTTGCCGAGCAACGCCAGGAAAATGCGTGCCTTCTGGTCCCCGTAGCCGGGCAGCTCCTTCAGCCGGCGCAGCACTTCCTTGCCGTCGGGATCGTCGCGGGTCCAGATCTCGGAGGTGGTGCCGTCGTAGTGTTCGACGACGTATCGGGCCAGTTCCTGGGTGCGCCGGGCCATCGACCGGCCGTAGCGGTGAATGGCGGGCGGGGTCGCGCCCAATTCCTCGAATTCCTCCGGATCGGCCTCGGCGATCCGGTGGATATCGAAACCGTTCATGCGGTCGGCGATCTTCTTCGGACCGCGGAAAGCGTGTTCGAGGGGAAACTGCTGATCCAGCAGCATCCCGGTCAAGAGGGCGAAGTCGTCCTCCGACAACAGCTTGTCCGCCTCCGGTTCCTGCGCGAGGCACACTTTGCGGCTCACCATGTATCGATCATCGCAGACGGCCGGATCTCCGCCTACCGACGGACGTGACCGGACTCACATGCCTACCCACCCGTAGCTTTTCTGCGCGCGTAGGGTGAATCTTCATGCCCGACACTTTGGCAACACCCACGGTGGAAGATATGGCGCCCACACACAGCTCCTCGGCAGACAATTCCTCGCCCTCGGGGCTGAGGCCGGACCGTTTCGATCGCGCGGGCCGCGACCAACTCATCGACGTCAACGATCTGCAGGCTGCACTTCCCGGAATTCGCGGACTACGCCGCTGGGCGCACGACGCCCTGGCCCTCGCTCCGGGCGAAAGTGCGGTCGACATCGGATCCGGCACCGGCTCGGAGGTGCTGGTCTTCGCCGACGCGGTCGGCCCGACCGGTGACGCGGTCGGCGTCGAACCCGATCCGAATCTGCTGGCCGGCGCGGAACGCCGTGCCGCCCAGCATAATTCGCCGGCCCGGTTCGTACCCGGCGATGCCTACGGACTGCCGTTCGGCGGTGACACCTTCGATGTCGCGCTGTGCGAGCGAGTCTTTCAGCATTTGACCGCCCCGGCGCGCGCCGCCCGCGAGATCGCCCGGGTACTGAAGCCGGGCGGCCGCGTCGTCGTCATGGACAGTGACTGGGGCACCGCCATCGTGCACCCCGGCGACCGGCGAGTCGTGCACGAGGTGATCGAAACCCTGATCACCAACACCACCAACCCGTTCTCGGGACGGCGGCTGCCGGGTCTGCTCGCCGGGGCCGGACTGGTCGTCGACGATATCGGCTCGCATGCGCTGGTCCAGGACGCGAGCGCCGGCGCGGGTGCGCTGGTGGCCCGCATCGCCGAGATGGCGGAGGCGCGCGGGGCGATCACCGAGGCGCAGCGGCGGGAGTTGCTGGCGGAACTGGAAGCCGGCGCGCGCACGGGTGACATCCACCTCTCGGTGACGATGTTCGCGGTACTGGCGCACAAGCCGCAGTAACCGGTTCCGACCGGACAACGCGAAGCAAAGACCGGTTCGCGGTCCCCGAACAGGGGCTCGCGAACCGGTCTTCCGACTCCGTTGCGGGTCGCGCCGACCCTACTTCTCCAGCAGCTTCTCGGTCGCCGCGAGCAGGACGCAGGTCGCCAGACCGTCCATCGCCTTCTCCAGGTCGGCGAGCGACGGGAAGCTGGGGGCGATGCGAATGTTCTTGTCCTCCGGATCTTTTCCGTAGGGGAACGCCGAACCGGCGGGCGTCAGGGCGATGCCGGCCTCCTTGGCCAGCGCCACCACGCGCGCGGCCGTGCCCTCGACCACATCCAGGCTGATGAAGTAGCCGCCCTTGGGCTCGGTCCAGGAGGCGACCTTCGAGGCCCCCAGGCGATCCTCCAGAATGCGCAGCACCAGTTTGAATTTCGGCTCCAGCACCGCACGGTGGGCCTGCATATGCCGGCGCACACCCTCGGCATCACCGAAGAAGCGCAGGTGACGCAGCTGGTTCACCTTGTCCGGGCCGATGCTCTTCTTGGCGGCGTACTTCAGATACCAGGTCAGGTTCTCGGTGGACGAGCCGAAGAAGCTGACTCCGGAACCGGCGAAGGTGATCTTCGAGGTGGAGGCGAACACGAAGGGCCGGTTGGGGTTTCCGGCCGCCGCCGCCATTCCGAGCACGTCGAACACCGGGGCGGCGGTATCGGTCAGCGGGTGCACCGCGTAGGCGTTGTCCCAGAACAGGCGGAAGTCAGGCGCCGCGGTGGGCATCGAAACAAGTTCGCGCACAACCTCTTCGGAGAAGTTCACGCCGGTCGGGTTGGAGTAGTTGGGAACCGCCCACAGACCCTTGATCTGCGGGTCGGCGGCGACCAGCTCCGCGATGGCGTGCACGTCCGGGCCGTCGTGGTTGATGGCGATCGGAATCATCTGCACGCCCAGCGTTTCGGTGATCCCGAAGTGGCGATCGTATCCCGGGCTCGGGCACAGGAATTTGATCGGCTCGTCGGCCCAGCGGCGCTGCGAGTCGGCCGTACCGTGCAGCATCGCGAACACGATCACGTCGTGCATCAGCTCCAGGCTGGCGTTGTTGCCGGCGAGCAGGTTCTCGACCGGAATGCCCAGCAGTTCACCGAAGATCGCGCGCAGCTCCGGCAGTCCGTGCAGGCCGCCGTAGTTGCGGCAGTCGGTCCCGGTGCCGTCGCGGTAGTCGTCGGCGCCCGGCAGGGCGAGCAGGCCGGTGGAGAGGTCGAGTTGCTCCGGCGAGGGCTTACCCCTCGTCAGATCCAGCGTGAGCTTCTCGGTCTGGAGCTTCGCGTAGTTCGCGGTCTGCGTCTCGTGTTCCGATACGAGTTCCGCATGGCTCATCAAACCGATCTGCGTTTGCCGGGGCATCCTGAGCAGCCTTTCAAGCAGCGAGGTAACAGGTTGACGGATCGTGCGCTTCTGGCGCCGACCCAGCCGACCACGTTACTCGCCGGACGCGCCGCGTGGCAGATAAGAATATTTCCCCCGGGAAAGAAAGGGGACCCCGCGCACCCGGCAGAGCCCGTTGACCCTTGCTGCCTTCCGGCCCTGGGGGAGTTCACAGGATGCGCGCCGCGCGGGATCCGTCGGCCAGTGTAGTCACAACTGTCCACTCGAGTGGAATCCGGGCGGAGTCGATACGATCACCTGCGACATTTTTCGAGGGGGCTTCCGCGCCAGGACCGGAGGAAAGACGTGACAGGCAGTAATCCACCGCACGGTGGGCCCGAGTATCCGGGGCAAGGCAATCCGCCCAATGAAACCGTGCACTGGTGGTCGACGCCGGCGGCTCCGGAGCAGCCGCTCACCGGTACCGATCCGACCGTCATGGGTGGGCGTCCCGGGCCGGTGACCGGCACGGATCCGACCGTTCTGGGGGCGGGTTTCGACGCCTATCACGGTGGCGCCCCACAGCAGCCCTACGCACAGCAGCCACCACCGTCCGTGCCGAGTTATCCACAGCAGCAGTTCCCGCCGCCTTATGCGCAACAGCCGGCCTATCCACAGCCGCCCAAGAAGAACAACGCACCGTGGATCGTCGGCGGCGTGGTCGGCCTGGTCGTGGTGATCGGCATCGTGATCGGCGTGATCGCGCTCACCGGCGGTGGCGGGGGCGGAAGTAAGGGACCGCTCGGCGACAAGAAGGGTGTCGACGGCAACTATTCGATGGCCAATGTCAGCGACGCCTGCTCGCTGATCGATGCCACGGTGCTGCGCAAGTGGGCGCCCACACCCAAGGACGCGCCCGAGCACACCGAACGCGCACCCGACTCCAGCTTCGGTGGTGGCAACCTGACCTGCCGCGCCCGGTACGACGGCGCCGGCAAGTACGGCACCGACGGTTCCGATATCGACCTCGAGGCCGACTTCCAGAGCAAATACAGCGATCCGCAGTTCAACAGCTGGAAGAACTACGACACCAAGACCACCGGCAGCGGCCGCACCTCCGGCGATATCGCGGGCATCGGCAGCCAGGCCTACTACGCCGCCTACCAGCAGAACTACTCGAGCTTCGTGACGCTCGACTACACCTGCGCGGCCCTGGACTCCAACGTCTCGGTGAAGGTGGAACTGCGGATCCAGGCCGAGGGCAGCATCGCCAGCGCCGACGTCGGCACCACCTGCAAGGAGCAATTGAAGAAGGCCCTAGCCGGCCTGCACAAATAGCCCGGTTTGCGGTTCCGGGGGGTCCACCCGGTATATTGCTCTGCGGAGGATTCGCCTAGTGGCCTATGGCGCTCGCCTGGAACGCGGGTTGGGTTAACGCCCTCAGGGGTTCAAATCCCCTATCCTCCGCCACGAAACGCCCGCTACCCCAGTGGTAGCGGGCGTTTCTGTTTCGTCCGTCGCACTTCTCGTCAGCGGCCGTCCAGGCGGGGACGCAGGACGACCACGGGGATTTCGCGTTCGGTCCACGCTTGATAGGTGTCGAAGTCGGCATAGGCGTCGACGAGCAACGGCCACAGGCGGGCCCGTTCCTGCGGGTCGGCGGTGACGGCGTGAACCGGACGGCGGTCCCGTCCGATCTGGATGTGCGTGTCGGGCTCGGCGCGCAGATTGAGATACCACTGCGGATGTTTGGGAAGGCCGCCCTGCGAGGCGACGATGACCGTGTTCGGACCGTCGGTGATGTAGAGCAGCGGCGTCGTGTAGACCACACCCGACTTCCGGCCGCGATGTTCGAGCAGCAGGGTCGGCACCGGTTTGCGGAAGCCGGCCCCGATGCGCCACTTACCGCCGATACGGCCGCCGGTGCGCCGATAGGTCCACACCTGCGCACGGCCCACGATCTTGAAGATCTTGGGCAGCAGCGGGGAATCGAGTTGTTTCGGCCGGGGCGGCGTCGTGGCTGGCATGGTCTTCCTTCTCTCCGGTACTTCCGGACGACCATACAGTTGGTTACATATGTATGGTCAAGAGCCGGGCTGCCCTCTCGGCAGGATCGGTACCGTCGACGCTTCGAGGAAGGGATTGGGCATTCGGTGCGCACGCATGGCTGGGCGGGGGCGACGCCCGCGGACGACGACGAAGCCGTCGCGCGGATCCTCGCCGCCGCCCGCACCGCGATCGACCGGTCCGGCAGCGATTTCAGCATCGCCGAGGTCGCCCGGGACCTCGGCGTCACCCGTCAGACCGTGTATCGCTACTTTCCCAGTGCCGAGAGCCTGCTGACCGCGACCGCCGTCGCGCAGACCGGGCAGTTCCTCGACGTTCTGGCCGAACATCTGAGCGGAATCCGCGACCCCGCCACGGCGGTGGTCGAGGGCATCGCCTACACCCTCGAGCGGCTGCCGCACGAGCGGTACCTCAACCTACTGCTCACTCCGGGGCGGGCCGGGGCCTTCTCCGCCGGCGTAACCTCCGACACCGCACTGGCATTCGGACGATCGATCCTGCAACGCTTCGCCGTCGACTGGACTGCGGCCGGAGTGTCCGGCGCCGATCTGGACGAACTCGTCGAACATATGCTTCGCATCGTGCAATCGTTCGTCGTCGATCCGGGCCGTCCGCCTCGGCGTGGGCCGGAACTGCGCCGCTACCTCACGGCGTGGGTCGCCCCGGCCATCGCCGCGAGATCACCGCTGTAGTGACGCGTATCACTTGCAGGAGGTGTCACACGGCGGATCCGGCGAGCGTCTCGTGTGTGCCGAAGTCGAGACAGCACGGACAGGAGCCCCCATGAGCGAGCGCATCGACGGCGCCACCGAAGCGTTCGTCACCCATCGCAATCTGCTGTTCACGGTTGCCTACGAGATGCTCGGTTCGGCGGCCGACGCCGAGGACGTCCTGCAGGAGACCTGGTTGCGTTGGGTGGACGTGGACCTCGACGACGTCCGTGATCAGCGCGCCTACCTGGTCCGCATCGTCACCCGCCAGGCGTTGACCCGGCTCCGCACGCTCGGCCGCCGCAAGGAGTCCTACGTCGGTCCGTGGCTGCCGGAACCGCTGCTGACCGCACCCGATGTGGCCGAGGACGTCGAACTGGCCGACAGCGTGTCGATGGCGATGCTCCTGGTGCTGGAAACGCTCGCACCGACGGAACGAGCGGTGTTCGTACTGCGCGAGGTGTTCGACCTGAGCTACGACGAGATCGCCGCGGCCGTCGACAAGACGCCCGCCGCGGTACGCCAGATCGCCCATCGCGCACGGGCTCACGTCGCCGCGCGCCGACCCCGCGGCGTGGTATCCGCCGACGAATCCCGCCGCGCCGTCGAAGCCTTCCAGCACGCCATCGAAACCGGCGACCTGCAGCATCTGGTCGACATGCTGGCTCCCGACGTGGTGCTGCTCGGCGACGGCGGCGGCGTGGTCCAGGCGGTCCTGCGGCCGATCGCGGGCGCCGACCGGGTCGCCCGCGCCCTGCGTACCGGCCTGCCCCGACTGCGCACCGAGGCAACCGTCGAGGCGGTCCAGATCAACGGCTGCCCCGCACTGATCGTCCGGATCGACGGACGAATCGACGACGTGGTGGCAATGCGCCTCGACGACGGCCTGATCACCGGCCTCTACGTGGTCCGAAACCCGGAGAAGCTCTCCCGCGTCGAACAGCAGACCACCGTCAGCCGCTGAACGACGAGGCCCACAACCACTGCGCCACAACGACATTCGATGTCCGCCCGGAGTCGGCCGGATAGTCTGGGCCGGTGAATTCGCCGGAGCAACCCGCCTCGATCCTCGCCCTGGCCGATCTGGCCACACCGATGGCCGTCCGCGTGGCCGCGACGCTGCGGCTGGTGGACCACGCGGGCAGCACGGGCGCGACCGCCGAAGAGCTGGCGGCTCGCACGGGAACCTCCGCTCCCGCGCTCCGTCGACTGCTCGACCATCTGGTCACCATCGGCGTCTTCGACGACGAAGCGGCGTCCGGCCGCTACCGGCCCACGAGCCTCGGCAACCAGATGAGCGCGGACTCCCCCGACCCGTTCGCGCTGCTGCTGCTCGATATCGGCAGCGCGGGCGGGCGCGCCGAACTGGCCTTCGTGGAACTGCTGAGCACGATCACTTCCGGCCGGCCCGCCTATCCGCGCAGGTATGGACGTGATTTCTGGGCCGATCTGGAAGCCGAGCCCGCGCTGCGCACGTCCTTCGACGCCCAGATGAATTGCCGCTTCCGGGTTTACGCGGACCAGATCGCGGCGCGGTTCGACTGGAGTCGCTTCCCCGACGTTCTCGACGTCGGCGGCGGCGACGGCACCCTACTGACCGCGATTCTCCGCGCGCATCCCAGCGTGCGCGGACGAGTGCTGGACCTGGCGCCGACGGCCGCCGCCGCCACCGAGCGATTCACGGCGACCGGCCTGAGTGACCGCGCATCCGCCGTTGCGGGCAGCTTCTTCGATCCGCTCCCCACCGGTGCCGATGCCTACCTTCTGTCCGACATCCTGCACGACTGGGACGACGAACTCGCCGCAGCCATCCTCGCCGAATGCGCCCGCGCCGCAGGGGCTTACGGGGCGGTCGTGGTGATCGAGCCGATTCGGGGGCGGGGGGCCGATACGGCGATCGACCTGTTCATGGCGATGTGCTTCGGCGGGCGGGAGCGGACGGTGACCGAGTTGGGGGCGCTGGGTGAGACGTGCGGTCTGATGCTGCGTGCTATGAGGCCGGTGGCGGACGGGCGGACCGCACTGGAGTTCCGGAGTCGGTGACACTGCGACGCGGCCGGCAAATCCGCGAGCTATTTGTCGGCGCTTCGGTTTATGATCGAACACATGTTCGAACATTGGCCGGAGAAGGGAGCGTTCGCACTGCATCGGGTGGTGGCTCCGCCGATGCCGGTGCTGGTGGACGTGGCTGCCGCTATCCCCACGTATCCACGGATGGCCGATCACGACGCGGTGGCGGGGCAGGTGCGGGCGGGCGGGCTCGAGATCACCGGGCGAATTCCGGGGCGGCTGCACGCCTGGGCGCGGGCGGCGGACGGAACGTGGCTGGGGCTGGTGGAATTCGAGTTGCGCACCGGGAACGGGCGCAGTCGGCTACCGGTGACCCAATGGTGTCCGGCGCATGCGTTGATCATGCGAGGCGGGTGCGGGCCGCCGGATTAGCGGCCCGCCACATCGCTACGCGGAGCGGCGATTTCCGGCCGCCGCGGGCTCGGCGACCGGGACCAGACCGGCGAGTGCCGTGGGCAGCGGGTCTCGGTGCAGAACTCCGAGGCGCTGGGTGGCGCGGGTGAGGGCCACGTAGAGTTCGGCCGCGCCCCGCGGCCCATCGGACAGGATGCGCTCCGGTTCGACGACGAGTACGGCATCGAACTCGAGGCCCTTCGTCTCCGATGCCGCAACCGTGCCGGGCACGCCGGGCGGGCCGATCACGACGGCGGTGCCCTCGCGACCCTCCTCGTCGCGAGCGAAATCCGCGATGGCGGAGGTCAATTCGCTTTCGTCGACGCGGCGCGACCACGGCCGCACGCCACAGGCGCGCACCGACTCGGGTGGCCGCACACCCGGCGCGAATTCGGCGAGCACCGCCGCCGCGACCGCCATGATCTCGGCCGGCGTACGGTAGTTCACCGTCAGGGAGCGGTAGCGCCACCGGCCGGGAACATAGGGCTCGAGCATGGCGTCCCACGACGTCGCGCCGGCGGTCGAACGACGCTGGGCGAGGTCGCCGACCACGGTGAAGGAGCGGCCCGGACACCGCCGCATCAGCACCCGCCAGTCCATCTCGGAGAGCTCCTGCGCCTCGTCGACCACGATGTGGCGATAGGTCCAATCCCGGTCGGCGGCGGCGCGTTCGGCCAGATCACGGGTATCGCGATCGGCGAATCGGTCGGCGAGGTCCTCGGCGTAGAGCAGGTCGGTGGCGAAGAGGTGGTCCTCGTCGTCCATCGAATCCTCGCGGCCCGTCATGAGCTCCAAAACACCTGCGGCATATCGGGCTTCGGCCGCGCGTTCGCGTTCCGCGGTGTCGTCCGCCGGCTTCTCCCGGCCCAGCAGATCGACCAGTTCGTCGAGCAGCGGTACGTCCGACACCGTCCACGCGGCGCCGTCGGCACGCCGGAGAGCCGGGTCGGCGCCAGCCGCTCGCAACCGCTCGGACGACGAATACAGCTCGGCGAGCAGCGTTTCCGGGGTGAGCACGGGCCAGAGCTGGTCGAGCGCGGCAGCGAACTGCTCACTCTCGGCGAGCTCGGCGACGAGGTCGGCGCGCAGGTTCTCCCACGCCTCCCGGTCGTCGCGGCTGATCCAGCCCTTGCCGATCCGCGCGATCGCGCGCTCGGTGATCACGTAGGTGACGATCTCGCGGAACACCGCACGCGCCTCGTTGTGCGGCAGACCGCTGGTGCGCGCCTCCTCGCGCGCCCATTCCGCGGTCGCCGCATCGATGCGCGCGGTGACGTCGGTCAATTCGATGGTCAGCGGTTCCGCCGGCAAGCACTGCCGGTCCGCGACCGCGGCGGCGAGCACATCCAGCATGCGCAGCGAACCCTTGATGCGCACCGCATCCGGAGTGTCCTCGGCGGTGACGTGCAGGCCCGGCACCAGATCGCCTGTGGTGGTGAAGACGACGTTGGTTTCGCCGAGCGACGGCAGCACCCGGTCGATATGACGCAGAAAGGCCGGGTTGGGTCCGACCACGAGAACGCCGTGGCGCTCCATCTGCTCGCGCTGGGTGTAGAGCAGATAGGCGACACGATGCAGCGCCACCACCGTCTTGCCGGTACCGGGTCCGCCCTCGATCACCAGCACGCCGGGATGATCGAGCCGGATGATCTCGTCCTGTTCGCCCTGGATGGTGGCCACGATGTCGCGCATGCCCTCGCCGCGAGGCGCGTCGACGGCCGCGAGCAGCGCCGCATCCCCGCGTTCCCCGGCGCCCGGACGGCCGAAGATCTCGTCGGTGTAGTCGACGACGCGGCGGCCTCGGGAATGGAACTGCCGGCGCCGCCGCATCCGCTCCGGGCTGGCGGCGGTGGCGGTGTAGAAGGCCCGTGCCGCCGGAGCCCGCCAGTCCAGCAGCAACGGCTCGAAGTCGTTGCTCCGGTCGAACAGCCCGATCCGGCCGATATAGGACCGCTCGCCGGAATCGCTGTCCAATCGGCCGAAACACAGCCCGTTGTCGGCTACATCCAAGCGCTTGACCTCACGCGCCAGCGTGCGCACCTCCACATCGCGGTCCACCAGCGCACCACCGTTGCCGCGCAACGCCGCGCTGTAGCGGCCCTTCGCCTCGACGCGCTCGCCGTCGAGGCGTGCGTAGAGCCCGGACACGTAGTCCTGTTCGGCCCGCAACTCGTCCTGATACCCCGGTTCCGACATGTGTCCCTCATTTCCCTGGCTCGACATGGTTCATGTGGACACCCGTGTCCGTCTCGGCCGCTGCGGGTCTCCTCTCGTTTTCGCAGGTACACGGCCTCGGCGGGCCATTGTGCGGCACGACCGGGGCCTTGCCGCAAGCCCCCCACTCCGCTATATATTGAATATGGAAAGAGGTGCACCAGCCTCTTCCGCGATCAGTCGGCGGTCAGCCGCGTACCGACCTCACGGACCGCGCCACGCAAGAGGCGGGCGTACTCGTCCACATCCACCACCTGGGGATCGGCGTGGACCGACAGGGTCACCGTCGTTCCGAGGCCGTGCAGGCCGTGGGTCAGATGCATCACCGCGCCGAGGGCGGGGAAACCGGCGGTGAAGCGGACCGCGCCGCCGGCGATCGACAGATCCGCCTCGCCGCGGTGGACGCTGGAGAGCACGGTGTGGCCCGAGATCCGGTCGGGAACCAGATCCAAGGGATAGCCGGCGATATCGCGACGGAGGACCGGGGCCGGGATCGCGTCGGTGACGCGGTCACGCGCGGACTGCAGCGGATGGGTGGCGCGGATCCGTCGTTCGGCCAGCGCCGCGGCGATGCGGCGCGCCCGCAGCCGCAGGTCCGGTTCAGCGACGCACAGATCGACACCGAGGTCGCGATAGTTGTTGTGCGGGACAGCTTTTCGATCGGTCACCACAGGCAGGGCCATCGAGACCTGGGCGCCCAACGGGTCGGCGGATTCGCCGTGGGCGGCGAGGTATCGACTCGTCGCGACGGAGATCGCGGTCAGCGCGACGACCGTGACCGTATAGCCGGGAACGTGCAGGCTCTCCCCCTCGATCACACGGACGGCCCGATGCTCCGGCGCCGGCGGGCGGTTCAGCCGGGTCGGCGCGAAATTCGGTGCCGCGGGGGGAATCTCTCCCGCCTCGGCGAGGCTGTTCAATTCCCTGTCCGCACCTGCCGCGACGAATCCCCGCCGCACCGTGCGGGCCATGCGGGGCAGGAACGAAAGAAGCGCCAGAGTTTCGACCGCAAGGGTTTCCACAGATGACGCGAACCGGGCTCGCGCCCGGCGGCCGGGATGCCGATCGAGCATCGCGCCGGTGGACGATCCGACGCGATCCGAACCGTCACCCGGTTCGGCGACCCCGCGAGCTGCCGCGTCCAAGCCTCGCAACAACTCGCGCGCGATCTGCGCGGCCCGTTTTCCGTCCGCCAGCGCATGCGAAAGCTGCAGCACCACAACGAGTGCGGGCTCCGATCCGCCCGGCGCGTCCCGGACGCCGCGATACAGATGGATCCGCCAGGTGTATCGCCGCGCCGGGACCGAGTGCGCCAGATTCTCCCCCAGCGAGGCTTCCACAGTCGTCCACAGCGGCTCCTCGGACGCGTGGACGACGACCTGCGCCTCGTCGAAATCCGCAGGCTCCCAGGCCGGATAAGCGAAACGGTGCTCCCGGACACGGACGCTCAACTCCGGGATTTCGGCGCTGCGCGCGATCACCGCCGCCCGCAGCGCGTCGTCGGACCATCCGGCGTCGTCGAAGCAGTAGAGCAGGAACAGGTCGTTGCAGGCCCGGCGCGACAGCCAGAACCTGGTGGCATCCTGCGGGGTCAGTAGATCCACCCGCCGACGATATCCGCAACCGTCCACATATCCCGCACCCACCGAGATCCATCGGCACCCGGAATCGGCCGCATCGACCGGCACAACAAGGCCCCGAGTCGCATCGACTCGGGGCCCATCACCTGATCGCCGGGGGTCAGGCGGGACGTAACTTCCCGTCGGTCACGCCCGAGACGAACGCATCCCACTCGCCGGGTGTGAAAGCCAGAATCGGCCCGCTGCCGCAGTCTTTGGTATCGCGAACCCCGACATTGCCGTCACTCAGAAAAGCTACCTCGACACAGTTTCCATCGGGACCGCTGTATTTACTCTTGCGCCACACCGCACCGGTCGAATCAACCTTCACCTCAACCTCTCCTTTACCGCCGTAGATAACGCGACAATCATGCTTCCCTCGTCGCCGGACCCGGGTTTCTCGAGACTCGACGGCTCCACGATGTGCCTGGTCATAGCGCACGAACTACTCGATGAACGGAATGGGCCACGAGGTACACACCGCCATGGTGCGCGCTCGCGTTGACCCCGGGAGAGCACCCTAGCAGCACCCACAATCCATGTCCCGCCTCTTTTCACTTTCAACCACTCGAATTGCGATAAATAATTCCCGTTCACTAATAGCGGGGGAATTGCCAAATGACAGGAGAATGATCCGCTAAACAAAACCGGGCCGCTAAATTCGCTCGGGCCCGGCCGCACTACGCCCCGGATAAACCGTGCGGTTGCTCGGTATGGATCATGGAGTAGTGGTGGAACGAGATCGCGACGATGCCGGACACGCCCGAAATGCCCGTCCTCGAGACCGGTTCGGGCGACCACTACCGCCCGGTAGCGTCGGCGTCGCCCGGATTCCGGATGATCTCGACCTCCCACCGGAGGAAACCCTGGACTATGCCCAGCGCCTCCTGAACGAGGGACTGGCCTTCAACGCACACGAGGTACTGGAGGCCGCATGGAAGAACGGACCGTTCGCGGAAAGGATGCTGTGGCAGGGGCTGGCGCAGTACGCCGTCGGCATCACCCACATCCAGCGCGGTAATCCGAAGGGTGCTCGCACCCTGCTCGAGCGGGCGATCGGCCGGTTGTCGGCCGCGCCGTCGCCGCCGTACGGTATCGATTCGACCGGGCTCGTCGCACACGCCGAGGGTCTGCTGGCGGATCTGGATGCCGGCCGCGACATTCCGGAGGACGCGCTGTGCCCCCGGCTGCGCGGATGATCCCGCATACCGCCGGGGCGGGTCGCTTCGCCCCCAGCCCCTCCGGTGATCTGCACCTGGGCAATCTCCGCACCGCCCTGCTGGCGTGGTTGTTCGCCCGCAGCACCGCACGCAATTTCCGGCTGCGGATCGAGGACCTGGACCGGGTGCGGCCGGGTGCGGAGCAGCGTCAGCTCGACGATTTGGCCGCGATCGGGCTGGACTGGGACGGCCAGGTGGTCCGGCAATCGGATCGCACCCCGCAGTATGCGGCGGCGATCGAGCGGCTCGGCGCGGCCGGCATGACCTACGAGTGCTATTGCACGCGAAAGGAGATTCAGAAGGCCGTCTCCGCACCGCACGGCCCGATGGGCGCCTATCCGGGGACCTGCCGCGACCTGAGCGAGGCGCAGCGGGCGGCCAAGCGCGCCGAGGGTCGCCCCGCCGCACTGCGCCTGCGCTCGCAGACCACGGAATTCGAGATCGTCGACGAAATCCACGGCCGGTATCGCGGGCTGGTCGACGATTTCGTGCTGCGTCGCGGCGACGGAACGGCGGCCTACAACCTCGCGGTTGTGGTGGACGATGCGGCCCAGGGCTTCGACCAGGTCGTTCGCGGTGACGATCTGCTGCCCTCGACACCGCGGCAGGCCTACCTGGCCACGGTCCTCGGACTCGCCGTACCGACCTACGCGCATGTCCCGCTGGTGCTCAACACCGAGGGCGCGCGGCTGGCCAAGCGCGACGGTGCCGTAACCCTGCGCGACAGAACCGCTCTCGGCGAGACGCCGCGTCAGGTTTTCACCTTGCTCGCGGCCTCGCTCGGCCTGCGGGGCGAGACACCGCGCGCGCTACTGGATCAGTTCACTCCGGCGACGGTGCCGCACGAACCGTGGATTCTGGACCCCGAACATCCGGATCCGCTGCGCCACAGCTGATCCCACGACGGTGCGTCCGGCGATCCGGACGCACTGCTGTGCCCTCCCGGCTCCTACCAGTTCGCGGCCGCGACGTTGACGATCACCCACACGATGGTCAGCACGATGCCGACGGCACCGACCCAGATTCCGCCGAGCGCCATACCGCGGCCTTGACCGCCGCGCTCCTTGATCTGATTCAGCGCGATCACACCCAGGATGATCCCGACGATCGATCCGATACAGGTGCACAGTCCCAGGATCGATGCGATCAGCGAACCGATCGCCAGGCCGTTGGTGCCCTGTTGCGGCGCCGCGTAGCCGTAGGGCTGATACGGCGTCGCGGCCGGATAGCCGTAGCCGGGCTGACCGTAGGGCTGCTGCTGCGGATAGCTCGGGTAGGACTGCTGCTGTTGCGGCGGCGGGGTCGGCTGCTGGTAGGGAGACGACTGCTGATGCGGGGCCGAGGAGTATCCGGCCTGCGGATTGGGCGGCGGGGTGGGCTGCTGCGGCGGGGTCGGCGGAACCGACTGGTGGCCGCCCGAATCGGACGAGACACCTTCGCCGCCGTACTGTTTCCACCATTCGTCGGAATCGCCGGGATTCGTCATCGGTCCAGCCTATTCCACCGGGCCGGGTTGCCGGTATCGTGCACAGGTCGTGAGTGAGACACAAGAAACGACACCGACCGGGGAGTCTGGACGCCCCGCGGTCGAACACGCAGCATTCGCGCAGGCCGCGGGGGGTCCCTTCACGTTGATCGTGACCTTGTTCACGGCGACGCTGATGATTTCCAACATCTGCGCGACCAAGGGCGTGCAGTTCTTCACCGGCCACGAGGTGTCCCTCGGACCCATCGAAATCCTGCCGATCACCACCGACGGAGCATTTTTCCTGTTCCCCCTCGCCTATGTGATCGGCGACGTGCTGAGCGAGGTGTACGGCTTCAAGGCCGCCCGCCGCACCATCTACTACGGCTTCGGCATGCTGATTCTGATGGTGGTCTGCTTCTGGATCGCGATCGGCCTGCCGGCGGCCGGGTTCTACGACAATCAGGACGCGTTCCGCACCGTCGCCGGGACCACGCCGCAACTCGTCGCGGCCGGGCTCGCCGGTTATGTGGTGGGCCAGTTCCTGAACTCGATGACGCTGGTGCTGATCAAGGAGCGCACCAAGGAGAAGCATCTGTGGGCGCGGCTGCTGGGCTCGACCGTCGCCGGTGAATTCGGTGACACGCTGGTGTTCTGCTCGATCGCGGCGACGGCCATCGGGATCAACACGTGGGGCGCGTTCATCAACTACGTGATCGTCGGCTTCGTGTGGAAGACGCTGTGCGAGGTGCTGATCATGCCGATCAGCTACCGCTGCATCGCCTATCTGAAGAAGCACGAACCCAGCTACGCACCGCTGGACAAGCCGGCGCTCTACAGCTGACGCGGAACCGGGCGCGAGGCGGGGCCGTTTCGTTTCAGTCGAAGCGGATCCGGCCCTGCCACCGTCCCAGGAACTCCGCCTTGAAATCGTCGTAGTAGCCGCCCTCGATGCTCGCGCGGATATCGTCCACGAGCCGAATCGTGAAGCGCTCGTTGTGAATCGTGCACAGCGTCGCGGCGAGCATCTCCTTCGCCTTGAACAGGTGATGGATGTAGGCACGGGTGTAGTGAGCGCAGGTGTAGCAGTCGCAGGTGTCGTCGATCGGGGTGAAATCGCGGCGGAACCGGCTGGTGTTGATGTTGAATCGGCCGGCCGCCACATAGATCGCGGCATTGCGCGCGACGCGGGACGGATTGACGCAGTCGAAGGTGTCGGCGCCGTTCTCGATCGCCACGAAGAAGTCCTCGGGTTCGCTGATACCCAGCAGATGCCGCGGTTTCTCCGCCGGCAGTTCGTCGCAGCACCAGCCCACGATGGTGCCGAGATTGGCCTTCTCCAGCGCGCCGCCGATGCCGTAACCGTCGAAACCCGTTCCGCCGCTTCCCCGCATCGCGTCCAGATCGCGGCAGGCCTTGCGGCGCAGGTCTTCGTACTGCGCACCCTGGATCACCGCGAAC
The DNA here is from genome assembly GCF_049538315.1 of Nocardia sp. AB354. Classification (NCBI taxonomy): domain Bacteria; kingdom Bacillati; phylum Actinomycetota; class Actinomycetes; order Mycobacteriales; family Nocardiaceae; genus Nocardia; species Nocardia sp. AB354. The sequence goes on along the minus strand of NZ_JBMVFU010000003.1, from coordinate 205,697 downwards.
AGCGCCTGATACGGCCGGTGCGCGCGTTCGGCGGTGAGCCGCTCGTGTTCGTCGATGCAGCGCTGCGCCCACTCGTGCGTGCGGCGCAGCGACTTCTCCTGATAGCCACGGGTGTTGAACAGCGTGGTCAGTTCGTCGAAGGCGAACATGATGTCGGCGCCGAGGCGGTGCTGGATCCCCATCGACACCTCGGGGGTGAACCGATGGCTGGATCCGTCCAGATGGGAGCGGAAGGTGACGCCGTCGTCGTCGACCACGGCCAGCCGCTCCTTACCCTTCGCGATCACCTCGTCGCTCTGCACGCCGACGGCCTCCATGGCCAGCACCTTCTTGAAGCCGACGCCGAGCGACATCACCTGGAAGCCGCCGCTGTCGGTGAAGGTGGGACCCGGCCAGTTCATGAACCGGCTCAGGCCGCCCGCCTCGTCGACGATGTCGGATCCCGGCTGCAGATACATGTGGTAGGCATTGGCGAGCAGGGCCTGCGCGCCGATCTCGGCCATCGCCTCCGGGAGGACCGCCTTGACCGTGGCCTTGGTGCCGACCGGAATGAACGCCGGAGTGGCGATCTGCCCGTGCGGCGTGGTGATCACACCGGTGCGGCCGTGACGCCCCGGTAGCGACGTACCGACGGTGAAGGAGAACTGGTCGGGATCGGACACGCCGCTATCCTGCCAGGCCGGTGACCACGGCCCTTACACCACGTCCAGCGTCTCCTCGTCGACCAGATCCTGATCGACCGCCGCGCCGGTGAACTGCGCGTTGTAGAGGCGGAAGTAGGCGCCGCGCGCGGCCAGCAGCCGCTCGTGGGTGCCCTGCTCGACGATGCGGCCACCTTCCATCACCACGATCAGATCGGCATCGCGGATCGTCGAAAGACGGTGCGCGATAACGAAACTGGTGCGGTCACGGCGCAGCGCGGCCATCGCCTGCTGCACCAGCAACTCGGTGCGGGTGTCGACCGAACTGGTGGCCTCGTCGAGGATCAGGATGGTCGGCTTGGCCAGGAAGGCGCGGGCGATGGTGATCAGCTGCTTCTCACCGGCGCTGACTCCGGAGCCCTCCTCGTCGATCACCGTGTCGTAACCCAGCGGCAGCGAATGGACGAAGCGGTCCACGTAGGCGGCGCGGGCGGCCGCGAGGATCTCCTCTTCGCTCGCCTCCGGGTTGCCGTAGGCGATGTTCTCGCGGATCGTGCCGCCGAACAACCAGGTGTCCTGCAGCACCATGCCGATCCGCGAGCGCAGCCGGTCGCGGCCGATGCCGGTGATGTCGACCCCGTCGATGGTGATCGCGCCGGAGTCCAGCTCGTAGAACCGCTCGAGCAGATTGACCAGTGTCGTCTTACCGGCACCCGTCGGGCCCACGATGGCGACCACGTGGCCGGGCTCGGCGACCAGCGACAGATCGTCGATCACCGGCTTGTCCGGCTCGTAGCGGAACGACACCGCGTCGAATTCGACCCGGCCGCGATCGATCGGGCGCGGATCCTCCTCGCGCGGATCGGGAACCTGCTCGTCGGCGTCGAGGATCTCGAAGATCCGCTCGGCCGACGCGACGCCCGACTGGAGCAGATTGATCATCGAACCGATCTGGGTGAGCGGCTGGCTGAACTGGCGCGAGTACTGGATGAAGGCCTGCACCTCACCCAGCGACAGGCTGCCCGAGGCCACGCGCAGACCGCCGACCACGGCGATCAGCACGTAGTTCAGGTTTCCGATGAACATCATCACCGGCATGATCAGCCCGGAGATGAACTGCGCCTTGAAGCTGGCCTGATAGAGCTTGTCGTTGCGCTTGTCGAATTCCTCCCCGACCTCGCGGATGCGGCCGAACGCCGTGACCACCTCGTGGCCGGTGAAGGCCTCCTCGACCTGCGCGTTGACCAGGCCGGTGTACTTCCACTGATCGACGAAATGCGGTTTCGACCGCTTCGCGATCTGGGCCGTGACGACCACCGCGGCCGGAACCGTGAGCAGCGCGATCACCGCCAGCAGCGGCGAGATCCAGAACATCATGATCAGGATGCCGATCACCGACAGCACCGACATGACCAGCTGGCTCATGGTCTGCTGCAGGCTCTGCGCCACATTGTCGACGTCGTTGGTCACGCGGGAGAGCACATCGCCGCGGGCGTTGGTGTCGAAATAGCTCAGCGGCAGCCGGTGGATCTTGTCCTCCACCTCGCTGCGCAGCCGCTGCACCGCGCGGTTGATCACCGTGGCCAGCAGATACGCCTGCAGCCAGTTGAACAGCGCGGCCAGCACGTAGAGCACCAGAACCAGGGTCAGCACCTGGCCCACCGCGCCGAAGTCGACGCCGTGGCCGGGGTTGATGTTCATCGAGGACATCATGTCCGCGAGCCGGTCCTGGCCCTGCGCACGCAGGGACGCCACCGCCTGATCCTTGGTCAGCCCCGCCGGCAACTGCTTGCTGACGACGCCGTCGAAGATGAGGTTGGTCGCCTTACCGAGGATCTGCGGCCCCAGGGTGTTCATGACGACCGAGGCGACGGCCAGCACCAGGATGGCCACGACGGCCGTCCGATCCGGAGCCAGCCGGCGCAACAGCCGCTTCAGTGTCGGGCCGAACGATCTCGCCTTCTGCCCGGGAGCACCCGGCATCGGCGCCCCTGGCCTCATCGCGCCGCCTCCTGTGTCTTGCGGGACACCCGCACCCGGGCGGCCCGATGAGCAGCTGTGCCAAGGTAGCTCATCGCGCCGCCTGCTGTGTTCTGCGGGACACCCGCACCCGGGGCGGCCCGATGAGCGGCTGCGCCAAGGTAGCTCATCGCGCCGCCTCTTCCGGACTGAACTGCGATTCCACGATCTCCCGGTACTCCTCGCATTCGCGCAACAGCTGTTCGTGGGTGCCGAGGCCAACCATGGCACCGTCCTCGAGGACGACGATCTGGTCGGCGTCGCGGATAGTCGACACGCGCTGGGCCACGGTGATCACCGCGGATTCGCGCGTCTCCGGCCGCAGCGCGTCGCGCACCCGGGCGTCGGTGGCGACGTCGAGTGCGGAGAAGCAGTCGTCGAACAGATAGATCTTGGGCTTCTTCACCAGGGCGCGCGCGATGGCGAGCCGCTGCCGCTGGCCGCCCGAGACGGTGGTGCCCCCCTGGGCGACCGGGGTCCGCAACCCTTCGGGCATGGCCCGCACGAAGTCGGCGGCCTGCGCGATTTCCAGTGCGTGCCACAGCTGTTCGTCGGTCGCCTCGGGATCGCCGTAGCGCAGGTTCTCGGCGATGGTCCCGGAGAACAGATAGGCCTTCTGCGGCACCAGCCCGATCTGCGAGCGCAGCAGATCCATATCCACCTGCCGCACATCGGTGCCGCCGACCCGCACCACGCCGGAGGTGACGTCGATCAGCCGCGGAATCAAATTGATCAGCGTGGTCTTACCGGATCCGGTGGAACCAACGATCGCGGTGGTCTGTCCGGGCGAGACCCGGAAGCTGATATCGCGCAGCACCGGTTCCGCGGCGCCCGGAAACGCGAATTCGGCGCCGACCAGCTCGACCGTCCCCGGATCGGCGACGAAGGTCTGCGGCTGTGCCGGCGGCAGCACCGAGGAGTCGGTTTCCAGGACCTCGGCGATGCGTTCGGCCGAGACGGCCGCGCGCGGGGCGATCATCGCCAGGAAGGAGGCCATCATGACCGCCATCAGGATCTGCATGATGTAGGACAGCAGCGCGGTCAGCGAACCGATCTGCATACTGCCGGAGTCGATGGCATGCCCGCCGAACCAGATCACCGCGACCGTGGTCACGTTGCTGATCAACATCACAGCCGGGAACATCAGCGCGGCCAACCGGCCCACGAACAGCGAGGCCGAGGTCAGCTCGTCGTTGGCCACGCCGAAGCGCTGCGATTCGTAGCGCTCGCGCACGAACGCCCGCACCACGCGGATACCGGTGATCTGCTCGCGCAGCACTCGGTTCACCGAGTCGATGCGCTCCTGCACGCGCCGGAATCCGGGCACCATCCGGGAGATGATCAGCGCCATCGTCAGTCCGAGCACCGGCACCGCGACCAGCAGGATCCAGGAGAGTCCGAGGTCCTGGCGCAGCGCCATCACGATGCCGCCGATGCACATGATCGGCGCCATCACCAGGATGGTCACGCTCATCACGACCAGCAGCTGCACCTGCTGCACATCGTTGGTGTTGCGGGTGATCAGCGACGGCGCGCCGAAGATGCCCACCTCACGGGCGGAGAAGGTGCCCACCCGGTGCAGCAGCGCCGCGCGCATTTCCCGCCCCGCACCCATCGCGGCCTGTGCGCCCAGATAAACCGAACTCGCCGAGGCGATGATCTGCACACCCGACACCAGCAGCATCCACAGACCGGTGGTCCAGATGTAGCCGATATCACCCTTGGTGACGCCGTTGTCGATGATGTCGGCGTTCAGGCTGGGCAGATAGAGCATCGCGATGACGGAGATGAGCTGCAACACAACAACCCCCACCAACTGGGTGCGGTAGGGGGCGAGAAAGGCGCGCAGCAACCTGATCAACATGATGGGTGCAGGCTACCGTCATTCCGGGGCGGTGGCGCCAAGATTTTTCGCTCGGCGAAAGCCGGCCCGCACACCCGCGAAACCGGCTCGACCGGCACAGTCCTCACCTCCGGCCTAGGCGTCGACGCCGTGCGGGACGGGCGCGGGCCGCCGCGTCCAGGCACCGGGATCGGACACCAGGTTCGCGATGAAATCCGGCAGTTCGTCGGTGGCGATATCCGCGATCGAGACCTGTTCCAGCACCGCGCGGATATTGACCCGCAGCGCGATCCACACCCGCTGCAGCGGTTCGGCCACCCCCGAATACACCACGTCCTCGGGGCGCTGCCCGCGCACCGAGGCGAGCGGCCCCTCGACCGCGCGGATCACGTCGGCGATGCTGATCTCACCGGCCGCGCGAGCCAGCCGGTACCCGCCGTCGGGGCCGCGCCGGCTGACCACCAGATCGGCCCGGCGCAGTTGCGCCGCAATGGATTCCAGAATCTTCGGGGAAATGTCCTGGGCCGTGGCGATCGTCTCCGCCTTCACCGAATTCGGTTGCGCGCGAGCGATTTCCAACAGGATGCGGACCGCGTAGTCGATCCTCGCCGAGATGTGCACTAGCGCTGTCCACCCGGTCCGTTCAGCACCCCGAGAGCGGCCTCGATCAAAACCCGCTCGATCACCTCGTCACCGGCATCGGGCACGAGCTCGTTCGACCACAGCGCCGTGCCCAGCACCTCCAGGGCGGCGCTGGCACGCAATTGCGCCTCGTGCGAGGGGTCGGGTCCGGCCAGCCAGACACACAGTCGCCGGTGCATATCGAACATGTCCGGATGCCGATCTCCGATCGCGTTGAGGATGGCCACGGTGTCGCGCACGCACATCGCGCCCGCGGTGCGATGTCGTAACAGGGTCCGGAGCTGGCGATTCAGCACCTCCCGAGCGCCCGCCGGGCTGTAGGGCACACCGTCGAGTTCGTCGACCACGAGCTTCATGTCGTCGAAGATCGGTTCGATGATCGCGAGCAGCAGATCGAGCTTCGACGCGTAGTGATAGTAGAGCGACGCCTTTGTGATTCCCACCGCATCCGCGACCTCGCGCAGGCTCGTCTGCTCGAAACCCTTGTTCGAAAAAAGCCGGATCGCCGCCTCACGAATCGCGTCCTTGGTGCTCTGACCTGCGACAACGGTTCCTGAGGTACTTCGGGCGCTCATGCGATGATCCTCTCATCAACCGATCGAAGCGGAGGGCACGCCCCGAAAATCGAGGTTGTTCCTCCGCTTAGCGATTGGGTAGTCTACCTACCGCACGGTAGGCAGAAAGCGTCGATGGAGGCGGATCGCAGTGCGGCGTCCGCAGTAGTGCTGTCTACGGGGCCTGAACTCAGCACCGCAAATCAGCTATCGCTAGGAGATACCGCGTGTCCGTGTACCTCTATCGGTGGGGGAAGTTCGCCTTCCGCCGAAAATGGATCGTGCTACCGGTCTGGTTGCTGATCTTCGTGATCGTGGGCGCCGTCGGCGTCGGGCTGAAGAAGCAGAGCCAGGACGACTTCAACATGCCCAATCTGCCCTCGCAGAAGGCCACCGACATCCTGGACAGGGAATTTCCCGGACAATCGGCGGCCTTCAAATTCGACGCGGTGACCGGCACTTATGTCGCCGCGGCCACACACGGCAAGCTCACCGATCCGGACAATCACAAGGCGCTCACCGCGCTTGTCGAGAAGATCAACAACCTCGACATCGTCGACAAGTCCAAGATCAAGCAGGACCCGCAGAACCCCGGCGTCCTGACCGATCCGGTCGCCGCGACGACGGCGATCGGCTGCACCTCCGGTGATCGCACCGACCCGAACTTCGTCGCGAAATGTGGTCTGGCGCCGCTGAACGTGCTCGGCAAGAACAACAATGCCGATACCGTCGCCTACTTCAGCGTGCCGTTCAAGATCAAGTCGTTCTCCGATATCACCAAGGCCGATCGGGACCAGGCCTACAAGGTCGCCGACGAAGCGCGCGCGGCCGGACTGGACGTGGAGATCAGCGGCACCATCGCCACCGAGCAGGCGCCGCCGGGCGGACAGTCGGAAATGATCGGTTACGCCGTCGCCTTCATCGTGATGATGATCGCCTTCGGTGCGCTGATCGCGGCGTTCGTGCCGATTCTGACCGGCATCGTGGGTGTCGGCATGGCGTCCTCGCTGATCATGGCCGGCACCTCGATCGCCAACATCCCGAACTTCACCACCGTGCTGGCGGCAATGATCGGTATCGCGCTGTCGATCGACTACGCGCTGTTCATCGTCTCGCGCTACAAACATGAACTCGCCGTGCAGGATTCGCCGGAAGAGGCTGCGGGCGTCGCGATCGGCACTGCCGGTTCCGCGGTGGTCTTCGCCGGTATGACGGTCATCATCGCGCTGTGTGGTCTGAGCATCGTCGGCGTCAGCTTCCTCACCTGGATGGGTCTGGGTGGCGCGCTGGCCGCGCTGTTCGCGATCCTGGTCGCGCTGACCCTGCTGCCCGCGATGATGGGCGCTTTCGGCCGCTTCCTGTTCAAGCCGAAGCTGCCGCTGGTCGCGCGCACCGATACCGAGGATGACAACGCCGTCACCAACGGCAAGCGTTTCGCCCGGCTGATCGCCAAGGCGCCGTGGGTAACCCTCGGCGCGAGCGTGATCGTGCTCGGCCTGCTCGCCGCACCCGCGGTGAATCTGAGCCTCGGCCTCCCCGGTGAGGACAGCCAGCCCAAGACCACCACGGTTCGTAAGGCCTACGACCTGCGTACCGAAGGGTTCGGCGAGGGCAGCAACGGCACCCTGCTGGTGGTCGCGGATCTGACCAAGGTCAAGCCGGAGCAGCGTCAGGAGGCCGTCATGGCCCTGCACGACAAGCTGGCCGGCTACCAGGGCATGGACTTCGTGACCATGCCGTCGACGAACAAGCTCACGCCGCAGAAGACTCCGGACTATGTGAACAGCACCGGCGCCCAGTTGACCGCGGTACCCGATCACGGCCCGAACAACTCCGAAACCCAGGACCTGGTGAAACATGCCCGGGACGCAGAGTCGGACCTGCAAGCGAAATACGGCATGGAGTACGGCATCACCGGCTCGACCGCGATCTACGCCGATGTGTCCAACGCCCTGCTCGGCAAGATCGTCCCGTACATGACGATCGTGGCGATCGCGGCGTTCATCCTGCTGGTGCTGGTGTTCCGCTCGGTTCTGGTGCCGCTGACCGCCGCATTGGGATTCCTGTTGTCGATGGCGGCCACCTTCGGCGCCACGGTGCTGATCTTCCAGCAGGACAAACTCGGCCTGATCGGCGATCAGCATCCGATCGTGAGCTTCCTGCCGATCATGTTGATCGGCTTGGTATTCGGCCTCGCCATGGACTACCAGGTGTTCCTGGTGACCCGGATGCGAGAGGAATACGTGCACGGCAAATCCCCGAAGGAGGCCATGGTGTCCGGTTATCACCACGGCGCTCGCGTGGTCACCTCCGCGGCTATCATCATGATCTCCGTCTTCGGCGGATTCATGTTGGAGTCCGATGTGACCGCGAAGTCGATGGGCTTCGCACTGGCGGCCGGCGTGCTGTTCGACGCCTTCCTGGTGCGGATGGTGCTGATTCCGTCGCTGCTGGTCCTGCTGGGCAAGTGGGCCTGGTGGATGCCGAAGTGGCTGGACCGGATCCTGCCCGATATCGATGTCGAGGGCACCAAGCTGCGCGAGTTGCAGCAGCGTGACCGCGACACCGCGGCGGAGAAGGAGCCGGTCCCGGTCGGCTGATCCGCGAACCACGGCACGAGCCCTCATCCGAACAGCGGATGGGGGCTCGTGCCGTATCCGGTCCGGGGGATCTCGGACCGCAAAGATCTTGATCTTGCAGCAACGACACAGCAGACTCGAACCTAATGCTCTCCAGCTCGGCCACTCGGCGGACCGACGGTACCGGCGAATGTGCCGGCAACCGCACAGCTCGATCAGCGACCGGCCCCGGTTCGCAGTCATCGGCAATCGAGGCCAGCGACCACTAGGAGCGCCTCGTGTCCGTGTATCTGTATCGGTGGGGAAGATTCGCCTTTCGGCACAAATGGATCGTGCTCCCGGTCTGGCTGATTCTGTTCGTAATCATCGGCAGCCTGGGTACGCAGCTGAAGAAGCCGATGAACGACGACTTCACGATCCCGAATCTGCCGTCGGAACGCGCCACCGAGATCATGGACAAACACTTCCCGGGGATGTCGCAGGCGTTCAGTTTCGAGGCGGTCACCGGCACCTATGTCTTCGGTGCGGCACCGGGGCAGAAACTCACCGACGCATCCCAGCGCGCGGCCGTCGGTGGTGTGGTTTCGAAGCTGAACGATCTGAACATCGTCGATCACAGGACCCCGCTGGTGGATCCGATCACCGCCACCGAACAGATGGGCTGCTTCGCGACCGATCGCAGTTCGCCGGAATTCGTCTCGCGCTGCAGTGCCGCGCCGGTCGACGTGTTGAACAAGGAGAACCCCGATACCGTTGCGGTGCTGACCGTTCCGTTCACGATCCAGAAATTCACCGATATCACCGCCGCCGATCGCGCGGCCGCCTACGCGGTCGGCGACGAGGCGCGGGCCGCCGGACTTCAGGTGGAGATGAGCGGGTCGCTGGCGATGGAACAACAACAGCCCAGTGGTCGGGCCGAGATGATCGGCATGGCCGTGGCGCTGGTGGTGATGGTGGTGGCCTTCGGCGCGATCGTGGCCGCCTTCGTGCCGATCATCACCGCGATCGTCGGACTCGGACTGGCGACGTCGGTGATCTTCCTCGGCACATCGTTCATGTCGGTACCGAGTTTCACCACCTTCCTGGCCTCGATGATCGGCATCGCGCTCTCGATCGACTACGCGCTGTTCATCGTCTCGCGCTACAAACACGAACGCGCGGTGCAGAATTCGCCGGAGATCGCCGCGGGCACGGCCCTGGGGACGGCCGGTTCGGCGGTCGTGTTCGCGGGCGCGACGGTGATCATCGCGCTGGTCGCCCTGGCCATCGTCAACATCAGCTTCCTGACCTTCATGGGACTGGGCGGGGCGATCGCGGCGGCGTTCGCGGTGCTCACCGCGATCACCCTGATGCCGGCCCTGCTCGGCGCCTTCGGCAAGTACCTGTTCGAGCCGAAGCTCCCGGTGATCGCGCAACACGATCCCGAGGACGATTCGGTGGTCACCAACGGTATGCGGGTGGCGCGGGTGATCGGGCGGATGCCGTGGCTGACGCTGGTCGCGAGCATCATCGTGCTGGGTCTGCTGGCCGCGCCCGCGCTGAGCTTGAATCTGGGCCTGCCCGGTGAGGACAGCCAGCCCAGGACCACCACCATTCGCAAGGCCTACGACATGCGCACCGAGGGATTCGGTGCCGGCAGTAACGGCAAGCTGCAAGTCGTCGCCGATCTGTCGCAGGTGCCCGCCGATCAGCGGCAGGCGGCGCTCACCGCGCTACACGACGAACTGGCCGCGTATCCGGGTATGGATTATGTGACCCGACCGCAGCTGAGCAGGGACGGCGGCGGCGCGTTGATGACCGCGGTACCCACCACCGGGCCCAACGATCAGGCCACCAAGGATCTGGTGCGCAACGCGCGCAATGCCGAAGCCGCACTGCACGACAGATACGGCATCGACTACGGAATCACCGGCACCACAGCCATTTACGCCGATGTCGACCATGCGCTGCTCAGTAAGATCCTGCCCTATCTGGCCATCGTGGCGGGTGCGGCATTCCTGTTGCTGATCGCGGTATTCCGTTCGGTGCTGGTACCTTTCACCGCCGCGCTGGGATTCCTGCTCTCCATGGCGGCGACCTTCGGCGCCACCGTGCTGATCTTCCAGAAGGGCGCGCTGGGTCTCATCTCCGAACCGCGGCCGATCGTGAGCTTCCTGCCGATCATGTTGATCGGCTTGGTCTTCGGCCTCGCCATGGACTACCAGGTCTTTCTCGTCACCCGCATGCGCGAGGAATACGTGCACGGGAAACCACCCACCGAGGCGATGATCTCCGGCTACCACCACGGCGCACGGGTGGTGACCTCGGCCGCCGTCATCATGATCTCGGTCTTCGGTTCGTTCCTGCTGGAATCGGATGCGACCGCCAAGTCGATGGGTTTCGCGCTCGCCGCGGGCGTCCTGTTCGACGCTTTCCTGGTGCGGATGGTTCTGATCCCGTCGCTGCTGGTGCTGATGGGTAAGGCGGCCTGGTGGATTCCGGGGTGGCTCAGCCGGATCGTGCCGGATATCGACGTGGAGGGTGCGCGGTTGCGCGCGCTCCACGTCGACAATCCGGACGAGCCCAGGAGTCCGGTGAAGGTCGGCTGAGCCGGCGCTGCCACCGGAGGGTTCAGCCCAGCTGGGCGGCGACCTCGCCGGCGACCAATTCCACGTGGTCGAGGTCGGAAAGGTCGAGCACCTGCAGGTAGAGGCGGGTAATGCCGGTGGTCTCGCGGTAGCGGCCGATCTTGTCGACCACCTCGGCCGGGGTGCCGGCCAGGCCGTTGGTGCGCAGTTCGTGCACCTCGCGGCCGATCGCCTCGGCGCGGCGGGCGATCTCGGCCTCGTCGCGGCCCACGCACAGCACCTGGGCGGCCGAGCGGACGATCTCACCGGGATCGCGGCCGATGTCGCGCGCGGCCGCGGCAACCCGATCGAATTGCGCCGCGGCCGTTTCCGCATCCGTGAACGGCAGATTGAACTCGTGCGCGTACCGCGCGGCCAGGGCCGGTGTGCGCTTCTTGCCCGCGCCACCGATGATCACGGGCGGGCCGGGCTGCTGCACCGGCTTGGGCAGTGCCGGACTGCCCTGCAGCACATAGTGTTTGCCGGTGAAATCGAAGGTCTCGCCCACCGGGGTCTGCCACAGGCCGGTGATGACGGCCAGTTGCTCGGCGTAGCGATCGAAGCGCTCGCCGAGCTCCGGCAGATCGATGCCGTAGGCGCGATGCTCGTCGGCGAACCACCCCGAACCGAGTCCGAGTTCGACCCGGCCACCCGACATCTGGTCGACCTGCGCGACCGAGATCGCCAGCACCGACGGATGCCGGAACGTCGCGGCGGTGACCAGTGTGCCCAGCCGGATCCGGGAGGTCTCGCGCGCGAGCCCGGCCAGGGTGATCCACGCGTCGGTGGGCCCCGGCAGGCCGGAGACCCCGCCCATCTTCAGATAGTGATCCGACCGGAAGAATGCGTCGAACCCCGCCTCCTCGGTCACCTTCGCAACCCGGAGCAGATCCTCGTAGGTAGCCCCTTGCTGGGGCTCGGTGAAGATTCGTAGTTCCACGAGCACCAACGTACCGGGCCGGCCGCGCGGGCCCGCGGAGCTGCCGAACCGCCCGGCGAGGGGACCGGACACGTCGTGGCACGGCCCTCTCGCGCGGCGGTCGGCCGCGCATGTCAGCCGGTGACGCCCAGGTCCGGCAACTGCGCGGCGGCGGTGACGGCCTCGGACAGCAGATCGGCGGCGGCCTCCAGTTGCGCGGGTTCGTGTTCGGAGGTCAGGAAGAAGCGCAGTCGTTCCTGACCCGCCGGTACCGCCGGAGACGAAATCGCGCCCGCGTAGACGCCGTTGCGCAGCAGTGTGGTGGCGACGTAGCCGGCGCGCAGTTCACCGGGGACGATGACCGGGCAGATCGGGGTGCCTTCGGAGATGCCGAGGTCGATGCCGCGCTCGCCGAGCAGGGTGCGGAAGTGCTCGGCGTTGGACCACAGCCGGCGCAGTCGCTGCGGTTCCGCCTCCAGGACGTCGAGTGCGGCCAGCGCGGCGCCGATGGTCGAGGGCGCCGGGCCGCCGGTCAGCATGGCCACACCCGGTGCGGCGGCCTTCATGGCGGCGATCAGGTCCGCGTCGGCGGCGATGAAGCCGCCGCAGCTGCCCAACGCCTTCGACAGGGTGCCCATCCAGATGTCGACATCGTCGCCGGCCATGCCGTAGTGCTCGCGGATGCCCTGGCCGCGTTCGCCGAAGACGCCGAGCGAATGCGCCTCGTCGACCATGACCGCGCAGTCGAATTCCCGTGCGATGGCGGCTATTTCGCTCACCCGGCCGACCGTGCCGTCCATGCTGTAATGCCCTTCGACCACGACCAGCGCCCGATCGAAGTTCCCGCGCGACATGCGCAGCACCGAACGCAGCGACTCCGGATCGTTGTGGCGGAAGTTGAGCCGCCGCGCTCCCGACCATTGCACCCCGGACACCACGCTGCCGTGGATGAGCGAATCGCAGATCGCGACGTCGTCGGCGCCCAGCAGGAAGCCGATCACGCCGGCATTGGTGAGATAACCACTGGTGGTGACCATCGCGTCACCGACGTCGTACATCGCCGCCAGGCGCTGTTCGAGTTCGGCGTAGATCGGGATCTCCCCGGCGACGATGCGGCTGGCCGAGGCGGACGCGCCGTAGGTGTCCAGCGCGTCCTTGGCGGCCTGCACCACCTTCGGATGGTTGCCCAGGCCGAGATAGTTGTAGGCGCTGAAATTCACCAGATCCCGGCCCTGCCACCGGATGACGGTGTCGTTCGGGCTCTCCCGCACGAGGAACATCGGATTCGGCGTGCCGCTGTGCTCGTGCACCGCCGCGATCGCCGCGCGTTTCTGCACCATCGCCGCGACCTCGGGGTGGTCGGCGAATTGGCGTCCGGGACCCCGGGGCGCGCGGGCCGGTTTACTGTTGCCGCCGGTGAACGCACCGCGCGAGCTTCCGGACCTCGCAGCGGTGGGAGCAACCGCCGGGGAGGGCCCGGATGCCGTGCCGGACAACAACTTCCGCGCCAGATCCCGCGCCGACTCACTCATCCCGCATCCTTTCCCGGCGCAGCAGGCAGCTGCGGCCCTCTCATCCCGCCGCCCCCTGCACGATCGCCTCGGCCACCCGCGCACCCGCCTGTTCGAGGCTGAACGAGCGGCCCATCTTCATCGACATCAGTTCCACGCCCAGCGACTTCGTCACCAGGGCGCCGAATTCGACCGCCATCAGCGAGTCCAATCCGAGTTCGGGCACCGGAACCGTCAGGTCGATCGAATCCGCCGAAACACCCATGACCTGCGCAAGTTGCTCGGCCAGCATGAAGGCGACCACCTCGTTGCGCTTACCCTCGTCGAGTTCGGCGAGCTGGACGCGCAGCCGCGCGGCGGCCGAATCGTCCTGTGCCGCAGCGGCGATCAGTTCCTCGGTGCGTCCGGTCTGGGCGAAGAACGGCGCGGTGGCGTTCACCTTGGCCCAGTCGACCGGAATGATCGAGACCTGCGTGACGCCCAATCGCAGCGCCTGCTCCAGATATTCGGTCCCCTCGTCCATGGTGATCGAATCGAAGCCGGTGTTGCGCAGATACCGCGCGATATGTTCGTCGTCGGCCATACCGCCGCCGGACATATGCCCCCAGCCGACGACCAGGGCGGTACCGCCCGCGCGGACCACCGTATCCCCGATGGCCTGGAGCGCGATATTGGCTGCGGTATAGGCATATTGGCCGACACCGCCGAACATCGCACTGCCGGAGGACCACAGCGCGAACTGATCCAGCCGAGCCCCGGCCGCCTGGATGCCGGCGACGAGTGCGCGCGCACCGTCGGCCTTCGCGCGGAACACCTTGGCCAGACTCTCGGCATCCATGACGGTGATGCGCTTGTCGTCGATGGCGCCGGCCGTGTGGAACACCCCGCGCAGCGGATGCTCGGGCCGGTGGGCGCGAGCGACGACCGCCGCGACGGCAGCGGCATCGGTGATGTCGACCCGCTCGACGGTGACCTCGATGCCCTGCGCCTCCCAGGCCGCGAGCTGCGCGACGGCGGCCTCGGTGGTGGCACCGCCGCGGCCGAGCAGCGTCAGCCGGCGGGCGCCGTGGCCCACCAGCCACCGTCCGGTGGCCAAGCCGAAGGCGCCGAAACCACCGGTGATCAGGTATTGCGCCGCCGGGTCGATCTCGATGTCGGGCAGCTGCGGGCGGACCAGCGGTGCTTCCTCGGTCAGATCCAGCGCGACCCGGCCGATTCGGGTCGAGCGGGCCACCTCCTCGAAGGCCTGGGCCACCTCCGCCGTGCCGTACTTCTGGAACGGCAGCGGCCGATAGGTGCCGTCGTCGAAGCCGGCGTTGACCTTGCGGCCCAGTTCCATCACCTCGGTGTGCCGCAACCGCAGCATCCGGTCCAGATCGAAGGAGAAGTAGGAGACGTTCTTGTCGAACGCCGACAGATCCAGCATGCCGCCGGTGTAGATATCGGCCTTGCCGATCTCCACGATGCGGCCGAATTCGGCGATCACCGCGAAGTTCTGGCGCAGGATCTCACCGGGCGCCGAGCTGATGATCACGTCCACACCGCGTCCACCGGTGAGGGCGAGCACCTCGTCGACGAAGTTCAGCGACCGCGAGCCGACCACGTGATCGGCGCCCTCGGCCAGGACATAGGCGCGTCGCTGTTCGCTGCTCGCGGTGCCGATCACGGTGGCGCCGTGCAACTTCGCGATCTGCACCGCCGCGCTGCCGACACCGCCCGCCGCACCGTGCACCAGCACGGTCTCACCGGCACGGATCCGCGCCAGTTCGAGCAACGAATACTCGGCGGTGGTGAATGCGGTGACGCTGCTGCACCGGCCGGCATCGGTGTCGGGATGGACGTGGGTGAGCGAGTCGGTCGAGGTGGTGTGATAGCGCGCGACCATGCCCTTGGAGGTCAGGCTCACCGAGTCGCCGACCGCGTAGTCGGTGACGCCGGGGCCGACCCGGACCACCTCGCCGCCGCCTTCCATCCCCGGCACCAAGCCGAAGAAGGTCTCCGACAGTTCACGTTCGCCGAGGACGCCGATCACCTTCAGCGCGTCCTTGTAGTTGAGGCCCACCGCACGCATCCGGACCTCGACCTCACCCGGGCCGGGTTCGCGCCGATCGCAGCGCCGCCAGCCCAACCGCGCGAAGGTGCGCGAACGAGGCAGTTCCAGTTCGAAATTCGCCTCGGGGTCGGTGAGCGGTTCGGCGGTGTCGAGGGCGTCGAGCCGCTCCGGCAGCGTCCGGGTCACGACCGTGGTCCAGCGCAGGCCGTTGCGCAGCACGGCCTCGTCGACCAGGTCGTACTGGAAGCCGCCGGGGATCGCCAGTTCGGCGGACAGGTCCGCGACCGTTGTGTCGGCATCGATATCCACCAGTCGCCACCGCAGCCGGGACTGCTCGTTGAGCAGCACGCGACGAGCGCCGGCGATGGCCGCCTGGCTGGGGTCCGGTGCCGTCACATCCGCGGGGTGGGCGTACGCGTGGGCGCTGATGACGGTCACGTATATCGATCCGTCGCCGGTCAGCGGAATTTCGATCTCGTGCTCGGTGACCCGCTCCTCGAGGTAACCGTCCAGCGCCACCGCGATCCGGCGCAGCGTCCACAGCGCCGCCACATCACCGTCGGGGGAATGTCCGGGGACCACGCATACGTGCAGCCGTTGCACACCCTCGGTGCCGAAGATGTCGCGAAGCCGTTGTGCCAGTTCCGGTTCCAGCTCGGCGTCGCTGGAATCGAGGCGGAGGACTTCCGATCCGGCACCGCCCGCGACGGCATCGCGCACCCGCTCGATCCGCGAGTCGATGTTCTCGCCGTAGCCGATGACCAGGGTGTACAGGCCGTCGTTACCGGGAAGCGCGGACGTGTCGACCGGATCGCGCAGCTCCCATCGTTCCTCGTAGAACATGTCGGTCATGCGCTGCAGCGGGCCGCGGCCGGGGGTCAGGGAACCGAATTCCATCCCCCTGATCTGCATGACCACGGTGCGCTCGGCATCGAGCAGATCGATATCGGCCAGCGGCCGGTCGCCCTCGGTGAACCGGGCCACGGCCGTGACCTCCTCCGGCAGGGGCGCGAGGCGGCGGACGGTGCGCACGCCGACCGGCACCATCGCGCCCTCCTGGGCACCACCGCGGCCGGCGAGCAGGGCGGCCACACTCTGCAGCGCCGCATCGACGATCGCGGGATGTGCGAGATACCTCTCGCCCTGGCCGATGGTGCCGTCGAGTCGCGCGACCACGGTGTCCGGCGAGATGCGGATCGAGGTGGTGCGCTGGAAGGCCGGCCCGTATTCCAATCCGCGCGCGGCCAATCCGGCATAGAACTCGGCGGGCTCGACCGCGAGCATCTGCTCGGTATCGGGCACGTCCGCGGTGATCGGCGCGTAACTGCCTTCGACCAGGCGGCCCATCGCGTGGACGGTCCAGATGGTTCCGGCCGCACCCCGGGAGCGGATGGTGAAGCGCCCGGTCGAATCCTCCACATGGAGTTCGACGATCGGCGCCTCGCCCTCCTCGACGACCAGGGGCGCGACGAACCGCACACCCTCCACGGCGACCTGATCCGATTCGGTGCGCACCGCGGCGGCGCTCAGCGCGGCATCCAGATATCCCGCGCCCGGCAGGATCCGGGTGCCGCCCACGACATGATCGGCCAGCCAGGGCAGCGCGGCGAGCGACAGCTCCACCCGCCAGGCGTTGGAGTCGTCGGGATTCTGATCACCGAGCATCGGATGCGCGTCGGGCGTGCCGTGCCGTAGCAGCCGGAATTCGGGCAGTTCGTTGCGCAACCGGGTGCGCTGCCACGGATAGCGCGGCAGATCGATATGCGGCGTCGGGTCCGGCACACCCGCGAACAGCGCGTCGATGTCGAGAACGCCGGCCGCGTACAGACCGGACAGGGTCTGGCGCAGGCTGTCCGCGTCCTGCTGTTTGCGGTGCAGGGTGGCTACCGTCGTACCGGTTTCGCCTGCGCCGATGAGGATTTCGCGAATGTTGGCGCCGAGGACCGGATGCGGACCGACCTCGACGAACACCCGGTTGCCGGCCCGGACCAGCGCGGTGACGGCATCGGCGAACCGCACCGGTTGCCGGACGTTGGCACACCAGTACTCGGCATTCCAGTCGGCCGCGGTGACCTGTTCGCCGGTGACCGTGGAGTACAGCGGGATACGCGGTTCGGCGACGGTGAGCCCGGCCAGCACCGCGCGCAGTTCATCCAGGATCGGGTCCATCAGATGACTGTGGTACGGCACCTCGACCTGCAGCCGGCGCGCGAAAATGCCGTCGGCGGTGAGCTTTTCGGCGATCTCGTCGAGACGGTCGACCGCACCGGCCAGCGTGACGGCCGAGGGGGAGTTGATCGCCGCGATATCGACCGAACCGTCGGCGGCGACGACCTCGCGAGCGGCCTCGGCCGGCAATCCGATCGCCAGCATGCCACCCGTCCCGGCCGTCGTGGCCTGCAACCGGGCGCGGTGATAGCTGACCAGCAACGCGTCGTGGAGCGACAGCATTCCGGTCACGTAGGCGGCCGATACCTCGCCGACGCTGTGGCCGACGACGACGGCGGGTTCGATTCCGTACTCCCGCAACGCCGCGTACAGCGCGACCTGCACCAGGAAGTTCGCCGGTTGCGCGATGGCGGTCGAGGTGACCCGCGACTCCTCCTCGGGCCGCAGCAACTCCTCGACGACGGACCAGCCTGCGATGTCGGTGAACACGGCATCGATGCGGCGCGCCTCATCGGCGAACGGGCCTTCGGTGCCGAGCAGCTCACGTGCCATGCCCCACCACTGCGGACCCATACCGGTGAAGACGTACACCGGCTCGGCGGTGCGCTTGGCGACGGTGCGACCGACCCGGCCCTCCCCGCTCGCCAGATCCACCAGGCCGCGGACCAGTTCGGTGTCGTCGCCGAAGGTGATCGCGGCGCGATGGTTGTGGTGGTGGCGGCGCCGCCACGCGGCTTCGGCCAGCCGGCCGGGATCGGCGCCCTCGGCGATCAGTTCGGCGACGCCGCGAGCCAATTGCCGAATTGCGGCCTCGCTCCGCGCGGAGAGCGGCAGGACGCCGAAATGCTGTGGCGCCCGGTCATTTTCGGAGCCACCCCGGTACTCCTGCAGAATCGCGTGCGCATTGGTACCGCCGTATCCGAAACCGTTGACGGCCACCGTCATCCGCTCGACCTCGCCGCCCACCGGTTCGGCCTCGGTCTGCAGGCGGATTCCCAGTTCCTCGAACGGGATATCGGGATTCGGGGTGTCCAGCCAGCCCTGCGGCGCGATGGTGCGATGCGTGATGGCCAGCGCCGATTTGATGACGCTCGCGATACCCGAGGCCGCCTCGGTGTGCCCCAGCGTCGCCTTCACCGAGCCGACACCGACCGGACCGGGCCGCCCGGTGGCAGCGCCGTAGGCCCGGCCGATGGCTCGCAGTTCCAGCGGGTCGCCCACCGGCGTTCCGGTGCCGTGCGCCTCGACGTAGGTGATCTCGTGCGCAGGAATTCCGGAACGCTCGATCACGGTCTTGGCCAGTGCTTCCTGGGAATCCGCGTTCGGGACGGTGATGGCCGTGGTGCGGCCGTCCTGATTCGATCCGGTGGCCTTGACGACCGCGTAGACGCGGTCGCCGTCGCGTTCGGCATCGGCCAGCTTCTTCAGCACCACGATGCCGGCGCCCTCACCGCGGCCGTAACCGTCGGCGGCGGCGTCGAACGGTTTGCTGCGGCCGTCGGCGGCGAGGAATCCGCCCTTGCACATGGAGACGAACGGCTCCGGCTGCGCCATCACGGTCACACCGCCGGCGAGGGCGTATTCGCAGTCCCCGCTCTCGATGGCCTGGCAGGCCAGATGCAGCGCGACCAGCGACGAGGAACAGGCGGTGTCGACGGTGACCGCCGGACCGGTGAGGTTGAGCGCGTAGGCGATCCGGTTGGAGAGCATCGTGTACGACGCGCCGGCGGCGGTGTGCATGTCGACATGCGGCAGCGCCGGTCCGCCGACCGATACCGCCAGCTGATCGAGGGTG
The DNA here is from genome assembly GCF_049538315.1 of Nocardia sp. AB354. Classification (NCBI taxonomy): domain Bacteria; kingdom Bacillati; phylum Actinomycetota; class Actinomycetes; order Mycobacteriales; family Nocardiaceae; genus Nocardia; species Nocardia sp. AB354. Next base: position 186,366 of record NZ_JBMVFU010000003.1, on the reverse strand, counting down.
AAGGCGCCGATGTAGACGCCGAGCCCCGAGCCCGCGCTGCGTCCCGCGACGCCCGCGTCGTCGAGCGCCTCCCACACCACTTCCAGGACCAGTCGCTGCTGCGGGTCCATGGCGGCGGCCTCGCGCGGGGAGATGCCGAAGAAGTCGGGATCGAACTCCCACGGATCGCCGGTCATGAAGGCGGCGCGCTTGGTGTACATGCGGCCGGGGGTGCGGCGGTCGGCGTCGTAGTAGCGCCGCCAGTCCCAGCGGTCGGCCGGGATCTCGGTGACCCCGTCCCGTTTGTTGATCACGAAGTCCCAGAAGGACTCCGGCGAATCGATGCCGCCGGCATACCGGCATCCGATTCCGACGATGGCAATGTCAGACACAGCGACTCCTCGGCCGACTCGGAAATACTTCTCGCTCCCCCGGAGCAGTTCGGGCGATCGGCCTGGTTCCGCGTTCGCCGGAAACCGGCGACCCCTCCGCGGCGGCCTTCGCCCCGCCGATCAGAGCGGACGCGGTCGGCGAATGATGATGTTCAATTCCGGCCCCGTCCGGCCCAGCCGGACGGACCCGGTGCGTTCGTTACCCAGGGCCTCGTAGTACCCGACGTTCTCGTCCTTGCAGATTCCGCACAGGAGTACGCCCTGCCGGTCGGCCTTGTCGGTGAACGACGCGTACAACGCCCGGCCGATGCCGCGGCGCTGCAGTTCCGGATCGGTGCCGAGGTAGACGTGGAAGAAGTGGGGTTCGGCCGGGGCCGCCCGATCCATGGTGCGATCGACCTCGGTTCCCCGTCCCACGGCGGTGGCCATTCCCGCGAGAAACAGCGGGCCGGCGAGGAGTTCGCGCAGCCCGCCGGGCCGGTAACCGTCCGGGTACCAGAGCAGGACGCCGACGATCCGGCCGTCCAGCTCCGCGACCTCGGCGCCGCCGGCCGGCAGGAAGCGATGCGTGATCATCGTCCGCAACATGCGCGGCGACCGACGGTGCCGGACAGCTTCGTCCGGAAAGACGTATTCCTCGATCGGATCGTCGTGGGCGAAGGCCGCGGCCAGTACCCGCACCATTCCGGTGATGTCGTCGCGCGTCGCGGTCCGCACGACCGGACTCTCCGGTTTGTTCAAAGCTGTTGTCCCTCACATGATCTGCACACTGCCCGACTACGTCGGCGGGACGTCCGGCAAGCAACTGGACGCTAGATTACCTCAGCCCGCCACACTTCCTACTAGTCGGTAATGTGCAGTAGAACACGCGGGTACGACACGACGCTATGAATATCCACAGTCCTCGACACCGGGCTATCGCCGGGCGCCCGATGTGAAACACGTCCTTCCGCAGGGAAATACACGGCGGGGTCGGCAGCTCACACCGCGCGCGGTCACCGATCCCCGCGGGAAGCTCGGTCGCACAGCGATATACAGGCAAACCACCGCGGCGACCGCCTGCGCGACCGCACTCGCCTCGCGGTCTACCAATGGCGGTAAATCGGGACGTCCGGCCCCGCGACAATCTGGACAATCGGGATGACGGCGAGTTCGCCGTCACCGCTACGAATCTGGGCCTCGACCGCGATCGCCGCGTGGAGGTCGAAAGGAACCGGAAACTTGAATACACGGATTCTGGCCGTCGGCATCGTTTCGGGCGCGGTGTGCGCCACGGTCGCCGCCATCGCTGCATCGGCATCCGCTCAGCCGTTTCCCGCCGGTGTGTCGTGCTCGGAGACGACCTGCACCAACGACACGGACGACACCTACCTGATCGAGGCGTGGCAGCACTGCCGGGTCGTCGGCGGGACCGCGGAGACCGAAACCCCGTTCAACATGGTCGTGCGAGCGCACGAGACGGTACCGGTGAAAGGTGTGGAGTGCCCGCCGCTGGTGATCGAGCGGCCCGACACCATCGGCGGCACGGACACCACGGTGCTGCGGACGGAGCCGACCCGGATCAGCTTCTTCAAGGCCGTCCACCACGATCCGGACGCGCCGAAGGTTCGTACCGGTTCGGCCGGGTGACGACGACTCGGTGAGGACCGAAAAAGCCCCCACCCGGAGACCCGGGTGGGGGCTGTGGCGGTGGCGGAGGGATTTGAACCCTCGGTGGGGGGTTACCCCACACACGCTTTCGAGGCGTGCTCCTTAGGCCGCTCGGACACGCCACCGCAGGTGACTTTACCGGACAGGCGGAGCGAAACCGAAATCGGGTGGTCAGGGGCGCTGAGTGCGGAAGAAGGCGTCCAGCACGGCCGCGCATTCGGCCTCGAGTACACCCCCGCGAACTTCGGGACGATGGTTGAGGCGACGGTCACGCACCACATCCCACAGCGAGCCGACCGCACCGGTCTTGGGTTCCCACGCGCCGAAGACCACACGGCGAACCCGGGCCAAGACCAGGGCCCCGGCACACATCGTGCAGGGTTCCAACGTCACGGCCAGCGTTGTGCCCTCCAGCCGCCAACCGTCACCGTGGACCTGTGCCGCGCGGCGCAGCGCCAGGATCTCGGCATGCGCGGTCGGGTCGCCGAGCGCCTCTCGCGCATTGCCGGCACGAGCCAGCTCCCGACCGTCCGCGTCGAAGACGACCGCGCCGACCGGGACGTCCCGCGGATCGGTCTCCGCCGCCGCGACGAGGGCGGCCCGGACGAGGTCCTCGTCTGCGCGCGGTGACGCCGGGCTCAACGGTGCAGCTTGTCCAGGACCGCGGAGAACTCGTCGGCGAAGCCCAGCCGCTGTGCGACCATGCCCAGCTGCTCGTCCGGATAGAGATCGGTTTCGGCGAGGATGACGCTGAGCACGGGCTCGGGCAGGCCGAGGTCCGCCAGCACACCCAGATCGCCTTCCTCCCACGGATCGATCTCGTCCAGTTCGTCCGGATCGATATCGGGGACTTCGACATTCAGCGCGTCGAGCACCTCGACGGCGATGTCGTAATCGATCGCGGCGGTGGCGTCCGAGATCAGCAACCGGCTACCGGTCGGCCCCGGCCGCAGGACGATGAAGAATTCGTCGTCGACGTCCAGCAGTCCGAACACCGCACCGGTACTGCGCAGCGCGCGCAGTTCGTTCTCGGCCGCGGACAGACTCGACAGTGCCGCGGCACTGAGCGGGCTGCAGCGCCACGTGCTGTCTTCGCGGACGACCGCCACGGCGAACCCTTCCACATCGTCGTAATCGTCCGACGCGGCCCTGTTCGTGCTCGAGCGCTGTGCCATGGCCGCAACGGTAGTCGGCTTCGGCGGAAATGTTGAAGTCGTATGCGAATCTGATCCGATGACGGGCGATCGGAATTCCTCGGTGTGCGTACTGGGTACGGGTTTGATCGGCGGTTCGCTGCTGCGCGCGGCGACCGCGGCCGGCTACCGGGCCTGGGGTTACAACCGGTCGGCCCCGGGTGCGCAGGCCGCCCGGGCCGACGGATTCGACGTCGAATCCGACATCGCGGCGGTGCTGTCCCGGGCCGCCGCCGACGATGCGCTGATCGTGCTGGCGGTGCCGATGCCGGCCATCGATACCGTTCTCGCGGATGTGAAGACATTCGCGCCCGACTGCACGCTCACCGATGTGGTGAGCGTGAAGGAACCGGTGCGCGTCGAGGTGCACCGGCAGGAACTGGGCGCGTACTACGTCGGCGGGCATCCGATGGCGGGGACGGCCGAATCCGGCTGGGCCGCATCGTCTCCCGACCTGTTTCGCGACGCGGCCTGGGCGGTCGGCGTGGATCCGGGCACCCGCGCCGAGCCGTGGAACCGGGTCGCGCGGCTGGCGCTGGACTGCGGTGCGATCGTGGTGCCGGTCCTGGCGGACGAACACGACCGTGCGGTGGCACGGATCTCGCATCTGCCGCACGTGCTGGCCGAGGCGCTGGCGGTCGCGGGGGCCGCGGGCGGCGATCTGGCACTGGGCCTGGCCGCCGGATCGTTTCGCGACGGCACCCGGGTCGCGGCGACCGCACCCGATCTGGTGCGCGCGATCTGCGAACCGAACGCGGCCGCGCTCACCGAGGCGATCGACGACGCGCTGCGCCTGCTCGCGGCCGCGCGCGACAGCCTGCGTGACGAGGGCACCCTCGGCGAACTGATCGACGCGGGCTACAGCGAACGCGACCGATACGACACCCTGCGCCGCTGGGACATCACCGATATCCGCCCGGGCGACCACGATTGGCTGGAACGGTTGCGCGATGCGGGACGGCAGGGCGGGGTGATCCGCTCGCTGGACTGAGCGACCGCACCGCGTCAGACCCGCTCGGCCAGGCCCGGATAGTCGAGGACGAATCCGTCGTCGTCGACGGTGACGGTCGCGCTCGACACCGGCGAGAGCACGTGGATCCCGTCGGCGCCGCTGCTGTAGGTGAGGATCGCCTCCTGCACGAGCAGATCCGGAACCCGCACGTAGACCACCGGAACCTGCACGTCCTCGGTGGCATGCGCCAGCCCGAAACGGCGAATCGGCAGGGTGTTGAAGAACGGGCTCAGCACCACGTCCACATCCAGCGCGCCGCCGAACATGGACCGCACGTGGGTGCCGCCGGCATCGACGAGCCAGTAGTTCTCCTCGTCCCGGGCGATCGAGGCATGGCGTTCGCCCGAGGCGACCGTACTGCGCAGCGACAGCCGCTTGGTGCGTCCCACCTCGTCGGTGACGAGGTCGTAGGACGCGCTGAACGCGGGATGTTCACCGCAGCCGCCGGCGATGATGCGCCCGGACGCGCGGATCCGGTTGCCGGTGAGGACCACGCGCACCGATTCCATCCGTGATCCGTCGTGCGCGCGCCAGGTGAGCACCGCCGGCCAGCGGGGCGCTGCGGCCTCGCTCGCGTGGGCGGTCTCGGAATTGCCCTGGGCTGGCTTACTCACCCCTCTACCGTATGTGACAACCGGGCTTGCGGTGTGGTCGCGGCACGCGAGTTGTTCACCTGCGCTACACCAGCGATTCGCGCCACGCGGTGTGCAGAGCGGCGAAACGTCCGGTCGATGCGATCAGATCCGCGGGCGTCCCGTCCTCGACGATGCGCCCGGAATCCATCACCAGCACCCGGTCGGCGATGGCGACGGTCGACAGGCGATGCGCGATGATCACCGCCGTGCGCCCGCGCAGCACGGTCTCGAGCGCCCGCTGTACCTGCCGCTCACCCGGGATGTCCAGGCTCGAGGTGGCCTCGTCCAGCACGATCACCGCGGGATCGGCCAGGAAGACGCGCGCGAAGGCGACGAGCTGGCGCTGGCCGGCCGACAATCGCCCGCCGCGCTTGCGCACATCGGTGTCGAATCCGTCCGGCAGCGACATCACGAAGTCGTACAACCCGACCGCGCGGGCCGCCGCGAACACTTCGGCATCGGTGGCCTCGGGTCTGCCGAGCCGGATGTTGTCGGCGACCGAACCGGAGAACAGGTACGACTCCTGCGTCACCATCGCGACCGCGCGGCGCAGATCCGCGTCGGCGATCGTGCGCAGATCGATACCGTCCAGCGACACCGTGCCCGACGAGGGATCGTAGAACCGCGCGATCAGCTTGGCCAGGGTCGACTTGCCGGCGCCGGTGGCCCCGACCAGCGCGACGACCTGGCCGGCCGCGACGGTGAGCGAGAAGCGTGGCAGCACCGACCGCACCGGCCGATCCGCGGTGCCGGACACGTCGTCCCGGCTCGGGTAGCCGAAGACGACATCGCTCAGGCGCAGTTCACCTCGCGCCCGCGCGAGTGGTCGCGGGGCATCGGGTTCGGCCACGCTCGGCCGCTCCTCCAGCACGCCCGAGATCCGCTCCAGCGCGGCCGCCGCGGACTGATAGGAGTTGAACACCTGGGCCAATTCGTCCAAGGGGCCGTAGAACTGCCGCAGGTACAGCAGGAACGCCGCGAGCACACCGATTTCGGTGTGGCCGTGGATCACTCGCCACGCACCGACGACCAGGATGACGACGTTGGTCACATTGCTGATCAACCGCACCAGCCCGATGTAGGCCGCCATCCCGTGCAGCGCACTGATATTGGCCGAGCGGTACTCGGCATCGGAGTCGACCAGAATGGCCTCGTTGCGCTCCTCGCGCCGAAAGGCCTGCACCGCACGGATTCCGCCCATGGTCTCGACGAAATGCACGACCACCTTCGCGATCGCGCCTCGGGTGCGGCGGTAGCCGGCGCGTTGACGCCGCTGTGCCCAGCGGGTCACGAAGACCAGCGGGACGAAACCGAGCAGCACCACCGCGGCGAGCGGAATATCCAGCCACAGCAGAATTCCCGCGATCGTCACCACCGACAGCACGGCGCTCAGCGCGTCGTTGAGCGCGCGCTCGAGCAGATCCTCGAGCGATTCCAGATCGCTGGTGAGCCGCGCGACGATCTTGCCGGAGGTGTAGTTCTCGTGGAAATCGATCGAGAGCCGCTGCACGTGCGTGAAGACCCGCAGCCGCAGATCGAACAGCACCTGCTGGCTCAACCTGCCGGAGATGCGCAGGAACAGGAAGGTTGTCACGCCACCGAGCGCGGTGCAGCCGAGGATGCCGCCCACGGCCAGCGCCAGCGGCAACCAGTCGCCGTCGAGCGCGCGTGCGACACCGGTGTCGACTCCGTGTGCGACGAACAGCGGCGTCGCCACCAGGGCGGCATTGTCGATCACGATCAACACCAGCGCGGCGGCCGCCCACCGGCGGTAGGGGCGGATCAGCGACCACAGCAGGCGGCGCGACCGTGCCGCCAGGGCGAGGTTGACCGCCTCGGTCTGCTCCCCTTCCTCGGCGGCCACGCCCCGCCAGTCGGCCTCGGATTCGGCGTCGGTGCGGAGGGCCACGGCGCCGCCGGCCTCCTCGTAGGACGCGGTTTCCGGGCGGCCGCTGCTCGTGCCCGCCCGGTCAGTGTTCGTGCGCGAAGCTGCGTCCTCGTTCGGGTTCTCCGGCATCGAGATCACCTCCCATCAATTCCCGGTAGCGCGAACAGGTTTCGAGCAGTCGTTCATGAGGTCCGTCGGCGATGATGCGGCCCCCGTCGAGGACGGCGACCCGATCCGCCCAGGCCGCGGTCGACGGGCGGTGGGCCACCAGCAGCACGGTGGCACCGGCCAGCGCCTCTCGCAGTCGCTTCTGGACCTGTTCTTCGGTGCTCACATCCAGAGCGGAGAGCGGGTCGTCCAGAACCACGACGTGCCCGCCGGCATGTTTCTGCCGGTCCAGGACGGCTCGCGCCAGCGCCAGCCGCTGCCGCTGACCGCCGGAAAGGCTCAGGCCCTGTTCCCCGATCCGGGTGCGCAGACCCCACGGCAATTCGTCGACGAACTGCGCGGCGCAGGCCACATCCAGTGCGGCATGGATCCGGTCCTCGCCGGCGTCGGGGTAGCCGAGAGTGATGTTCTCGCGCACGCTGGCCGAGAACAGCACCGGATCCTCGAAGGCCACCGAGACCTGTGACCGCAGATCCGCCAGTCGCAGCGAGCGCACGTCGATACCGTCGATGGTCACCGCACCGGCCGCGACGTCGAACAGTCGCGGCACCAGGCCCAGCAACGCCGACTTACCGCTGCCGGTGGCGCCGACCACCGCGACGGTCTCCCCGGGACGCACGTGCAGCGAAATATCGTGCAGCAGATCACGGTCGGCGTCCGGGAAGCGGAAACGCACCCGCTCGAACCGCAATTCACCACGCAGCGGCTGCGGCGCGGGAACGGGATGCTCCGGGTCGGTGATCTCGACGGGGGTGTCGATCACCTCCCAGAACCGTTGCGCCGCGGTGCGGGCGTGGTTCATCTCGGCCAGCAGGAAGCCGAAGCCCATGATCGGCCACTGCAGGTAGGTGGTCAGGGTGATGCCGGCGACCAGGGCGCCGACCGTCATCGCCTGTTCGGTGAGCAGATATCCGCCGATGGCGAGTGCGGCCGCGATACCCAACGCGGACAGCGTGTTCAGCGCGGTCCACAACCGCGCCGCCAACCGCACCTTGGCCAGCTCGAGGGTTCGCAGTTCGCGCGCCTCGGCCCGGAACCGGCGGCCGAACCACGGGCCGCGGCCGAACGCCTTGAGGACGCGAATGCCCTGGGCGGATTCCTCGACCGTGGTGGCGAGATGGCCGGACTGGTCCTGCGCGCGACGGGAGGCGCGACCGTAGCCCTGTTCGAATTGCAGTGCGAGCAGGACGAGCGGAACCGCGATGAGCAGTTCGATCAACCCGATCTGCCAGCTCAAGACGAACAGCAGCGCCACACCCACGCCCAGCGTCGCACTCAGCGACAGCAGCGACGGCGCGACAAAGGCGAAGAAGCGCCGCAGGGTGGACATGTCGGTGATCGCCCGCGAGGTGAGCTGGCCGGACTCCATCCCGTCGTGCACGCCGACCGACAGCACCTGCAATCGCTGGAAAAGCTTGCCGCGCAACGACACCTCCAGCCGGCTCGCGGGCGCCGCGATGATCCACCGCCGCCACCACGACGTGACCGTGCCGAGCACCGCCAGCCCCACCACCAGGCCGATCGGCACCCAGATGCCGCCGAAATCCCGCTGCGCGACCGGCCCGTCGACGATCCGCGCGGTGACGAACGGCAACGCGATATCGCACAGCATGCCGAGCGCCGACAGCACGGCGCTGCCGAACAGCGCCGCGCGATAGGGCCGGATCTCCGGCCACAGACGCCGCAATGAGCCCGCACCCGTCACTCGGGTGGTGTGATTTTCGTCGACCGTTCCGGTTCTGTCGTCCTCCGAATCGGATACGGTCTCCGTCGTAGCGACGGACACAACAATCCCCCTTCGCCAGGTCGTCTTTCGCCGAATCGCTCACTACCGCACCGCCCCGGCCCCCGACCGAGCGCCCGTACGACCTTCCAGATTGCCAGCGCCGCCCCCGCCCGCCAACCGATTTTCGGTCGCTGGGCCGCCCGACCTCTCCGAACCGCACAGCTGGGAACCGGCATGCTGGGCTCGCCCGCTCCGCCTCTCATTTCCCCACGGGCCCGTGCACATCCGAAGAACACCACCCACTGATTGCTGACGCCCTCGACCTGCTCGAGTAACCTCCACACCCGGGCCCTTCGCGACCGCGCCGGTGCCCGACGGGGATTCGGGCGAAAGGACCACCGGCTGTGAACAACACGCGGATGGTCGGGTTGTTCGCCGGGATCGGGGGTTTGGAGCTCGGGCTCAGCGCCCACGGTTGGCGGACCGAGCTGCTGTGCGAGATCGACCCGGGCGCACGCGCGGTCCTCTCCGCCCGCTTCCCCGATGTCGAGACCCACGCCGATGTGACCCGCCTGCGCGGGCTGCCCGCCGGGACGGAGCTGGTCGCCGCCGGATTTCCCTGTCAGGACCTGTCGCAGGCGGGACGGACGGCGGGCATCACCGGCGAGCGCTCAGGTCTGGTCGACGAGGTGTTCCGGCTGGTCCGGCGCAAACGCGGCCCGCGCTGGCTGCTGATCGAGAACGTCCCGTTCATGTTGCAGCTGGGGCGTGGACAGGCGATGCGGCACATCACGGCCGCGTTGGAGGAGCTGGGCTACACCTGGGCCTACCGGGTGGTCGACGCACGCGCCTTCGGGCTGCCACAGCGGCGGCAGCGGGTGCTGATGCTGGCGTCGCGGTCGGAGGATCCGCGGCCGGTGCTGTTCGGAACCGATGCGGGGCCACGCACGATCGGCGATCCGGAGGTGGATCCGTGCGGCTTCTACTGGACCGAGGGGGTGCGCGGGCTGGGCTGGGCGGTGAACGCGGTGCCGACGCTGAAAGGCGGGTCCGGGCTCGGGATCGCCAGTCCGCCCGCGGTCCGGTTGCCGGCCGGTGAGATCGTCACTCCGGGAATCACCGATGCCGAACGGCTGCAAGGGTTTTCCCACGATTGGACCGCGCCCGCACTCTCCGCCGCCGGGGTCCGCCCCGGACATCGGTGGAAGCTGGTCGGCAACGCGGTGAGTGTGCGGATGGCGTCGTGGATCGGCTCCCGCCTGGCGTCTCCCTCCGACGGCGTGGCCGCGGACTACGCGCCGCTGACCGCGCATCGCTGGCCGGCGGCGGCCTGGGGTCATGGCGGCACGGCATATCGGGTCCCGGTCTCGACGTGGCCGGTGCACGAGCCGTACGAGGATCTGCGCTGGTTCCTCGACGACGCGCGCCTGCTGTCGGCCCGCGCGACCGCCGGTTTCCTGCGCCGCGCCGCCCGCGGCACGCTGCGCTTCCCTCCCGGTTTCCTCGCCGATGTGGAGAACCACCTGATCCGCATGGGAGGCCTGCCACAGGAGGCGGCGTGAGTGATAATGCGCAGCCCACTCGCGCGGCCGACCGGGCGCGGGTGTCCCGCACGTCTCAGCGGCGGCGTGAGGTGTCGAATAGGTCACCGAATCCGACCCCGGGAACACCGGCACGCCGGTGGACGCTGTAAGGGTTGTGCATGAGTTCCGGCCGTCCCGTCACCGACGCGGTGACCAGTGCCCGGATGGCTCGGCAGCGGCGGGCGGGTACCGCCCCGGAGACCGCGTTGCGCACCGAACTGCATCGGCGAGGCCTGCGCTACTTCGTGGACCGCGCCCCGCTTCCGGGTTTGCGCCGTCGGGCCGACCTGGTTTTCCCGCGTCGCAAGGTGGCGGTGTACGTGGACGGGTGTTTCTGGCACTGCTGCCCCGAGCACGCCACCTATCCGAAGAACAACGCCGAGTGGTGGGCGGAGAAATTGGCCGGCAACGTGGCCCGCGACCGCGATACCGATGCGCGACTCGCCGACGCGGGCTGGCTGGTGGTGCGGGTTTGGGAGCACGAGGATTCGGTAGCCGCCGCGGATCGGGTGCAGTCGGCTTTGTCGGATCGATAGACCATGATGGAAGTGCAGCCGACATTGCAGCGGAAATACGGCACATTCCGGACGTGGGCGATGACGTGAAACGAGGGCAATGACGCCGAGCGAGCCGCATGATCGTGCGGCGGACCGATCCGGTGCGGTCGCCGTACTGGAGCGAAACAACGCGCCCACGCGCGTGCGGTTCCGCCTGGTCCGCTTACTGATCGCGGCCGCTATCGCCGTCGCGGGGGTCTGCTATTCGTCGTGGGTCCTGGAATTCGTCCTGCCGATCCATCTGAATCCGATCAGGTCGTTCCTGAGCGAATTGGACGCCGAGGGCCGTCCTTATCGCTGGGTGTTCGATCTGGGCGACACCATCGCCGGTTCGCTCACCTTGATTTCCGCGATTACGGCGATGTTCGTCTTCTCGCGGCGGCGTTTGTCGACCGTCGGCTGGGTGGCGCTGGGCTTTTTCGGCGCGTCCACGATCGCCGATGCGCAATGGCCGTTGCACACCTGCTCGGCGCCGTGCCCGCCGTCGGATAGCGGCATGTTTCCGCAATTGCACCAGATCCACGCGCTGACCAGCACACTCGCGGTCACGTCGATATTCGTGGCGATGATCGCCTTCAGCGTCGCCGCCTTCCGCTATCGGCGCTGGCCGATTCTGCGGCATTCCGGATTGTGGATCCTCATCATCGGCTCGACCGCTACGGCCTGGATGCTGATCGCCGACAATCTGCCGGGCAATTACGCACTGGGCATCGCCCAGCGCATCCAGGTCGGATCCATGTCGCTGTGGCTGATCGCGCTCGCGGTGCAGATCTGGGTTGCGCAGCGCGTGATCAGCGGCGATGGGCGGAAGCGCGCACGGGCTCGTCGTTCCGCAGCATGACCAGTGAGCGGGGCGCCGATTCCGCCACCGCGCCCGCGATCGCCATGGCCGCGAAGGTGGTCAGTATGACGCCCATTACCAGTACCTCGACAATTGTGTTCATATACCCACGGTGACAGCGGCGACTGGCATGCATTTGTGCGGAACATGGGTAAAACCTGAGAATGCCGGCTAGCCCACCGAGACGGTGACGGTGTGCGTCGTGGTGCGTGCCGGAAGCGCCCCGGTATCGACGCGCAGGATTTCGCCGGTGTCCTGGCGGCCGTCCGGCAAGATCTTCGGTTTCAGGCCGAAGGGCGGCTCGCTACCGCTGCTTCCGGCCAATCCGAAATCACTGTCGTCGGAGATGTAGAGCGTGCGGCCGCCGTCGGTGGTGGCGACGCCCTCGATTTTGTCGTGGCCGAAGAATGCGCCGGCCGGATTCAGCCCCGCGACCAATCCGGCGAGATCCAGGTTCGACTTCTTCGCGACCGGGGTGATACCCGCCTTGCCGAGCGCGGCGATCCCGTCGGCGGTGGATACCTTGCCGACATAGGTTTCCAGCGGTTTGTCGCCGACCAGCAGGCCGAGATTCGGGTCGTATCGGGTGCCGGGAACGGCGGCTCGCGGTCCGATATCGGTGGCGCCGTTCAGATCGATCGTCCACAGTTTCTTGTTCGCCTTCGGCGCGAGTTCGCCGTCGCGTTCGTCCACCAGAAAGGTGTGGTCGTCGAGTGCGGTGATTTCGGAGACGGCCAGTTTGCGCTTCGGATCCTCGAGCGGGTACACGAATTCGGCTACGGCGCGGGTCTGCAAGTCGACCGTGACGATTCGGGTCATCGGCACCTCCCGTGCGGAAGCCGATCCCGGTGTCTGCAAACCGCTTTGAATCACACCGACCAATCGCCGCCCGTCCGGCGTGACGGTCAGGCCTTCCATGCCCTGATTCGGCGTCCGCAGCGACAATTCGCGCGGCAACCCGGAACCGGGTGCGAGGCGGTCGATTTCGGTGCCGGAGGCGTCGAAGTGCACGAGGAACGGACCGTATTCGTCGGAGACCCAGAAGGTGCCGTCGGGCAGCGCGACCAATCCTTCCGGGTCCAAGCCGTGGTCGATGGGCGGCAAGGGGTGGCCGTCCAGATCGCGCATGGTCTCCCCCGTCGAGGCCGCGGTGTCGACGAGTCCGTTGAAGCCGACGCCCGCACGGTTCTTCAGGTCGATAGTGGATTCCAGCACCGCGCGCGTTCCGGTCAACCGGAATTTGCCGATCTTCGGCACGAAACTCGTTATGGGAACGAGCTTTTCGTTCTTGCCGGGGCCATCGACGTTCGGGCCGCGGTCGGTGAGTCCGTAGAATTCGTCGGCCGACCCCGGCACCGGCGTCCACGCGGACCCGAAACCGCTGCCCTGCACCGTGGTTCCACCGAACTCGCCGAGCGGCGCGATATCCGTGGTGTAGAGGTGAACCGCATCGGAGGTGGTCACCGTGAAGGTGTCCTCGCCCTGGTATCCGGGCTCCGGCGCGTAGCGCAGGGAACCGTCCGCGGTGCGGTCCAGGCGGCCGTGGGCCGGGGTGCCGAAGGCGACGGCCGCACCACCGCCGGTGCGGGCGGCCAGATCGTCGAGCGATACGATCAGCGGCCGGTCCCGGCCGGTGTGCCATTGTGGTTCGCCACCGCCGGACGAACAGGCGGCAGCCGCGCAGAGTACGGCGCCGGCGAGGGCGAATCGGAGCATGTGACTGGTTCCCACCGGTGATACCTATCCTGCCGAGTCGACGATCAGCTGTCGGGCACCTGAACAGTTATCCGACGGCAATCGAGTTCGCCCAGCGCGCGTTCCCAGCGCTGGGTAGGGTCACCCAGGTGACCAGCGAAGCGCCGGAATCAGCCGTTCCCGTCGACCTGCTCGAAGCCGTGCATACGGCGACCGAGTCGCTGGTCGGCGCGGTGGAAGCCTTGCACGACAGCGATATCGCCGAACCGTCACTGCTGCCGGGCTGGACGCGCGGCCATCTGCTGGCCCACCTGTCCCGCAATGCCGACGGCCTGGTGAACCTGCTGCTGTGGGCCCGCACCGGCATCGAAACCCCGCAGTACGCAAGCCAACTGCTGCGGGATTCCGATATCGAGGCCGGTGCGCCGCGCCCGCTCGCCGAGCAACTGGGCGATCTGCGCGCCTCCGCCGATCGCTTCCTCGGCCTCGCCCGGGCCATGCCGCCGGAACGCTGGCAGTACCGGGTGCGGGCTCGCACGGGTAAGGAGCTGGCCACCGCGGTGGTGCCGTGGTTGCGCCTGCGCGAGATCGAGATTCACCGCGTCGACCTGAACATCGGCTATCGGCCCGCGGACTGGCCGGCCGCCTTCGTGGCCCGCATGCTGCCGGAGGTGTCCGCCGGATTCGACCACGCGGCCTCCGCACATCGCCCCGCCGATGCCAAGCCGATGACCTCCGACCCGGATCAGCCACCGCCGCCGAGTTTCACCCTCGTCGCCACCGACACCGATTTCACCGCCAAGGTGGGCCCCGACCCTTCCGACACCATCTCCGGGCCCGCAGCGGAGCTGCTGGCGTGGTTGATCGGCCGCAGCGAGGGCGTGGGACTCACCGGACATCTGCCGAATCTGCCCGCGTGGTTGTGAGGCGCCGGACTCACCGGTTCACGCGCCCCGGAACCTCGAGCCGTTCGGCGAGGAAATCCAGGACGCGGTGCAGCGCGGCCTGAGTCGGTTCGCCCGGTTCGTCGACGAGATGTTCGGTGAGTACCGAATGCGCGCTCAGCACGCCCTCCGGATTGGCGGCGGCATCGTCGAGTTCGATGGCGATGAAGGCGTCGCCGAGTTCCCGGCGCAGGAATTCGAAACGTTGCGCGGGTGAGCGCCGGTCACCGCGGAAACGCAGCCCCATCACCGAAAGGCCCTCGCCGCAACGCTGTTTGACGCGCTCCAGATCGTCGGGCGAGAGGTCGATCGAGCATTTCTGCCGGGTGGTGAAACCCAGCGGCAGGCCGGGCTGTGAGAGCACGGGTGCGACCAATCGGTCGTCCACAGCCATCCCCAGCGCGAAACCTCCGGTGAAACACATTCCGACGGCACCGACTCCCGGTCCGCCGCACCGCCGATGCTCATCGGCGGCCAGCGCCCGCAGCCACTGCACGACCGGGGACGTGCGGCCGGTCGCCAGCACCACGAACTCCCGGCTGACACAGATCGGCCCGAACTGACCGGCGACGTTCGCCAGCGCGGCAAGAGTGCCATGCGCGGCCGGATCCGGGTCCCGCCCCGGATTGCCGTACAGATGCGGCACCACCGCCGTACAGCCGATGCGCGCTACCCGCCGGGCGAAGTCGAAGACGTCCGGCGAGATGCCGGGAAATTCCGCCATGACGATCACCGCGGGCCCGCTGCCCTGCCGAAAGATCGTGCGGGACTTGCCCTCATGGGTGAAGGTCGCGTGTTCGAAATCGTGAAGATCGTCGTCTGCCATGGCCGGCCCTTTCTCGTTCGGGCCTTCACCCTCGGCCGACCACCCCCGCCGGGTCTTGAAAAAATGTTCCCCAGGCCCGGTATCGGTGCTGCCCGATCGGCGTGTGCGGTTCCCGTGCCAGCGTGTTCGGCGTGCGCCCGGCGAAACTCGCGATCTCCCGGGACATATGGGCCTGATCGCTGTAACCGCAGGAGGCCGCGACATCGGCGGCCGGCCGGCCCGCCACCAGTCCCTCGACCGCATGCCGGAACCGAACCAGCATCGCGGCGCGTTTGGGCGTGAGTCCGATCTGCGATTCGAACCTGGTCCACAGCCGTTTGCGACTCCAGCCGCAGGATTCGGCCAGTTCGGTGACCCGGACCTGCCCGCGGTCCGCGACGATACGATTCCACCCGGCCACCACTTCCGCATCCGGTGTGCGCTCGGGCCGGAAGTGTTGCGCCAGAAACGTTCTCGTGAGCGCGAACCGCTCCTCCCACTTCGCCGCCTCCGCGAGCTGCGCACGCAACCGCTCCGCCGAGGCGCCCCACACCTCGTCCAGGCCCACGACAGCACCCAGCTCACCCGGCCCGACCCCGAGCACCGAATACGCCCGCAGCGGCGACATCCGCACCTCGACGCACGCCGCACGGTCGGCCCGAATCGCCGTCAGCCCCCGGGAGAAACCCGCCACCATCCCCCCGCTCGCCCGACTCGCCTCCGTCGTCTCGACGACGAGCCCACCCCCGCCGAAGTCGACCGCCACGGTCACCGCCGGGATCACCGCCACCCGAAGCTCCAACCCGGCACCGGCACGATCGCGATACCCGAGCATCGCAAGCCCGTCCGCGCCCCCGCGCGGGCGCACGATCTCCCACGCGCGATCTCCCATCCGGCCAGGGTAGATCGGATCCCTCACGCGGTGCTCGCAACACTCGTTCGTGCAGGCCAGAGGCGTAGGGACAATACGCGCGACACGCCATCGCGGATCAGGGTGAAATCACGGCGGCTCCGTATGCTCGGCGCACCGCAGCTACTTCTATCCAGGGAGGTACTTTGCGTCACCGGTCTGTCCTCACCGCTTTTCTCGCATCGCTACTTCTGCTGATCGGACCTCCGATCACGGCGCAAGCGCTACCGGACTCGGGATCCGGTTCGGGCTCCGGATCCCTCTCGGCGTCGCCCTGCCATCCCGGCACACCGCCCATAGCGCCGAAGACGACCAACTACTACGACGGGAAGGAATATCTGGGGCCCGACCCGTTACCGCAGGACCCACCTGTGGGCCCGTTGCTGACGGGGTATCAGCGCTTCGGGAACCTCACCGAGGCCCAGTTCATTGCGAAGTACCGCACTCCGGACAATTCCATGTGGATCTATCCACCCGATGACGGATTCCTGATCATCGACGGCCGTACGGCGGCACACCCGGAGGTGCTGCAGCCCGGCAAGCGTATCGACCGATTCGGTGCTCCGAGTGGGAAGTTCCTGGCACAAGAGGGCGAGTCGTACGGCGGGCGCGCGATACCACCGCAGAACCTCAACTCGCCCGGGGGCACCACACAAAGCGATTATCACGTCTACTGCGTACTCGCGCCGTTCCAAGTGGAGGCCGGGCCGGCCCAGCCATGGTTCGAGCAGCCCGGACTCGGTACCCAATATGTTCTGGATACCAGTTTCCAGCCGTACCCCGGCGGAAAAGCGACCGTCCAATGGCTGCTCGACAACCACTACCTGGTCGAAGAGATCCCCGGTTGATATGGATCGCAGGGAATTGGCCGCCGCACTACTCGCCGCCGGAAAGCCTCCGTCGTGGTTCCAGATCGCCGGCGTCCATACCCATGACCCGCTGCCGACCGACTTCTGGTTCCTGCGCCCGGGATCCGGCGGCGACTGGGAAGTCGGCGTCTTCGAACGCGGTGAGTACGACGTCCGAGGCCGATTCGCCGCCGAATCCGACGCGGCCGCATGGGTTTACGAATCCATGATGGGACACCCCCCACCGTGATGCGAATACGAAACGGCCCCTCACTTGTCATCAAGTGAGGGGCCGTTCCACTGCGCGCCCGGAGAGACTCGAACTCCCAACCTTCTGATCCGTAGTCAGATGCTCTATCCGTTGAGCTACGGGCGCAGGTCCTGTTCAGTTGTGTGCCCGGTTACCCGGGCGTGGCGGAGGCGAGAGGATTTGAACCTCCGGTCCCCGTGAAGGGACAACTCATTAGCAGTGAGTCCCATTCGGCCGCTCTGGCACGCCTCCTGGAGCCTTCTTTCGAGGGCGCCGGTCCTTTCGAACCGCCGAGAGGCAAGAGTACAGAGCAACCGGTCAGGACGCAAAACGGCTGGTCAACGCAGGTGACTGTCGAACCAATCGAAGATTCTGGTCTGTGCGTCGATCAGGAGCCGCTTCTCGTCCTCGGGCAGCTGCTCGAAGTCGGCCATATCGAATCCGGGATGATCCGGGCGGTGATGCAAGCCGGGGTAGCTGACCACCAGGGTGGCCACCGCGGCGCGCGCCGCCGCGTCACGCAGGCGTTCCACGTGATCGGCCGGGTTGACGGGATCGTCGTTGCCGTAGAGACCGAGCCAGGGGGCCTGCAGCTGCGGGGCGGCGTCCACCAGTGCCGTCGCCTCCGCGGTGAGCGGCTCCATGATGCCGGGTGCGGCGACGCTCACGGCCGCACCGATGGGACGGTTCGTGGCGACCAGCAGTGCGGCGGTACCGGCGTTGTCGAAACCCAGTACGCCGACGGTGTCGGCGTACACTCCCCGGCCGACCAGCCAGTCGAAGCAGGCATCGAAATCGGCGAACAGATCCGCGCCGAACACCTGCTCGACCTCCGCGCCGCCCGCGACGGCGGTGGCGACCGCACCCGGCCCGTCGGAGACCCGCGCCCCGACGGCGGCGAGATCGCGGTCGTTGACCGTCCCGGCGCCGTCCCCGTGACCCTTCTGCCGATCGAAGCGGTGGAACAGATTGGGCGCCACCATGATCCAGCCTTCACCGGCCAGCGATTTCATCATTTCCAGCAATACATCGGCAAACTGACGGGACTCGTGGAGTACGACGATGCCGCCGCGCGCGTAACCCTCCGGCTCGATCACCGTGATGGGCACCCGACCTCCGGCCGCCGGGCCCGGAGCGCCGTCGACCACCTGCCCGCTGTCGCGCAATGGTGCTTCATCTCGATAGATGCCCGACATGAAACCAGGGTAGTTCCCATCCGTTACATTCGGGAGAAGTTGCACGGAAGTACCCATTCCTCGGAAAATTTTCCGACATACCGCCCAGCCGGTTCGGATCGGCCCACGGACCGCCGGGGCCTCCCGGACAACTGCGGCGAGCCACCGCGACGTGCGAGGAATTAAGGTGTTGGGGTGAGTGCTCGTATTCGTCCGGACCTGGAGTCCATTCCGGCCTACGCTCCGGGTCGCAGTCATCCGGGCGCCGTGAAACTGGCCAGCAACGAAACCACCCAGGGGCCGCTCCCGAGCGTGGCCAAGGTGATCGCCGAGGCTGCCGAACTCATCAACCGGTACCCGGACAACTCCTCCGGCGAACTTCGAGCAGCCCTCGCCGAGTTCCACGACGTCGCGGTCGAGAATGTCGCGATCGGCTGCGGCAGCGTCGCGCTGTGCCAGGAACTGGTCCAGATCACGTGCGCCTCCCCCGCCGACGAGGTGGTGTTCGCCTGGCGCTCGTTCGAGGCGTATCCGATCGTCACGCAGGTCGGCAACGCGACTGCCGTGCCGGTGCCGCTGAACGACGAATTCGCACACGATCTGGATGCGATGGCGGCGGCGATCAACGACCGGACCCGGCTCGTTTTCGTCTGCAATCCGAACAACCCGACCGGAACGGCGTACGGCCGTGCCGAATTGACCCGCTTCCTCGACGCGGTCCCCGACGACGTGCTGGTGGTGCTCGACGAGGCGTACTTCGAATATCTGCGTCTGCCCGCCGACGATCGGGCCGACGGCGTCCAGATCGGCCGAGGCCGCTCGAATGTCGTTGTGCTGCGCACCTTTTCGAAGGCATACGGGCTGGCGGGGCTGCGAGTCGGTTACGCCGTCGGCGATCCGGAACTGATCACCGCGCTGATGAAGGTGCACATTCCGTTCAGCGTGAATCGGCTGGCACAGGCCGCGGCCATCGCCTGCCTGCAGGCGCGGCACGAACTGCTCGACCGCACCGATCATGTGGTGGCCGAGCGGGAACGTATGCGCGAGGCGCTGCTGGCGGCCGGATACCGGGTACCGCCGAGCCAGGCCAACTTCGTCTGGCTGCCGCTGGGCGAGCACAGCGCGGAGTTCGGCGCGGCCAGTGCCGAAGCCGGAGTTCTGGTGCGGCCGTACGGCGCCGACGGGGTGCGGATCACCGCGGGCGATCCGCACGAGAACGATCGGTTCCTGAGTTTCGCCACCGCACCGGACACCGTCGCGCGCTTCGTCGGCTGAACCGGCTCCGCGGCGGTCAGCGCACGCCGAGGGCTCCCGCCAGCGTCGGCCACGCCCTCGGCAGTTCGTCCTTCCAGTACGGCCAGGAATGCGTGCCCACCGGACGCAGATCGACATCCGCCGGGATCTGCATGCGCTCCAGCCGATCCGCGAGCGCCATCGTGCAAGCGTTGGCGCCGGCCTCGAGCGGGCCACCGAATCCGATCGTCGAGAACGCTTCCGGATTGCCCGGACCGTCGTAGGGCCCCGGCACACCGGAACCGGCGGACAGGAAGATCGCCTTACCGCGCAGGGTGTCGGCGTGCATCATCACGTCGTGGGCGAGCCAGTCGGGATCTTCCTGCTTGCCGAACATGTTGTCCGGATCGCCACCGTAGGTGCGCACCACGGCCCGCGCCTGCGCCTGCCCGAAATCCGAACCCATCGCATAACAACCACTGTGGGCGGCGACAGCGAGATAGGCCTGCGGGTTGCGTATCGCCAGCATCATCGCCGCCTCCGCCCCCATCGAGACGCCCTCCACGGCATCGCGGCCGTTGCCTTCGAAGGTCGCGTCCATCAACGGCGGCAGCTCCCGAGTGAGAAAGGTCTCCCATTTGTTGGTGCCGAGCACCGGATCCGGATGCTGCCAATCCGTGTAGTACCCCGCCGGGCCGCCGATCGTGAGGACCACGTTGACGTCCTTGTCGGCGAAGAACTGCACCGCGCCACCGCGCTCGGTCCAGTTGTTGTACTGGTTGCTCGCGCTGCGCCCGTCGAGCAGATAGACGGTCGGACGCGGATGGCTGCGATCGGCCGGTAGCAGCACCTGCACCTGCACCGTGCGTCCCATGGCCGGGGAGTCCACGAAAACCCGCAGCCAGCGGTCGTTGATCGGTTCGATGTGGTCGATCGACGCGGTGGCCGGACGGGGATCGTCCAGCGCCGGAGGCGGCCCCTCGGCGGAACCCGAATCGGCCGGGGGCGCGGGCGCGGCGGCAATCGACGGCGCTCCCCAGATCGCCCCACTCATCAGGAGTGCGGCGATGGTAGCGCCGGACAGCCGACGCCGTATCCGGCGACGAACCATGGCCGCCATCCTGCCAGAGGTCGTGCGAGGCGTCGAAAACCCACGACGGCCCGATCTCCGGCGAGTCTTCCGACGCTCCGCACCGATTCGGCATCCCCGCACTCGCGCCAGTAGGCTGAGACACCGTTCCGGCGCGCCCGGAACGAGGTGGGTTGCCCGAGCGGCCTAAGGGAACGGTCTTGAAAACCGTCGTGGTTCACGCCACCGTGGGTTCAAATCCCACACCCACCGCAGGTGAAGGGCTGTTTTCCGGCTCGTCGGTCGAGTCCTGCACGGGTTCGGCCCGCAATTGGCCCGCAGCGGCTTCGGCGCCCGCATCCATCCCGGCAGCAACGGTGTCCAGGTCATCGGGGAACAGGTGGCCGTAGAGGTCGAGTGTCAGAGTCGCGGTCTTGTGCCCCAGCATGCGCTGGACAACCTTGATGTTGGCGCCGGCACTGATAGCCAGCGACGCCGCGGTGTGACGTAGTCCATGCGGAACCACCCCGTCGAGGCCGGTCACCTTGACGGCCCGGTCGAACGCCCACCGGAATTCGCTGGACGTCAGATAGTCGCCTTTCCGGCAAGGGAACACCAACGAGTGGGGCGCGAGGCCATCCACTACTACGGCAAGTTCCCTTTCGAGGAACTTCGGGACCGGCACCTCCCGGGTGGTGTGGTTCTTCGTGTCGGTTTCGACCACCCCTTCACCGGTCACACCGGATGCCGATCGGGAGATGCGGATACGTCGGCGCGACATGTCGATGTCGCTTGCCCGCAGCGCGGTAGCTTCGCCGAAGCGAATGCCGGTGTACGCAAGGGTGAATATCAACGGCTGGAAGCGGCCAGCGGCCAACGCGAGCCTCATGACTTCCAGGTGGGACAGGTATCGCCGCTCCGCCGACGGCATCGAGGGCAGCTCGACGTCCTCCGCGGGGTTCGTCGGCAATCGCTTTGCCTTGATCGCGAACCGCAGCACCCGGTCGAGTATTTGATACGACTGAATCACTCTCGACGCCGACAGGCCCCGGCCTTCGAAGCGGCTGCTGCCGGCGGCCGACAACCAGACAACCCATTCCTGGATGTCCTCGAACTCGATATCCCGAAGCGCTACCGATCCCCACTGCGGGAGAACGACGGTGTCGAGCAATGACCTGTAGCCGGCGACCGTCTTCGGCTTCCGGCCCTTCTTCGTGGCGAACCACTTCTCTGCTACCACCCTGAAGAGGACGCCACTGCGATCAGGGTCGACCCAAGTTCCGGTGACCACTTTGGTGGTCACGTCGCCGTCGAGGAATCGCTGCGCCTCGACTTTGGTGCTGAACAGCCGTTCGCGCTCGACCCCGTTGGGATCGACGTAGCGGGCGCGCCAACGCTTGCCTTTGCCGTGCTGTTTGGACTTCGCCCGTTTGCGGGATTTCTCGCCGGTGGCGGGGTCCGTCTCGGTGACCCACTTGTACCAGCGGTCCTCCACTCCCGCCCGGGGATTGCGGCGTGCCGTCACTAAGCCGCACCTCCCCTGGCGCTGGCGGCCTCCTGCTCGGCGATCCACGCGAGGATCACGCTCTGGCGCCAGACGCGGCGCCGGCCGAGTTTGAAGCTGGTCGGGCCTGCGCCGATGTGTGCCCAGTAGCGCCACGTAGCAGCCGGAATGCCGGTCAGCTGTTCACAGTCCTTGGCCTGTAGGTACTTCTCACTTTCCATATTCGGTGGCTCCTTCCGTGAGGTGGTCACGCGCGGCGTTGATGGTGCGCGTGACCGCGGTGCGGCTCAGTTCGACGTTGTCGGCGATCCGGGCGTGCGGCCATTTGTGCTCGAAGCGCAGCCGCAGGATGGTCGCGACCTTCTCCGGATCGCGGCGGCCGGCGGGATCGGCGTTGCAGATCTCTTCGGCAATGTCGGCCCAGCGGTCACGCGCACCGGCTGGTGCGTTGGCGCCTGGCGGGGTCGCTTCGATCTGCCGGATCTGGTGCGCAGTCGGTAAGGCGACCGACACGCCTCCGTTCTCGTGGCGCTCGTCTGGGATCGGGGCGACACGTTCTGCGCAGGCGCTACGCACCGCGCTTTCTGGGCTGCGCACCGCCTGTGCAGCGTCGGTGCGCAGGTTCGGAGCGTGGTGTTCGCGGATGATCATGTGTGCGAGGGCCGCGCCCATACCCAGGACTCCGACCGGCAGGCAGGCCACCAGAACGGTTACCGGCCACGGCGCCACAGCGACGCCGGCCGCGCGCATGAGGTGGTATGCCACCTGTCCGACGGCGCCGAGTACCAGGCTTCCGAATGCCGAATACTTGGCGTAGCTGCGGGTTCGGTCCGATCGGATCCGTCCGGACAGCCAGACGTAGAGCGCGTAGGAGGC
Organism: Nocardia sp. AB354; assembly: GCF_049538315.1. Lineage (NCBI taxonomy): Bacteria > Bacillati > Actinomycetota > Actinomycetes > Mycobacteriales > Nocardiaceae > Nocardia > Nocardia sp. AB354. The sequence goes on along the minus strand of NZ_JBMVFU010000003.1, from coordinate 163,433 downwards.
GTACGCCTCCATGCCGATCGGCAGCGTGATCGCGGTATTGAGCGTGAACTGGTCCCAGATTCCCGGCAGCGGTCGGACCGGACCGAACCCGGTGAGCTGTCCAAGTCCGACCCAACCGGACCAGATCGCGACGAACGCCGGCAGCGCCAGCAACAAGACCGGCCATGCCCGCGGCACACTGCGCACCGGCTCCGTCTCGGCTGGTGCGTTGTGGTGCGTAGGGCTGTCGCTGCGCACCGACACCTGTTCGGCGTCGCTGGTGTCGTACGCACCGGCCGTTACCCGGCCCGGGATGTAGATAGTGTGGGAGCCGATTTCCAGCGACGCGAATTGCGGCTCCGAGGAGATATCGAGAGTCACTGTGCGCCCCCGTTCCGCTGAAGCGGCCCCTCCGTACCATGGCGCAGGTAGTGCTCCTGGATGAGCATGATCTGGATGATCGAATCCAGGTAGCGCCATTCGATTCGCGTGATCTCGCTGTCGGGTCGGATGCCGCGGTGCGTACTGCAGAAGAATTCGACGAACTCGGCCGGCGTCCAGTCGCAGAACCCCTCAGCGGCGACTTCGGCTGCGGTGATGGCATCGAGACGTTCCTGGTGCACCGAGACGATTTCGACGTCGGTGATGCGGTCGAGCGGCTCGCCGGGTTTGCGGCCTTGTACCCTGCGGCACAGCGTGACTCGGTCACCCGGGCGCAGCATCTTCCAGCCGGCTCGGCGGGTGACGGTCTTGGTGCGGTTGCGGACCTGGGTCTCGGTCAGCGCGACGGACATCAGTCGGGGCATGAGGTCTCCTCCTCGGTGGTGGTCTGAGTGCGGGCTTCGAGGTATGCGCTGACCGTGGTTCCGTTGCGCTGGGGGAAGATTCGCCAGTCGGTGACGATGTCCACGACAGGATCCAGGGCGGTGATCATGGCTTTGACGTGGTCTCGCTCGCCGGTCACCCGGATTTTGATCGTTTCGCTCATCCTCGGCTCCGTACCGCTGCGGTGGTGCCGACGTGGATGCACTCGGCCATGTGGGTGATGAGGATTTCCATGTCGTTGTCGTCCAGATCTCGGATCACGACATCGAGCGCGGATTGTCCGCCGGTCGTCAGTGCGGTGACGGCGGTGTTGACCAGCTGAAGCACACGGGTCGGTTCGTTCATCAGCACTCCCCCTCTCCGTCGGGCGCCTGGTAGACGGCGGTGTAGAGCTTCGGGGCGGAGAAGTTCGGGGCGGGCGGTTCGCCGAGTCCCTCGTACCGGATCCGCACCTTGCCGCCGACGACGGTGCGGGTGACGCCGGCGTCCATGCATGCGCCGATGAGGGCATCGGCGATGCCGGTGCGGACCCAGACCTTCCGCAGGCCCTGCCCATAGGGTTTGGTGGTGCCGTCGGTCTGCACGATCAGGATCGGGACCATGCGCTCGTTGCCGTCGGCGTCGAGTTTCGGTGCGCGAGTGCGGTAGTCGAGGTCGGGCTCTTCCTCGATGGCGACGATGATGCCCTCGATCTGCGCGCCGGGTTCGCTGTTGCGGTTGAACGCGGCACGGGTACGCGGGGTGAACGCCTTGCTCATCGTGGTGTCGCCCGCGGGGCGGGCCGGCTTCGTCTTGGTTGCGGTGCTGGTCATGGTGGTGGTCCTCCTCGCGTTCGTGGGGGTGGATTGCTGTGTGCCGCTGGGCCGCGCCCGATTCGGGCGCGGTGTCTCGGCGGCTGGCTGGCGGTGCTCGGTGAGCGGGAGCCCGTACGCGGCGGCCAATTCGTTGGCCTTGGCGTAGAACAGGACGGCTTCGGGGGTGCCGTTGACGCTGTCGGCGTGGGCGCGCAGCTTGGTGACCTTGTCGCGGGCTTGATCGGGTGTCACTGCCGTGCCCCTCGTTCCTGTGGGCGGCTGGCGGACTCGGTGACCGGCACCGGGTGGGTGGATCGGGTGCCGGCTCCGGTGGCCGGGTGGCTGTTTCGGCTCGGGGTGGTTTGATCGAGATCGGTCATCGGTCGAGTCCGTTGAGGACGGGCTTGGTGATGACGGGGCCGTGGAAGATCGGCTGCGCCGGTCGCGGCATCGCCGCTGCGGGACCGTTCGCGGTCCGCGCCTGCTGCCGATCCAGGTCGTGTTCGGCGAATTTGTTTGTCAGTTCGGCGTTTTCGGTACGGAGCCGCTCGTTCTCGGCCCGGGTCTGGCTGAGTTCGGCGCGCAGTCGCTCGATCTCGTTGATCTGGGTGTGCTCATGGTCGATCTGCCATCCGGTGACCTCGTCGATAACCGTGTCGCGTGGGCCGACGGCGTGGTAGGTCGGGGACTCAGCACCGACTTCGCTGATGTTGACGACCAGATCGGCGTTTTTGGGCCAGCCGTGGGAGTCGTCGGCGAGACGATCGAGCGCCCAGTCGTGTCCTTCGGGGAGGCTGGTGAACTCGGCTCGTTGGGCCATCTCCGGGTGAGTGCGCACGATCTCCGCGCTGCCCACCACTACCTCGTAATAGCGGGCTCGCTCACTCTCTGGGAGGTTCTGCGGTCCTGTCTCGGCGTCCCGTTCGACAGCTTCGGCAGCCGGTTCCGGCCACGCGGGCGCGGGCTGCTGTTGGAACTGCTCCTGCTCTCGTTCGACCGTCGGCACCCAAGCGCGCTGGAACGACGGCTGATAAGCCTGCCGCTGTTCAGCCAGTGCGGCGTAGGCGGCGCGTTCGCGGTGCAACTGTTCCCACTGCTGCAGTTGGCGCCGTTCGGCCGGGCCGGCGATACCGGTACGCAGCCGGGTCAACCCGTCGCGTGCTCGCGCACGCAGGGTGTCCAGACCCCAGGTCGGTCGGAAGACGGGGCGGACCGGGTCGCGCGGGTAGGCGTGGACGGTGGCCAGCGAGGTCACGGCCTGACCGCGTTCGGTCGCCGTGAGGTGCTGGGAGCCGTAGATCCGATTCTCGATTCGCTGCCGGTCGGCGTCGAGGTCGCGCTGGCGATCGAACCAGGTGTCGGGGGTGTCCCACGCGCGGATCTGCTGTTCGTTGAGCAGTCTCCACCGGTATTCGACCAGGCTGGCGGTCAGCCGGCGTCGCTCTTGGGAGTGGGCGAATTTGGTTTGGTGGGCGTCTGCCTTGACCAGTGCGTTGATCTCGCGCCGCACACTGCGGGGCACGCGGGTAGCGGTCGGGTTCATGGTTCGCCAGGAGCTCAGAACGTGGTTGACCCGGCGGGCGAGCCCGGACATTTCGTTGACGATCTGGTCGGTTTCGGATGTTTTGTGAGGCATATGGTTCGGTCCTCCTCTGGTCGGTGGTTGGATGGCGTTGTCGGTTACCAGCGGGCGCGCTTGGCGCGGGCGAGCTGGCGGAGGTTGGGGCGGCCGTGGGTGGTCCACACACTGTGGCCGGTCCAGCCGGCGCCATAGATGAACCAGGCGATGCCGACTGCGGCTCCGGCGGCGAAGAACGCGATGACGGTGATCGCGACGACCGCCACACCGGTGGCCGCGGGGCGCCACCAGAACGCGATGACTGCCCGCCATCGCAGCGCGGCGGCGACCCACGGATCGTCGAGGTCCTCGATGTCAACGGCCGGCAGAGCCTCGGTGTCGGTGGCATCGAGGTCGGGGACCGCGGCAAGGTGGCGTGCGCGCCGTTCGGGGGTGTTCTTGGGCATGGCGTCGGGGAACATCGCGTACAGCTGTCCGACGCTGGGGGTTTCGACGTCGAGGCGGGCGTCTCCGGCGGGTTTGGGTGCCTCGATCGCCTTCTCCGGGATGGGTGGGGTGTCGTCGGGTTCGATGGGTTCGGGCAGCATGGTGGGGTCCTCCTTTGCCTGCTGGTCCTGGGATTTGTCTGACTGATCGCCGTGGTCGCCGAAGTCCTTGGCGGGGCTCACGCGGGCGCTCCACGGCCGTGGAGCAAGGCACCGCCGGCACGTCGCCAACGGCCCTGCTTGGTTGTGGCGTGCTTGGTGCTCGGCTGCATGGGGCGCAGCGGGATCGTGTCGGGATCCAGCGGTGTGATTCGTCCCCAGGTCGCGGTGCCGCGGTTGACGTAGACGCAGTCACCGGGTTCGAGGCGGCGCAGCAGGTTCGGGTCGATGAGCAGGGCGTCCTGCATGCGGACCTGGCCCTCGTCGCCGTGGCGGTCTTTCAGCGTGTGCCGCGACGGTTCCAGCGCCCGGCGGGTGCCGTAGAGGGTGACGACGTCGTCGGGGCCTTCCATGCCGAAGCACAGCAGTCCACCGGACCATGCCTTCATGAGCTGTTTGGCGTCGCGGTCGGTGCCGGCCAGCGATTCGAACGAGTGCGCGCCGACGATGCACGCCACGCCCTGCGAGCGGAGCGCCTCGCACGCATCGGTGAGGCTGGCGCCTTCCGACACCCGGGAGAATTCGTCGATGGTGAAGGTGATCTCGCAACCGTGCGGGGTCGCAGCGACCTGTTCGACCAGCTTGATCACGGCTTTGGCCTGCGATATCGCCACGCTCTTCTGCGCGGTGCCCGGAACGGTGATGAACCAGTAGTCCTTGTCGAGCAGATCGAACGGGCCGTCGAACACTCCGTCCAACTCACGAAACAGGTTGTCGAACCGCGCGGTTTCGGCCGGCAGGACCGGCTGCTTGCCGTCGTTTGCGGCGACGATCGCGTTCAGCTCCGGCCGGTGCGCCGGTTTGTCCGGGAACACGAAATGCCCGTCGCCGTTGAATTCACCGCCCCACGCATGCCACAGCCACGCCGGGTCGAACCGCGACATGAACTCCTTCGAGTTGGTCGGCGGGTTCTCGCCCGGCCCCTTCCCGGCGTCGGGATCGGGCGCGTCGATGATCAAGTGCACCAGCGAGATACGAAGTTCTTCGTAGAACTTCTGCGCCGAATCGCTGGCCTTCGCAGTAGGGGCAAGGTCCTCGATGACATGCCGCAGCGGGCCCGCCTTCAGCGCCCAGATGTTGAGTTTGTCGGCCGGGACCATCGCGATCCGCGACGGGTGCACGCCGCCGGCGAGCAGGGCCGCCTTCAGGTCCGCGTAGGTGACCAGGTCCTCGATGCCGCCCTTGCAGGACAGGAAGATGCTCACCGCACGTTTGGGCTTGATACCCAATGCCTTCCGCGTTGCCGCCGGCAGCGCCGCGGCGGCCAGATAGCGCTCGTGGCTGGCGAAATGCGATGCCACCGACAGCCGGCACTCACCGGTGGTCTTGCCTGAACCAGGGCCACCCAGGATGCCGACGTGCTTGCGGACCGCGTTGTACGGGATCGTCAGCAACGTGTCCGTCGTTGAGCTCAGCTGTCCGGCAACGGACTTGCGGTGCTGGCTCACCGTGGTGGCCTGTCGTCCGAGCACGATGCTGCGCCGGCCCCGGCCGCGGCCGGTGACCGTGGTCAGCGGTGTGGCTCGGCCTGCCAGTGCCCTGGCGGTGTTGAACTTGGCGTCGATCTCGCGCCGCTGCGCGCGCTCGGTGGCGGGAATGTCCTTCTTGCCGACGGTATGCAGCTGGTTGCGGTTGCGTGCCCACCACCACGTCGCCGCCGCCAGCGCGACCGGGATGCCGGTCACGCTCATCTCCAGCGCCGCGGGCAGCCAATCGGCCTCGACCGCCAGCGCGGTGCCGTGGGCGAATAGCTCCAGCGGCGCCCATGGCGATGTGCCGACCACCGCGGTGGCCGCGGGCAGGACCAACGAGGCAGCCGCATAGTTGCGCAGCCGCGCCGGCTCCCACCCCATCCGGCGCGCCTGAAGGATCGCCGCAGCGGTCATCGCGCCGGTGACACCGACGCCGGCCCCGGCATCGGCGAGAAACGCGCCCAGGTGTTGCACCCATTCGGTATTCGGGTGCAGCGACGGGTCGTGGGTGTTCATGAAGTGCAGCCAGCCCGGCTCTTTCGCCTGCTCCCCGTGCTGGGTCGTCACCTCGAACACCGGATGCTGCGGCGTCGGCGCCGATGCGCTGCCGCAGTCCTGCGGGGTAATCAGCGGGCGACAATCGCCCACCGGTGCGGGTGTGATCTGCTGCGGTGCGGGCGCGTTTGCTGCGTCGCAGTCGTGGGGTGTGATGAGCGGTAGGCACTCGGTCGGTGCGGGGATTCTGTCGTGGGTGGTCATGCGGTGCCCTCCTGTCTTGCTGCGGGCAGGTCGATAGAGCGGTGCGCGATGACGTCGGCCAGCGACCGCAATCGGATGTCGGGACGGGCCGGGATTCGGCCGGCGTGGATGAGGTCTTCGATCACGCTGATCAGGGCTCGGCTGATCTGTTCGGTGCCGTAGACGTAGAGCAGGCCGGCGTCGATGGCGGAGGCCTGCTTGTAGGCGTCGACCACGGTGGCGGCCAGCCGCTTCTTCGTGGGCCGCTTCAGCGTCAGCTCGATCTCGACGGCCAGCCACCGCCCGCGGTGCAGATAGCGGCCGTCGTGCACGTGCGGACGCCCGAATCCGGGTTTACGTGGCACGAGCCCGCCGCGGTCGACAACCATCAGTCCGCCGGGACGCTGCCCGGCCGCGAGAGCGGCGTCTCGGAGCAGCTTCCGTTCCGGAACCCACAGTGATTCGTCCAGTCCGCACAGGGCGGCCCGTACACGGGAGACGGCGAGTTTGTGAGTGATGTTGGTACCGGTCGGATTCCACGGCGAGACCGCGTGTTCGAGGCGCTCGGCCGCCACCGCCGGCCACGGCCAGATCACCGTGACGTCCCGGTCGGCGTTATCCGGCCGGATCGACACCGACCGCAAGACACCGAAGCCATCCCGCCACCGCTCGATCAGGGTGTACGTGCGGGAACGCTCGGTGCCGCACGCCAGTTGCACGGCGGTGAAATCGAGACACCACTGCTGGCATGCGAAGCGCGTGACCTGCTCGTCGCGATCGGTCCACTGCAATCGCGGGTTCGGCTTTGGTCGTGTCATCGGTCCAACCCCCAATCGAATTCGGGCCGGTCCGGTGTGCCGGCAGGTGTGAGGTGAGCGGATGCAAACTGCCGATCGCGCACGATGGTGCGTGTGGTGACGTGCAACTGCTCCGCGATCTGCGACGCCGACCGACCGCGAGCGCTGAGTTCGGTGACCTGAGCGCGGCGCGCCTGCCGGAGTTCTTGATCCGACGGCGGTTGCCATCCGGCGCGGTCCGGTTGGGCATTCGGGTCGTCGAGGACGTCTTCGTCCCATTCGAACGGCAGTGCCCAGCCGCGGTCGCGGCCGTAAGCGCGGGCCTGCTCCGACGGTCCTGGCGTCATCTGCAGCCGGTCGAACAGGGCCTTGATGTCGCGGTCGCGACCGGCAGGCAGCGACTGCCCGGTGTGGCCTTCCGGCAAGGCCCGCTCGACCAGAGCGGCCATAGTTGCGTGACTGGGCTTGATTCCCAATTCGTGGGCCAAACGAGTTTGGGGATACCCGTACGCGATCAGTGCCTGAATCCGTCGCCGCGCCCCGGTGATCGGAACGAGTGCCGTGTCCGCCGCGACGTCGCCGGCCCGTTCGGGCACCGCGACCGCCAGAATTGCCTGCTCGGTCTTTGCGCTGATGTGCTCGGTTTCCGGGCGAGCAAGGTTGGTCATCGTCGAATGGCTGATGCCGGCCAGCTCCGCCACATGCTTGGGCTTGAGTCCGGCAGCGAGCAGTTGGTCGATGTGCGCGCGTGCAGTATCGGGAGCGACGCGTGGTTGCCAACGGCCGTAGGCCAATTGGCGGCGCCGGTGCCGACTGTAGGCCGCCTTACACATGCCGTGGCCCTGATCGCCCGGGCTGCCGCAACCGCAACTGCACATCGGATGGGCATCGGAACTCGTCATCGGTCCAACCCCCAATCCATCTGCGGGCGCCCCACATTCGGTCGGCGCGGAACGGTGACCGTCGGAACCTGCCGCGGTCCCGTCCCCCGCCCGGCTGGGCCTTCGCGGTACAGCGCGAGCTGATCGGCCGGGATACCGGTGAGTTGGTTGATGTCGTGGCCGGCGTCGAAGTGGTCCGATAGGTCTTTTCCGGTCGCGGCCTGCATCACCTCGACGCGCCCGCCGATCCCCTGCAAACGGTCGTGCACGCTGATCGCGTGGTCGAACCCTGGTCCGTCGCGGTCGGCGACGATGACCACATGCCGGGCGCCGCGCAGCTGCTCGGCGTGTTCGGGCCGGAACTTCCCCGCACCGCCGGCGTTGCAGGTCGCCGGGTAGCCGGCGGCGATCGCGCGATCGACGTCCTTTTCGCCCTCGCACACCAAGATCGGGTGACCCTGCTCGATCGCCCACGCCACAATCGGTGCCTGATACAACACCGGCTTGAATCCCCCCGACACCCACGTGCGATCGGAGGCGTCCCAGCGACGCTGATAGAAGCCCTTCTCGATCCCGTGCTCGTGCGGGGTCACGGTGCGAACCACCTGTCCGACAGGCTCATTCGCCGCAGTCGTGTACGTGTAGGTCGCCACCCGGCGTCGCGGCCCGACAACGGCACCCAAATCGCGGGACGGCTGCTGAGGTCGGTGGCGGCGAACCGGACTCGGCGCCGCGGCCGGCCGACGCTGCTGGCCGACCCGCTGCCCGCCGCGGCCGCGCTCGGGCAAATGATCGAACAGATCACGCACCCGGATATGCGCAGCCTCCAGCACCTCTTCCTGCGGACACCCGGCGAAGCAATTGACGATCGTCTTCTCCCGACGTGGGTCGTACTTCACACCCAGCGACGGCGAGGAGTCCTCATGAGCAGGACAACGGAACTTCGTCCACTGCCCGGAATTGCTCGACGCTTCGACTGTGACCTGCCGCAACGCATCGACCACCCGATCGAACGACGGCCCATACCCCTGCCCGGTCATAGAGGCACCACCCGGACGGATCCCGAGAAGCTCGTCAGCCGAGTCCGGCAATGGCGGGCGCCGCACCGAACAGTTCGGTAGGCATCGAAGGTGTCGCGAAGATCCTCCAAGCAGTTGTTGCAGGCGAAAACCACGGAGCCGCAGCACAAGACCGTCACAACCCAGCACACCCGGTTACTGCACGGACGTCGGTCCGCCAGCAATTCACATTCCGGGAGCAGATCGTCGGTGAACAGCCCTACCGCCGGTTCGACGGTCGTTGCGTAGTCGCGGACTGATGAAAACGACTGGTTCATCGGTCCATCCCCCGGTCCTGCTCCAGAAACGCACCAGATCCGAGCCACTGGCCTGGCACCCGTCCTGGGGTGCGCACGGTCGGCGGTGTCGGTGCGTCGACCGAGACGAGCCGATCGGCAGTCTCCGGATGGCGCGCCGCCGCTTCGGCGAGGTGCGGGATCTGCTGCACGGGCGTGGGAATCGCCGTCTCGCGGGCCTGAGCCTCAGCGTCGCGGACCAGTTTGACTGCCTCGCGCGGGTCGACCCCGATGCCGAGCGCCAGGGTCTTGATCTGCGGCCAGTCCCGCCGGGCAAATGCCCGCACACGGTGGGTGTTCGACAAGCGCGCGACCACGAGAGCGTCACGCGCTTCCTCGGCAGTGAGGTCGTCACGATCGGGCAGCCAGGAGACCTGCCAGCCGCGATCACCGCGGGCGGCGGTATGCGGCAGATCGTCGAACCCCATCCGGTTCGGTTCCACACGCACGCCGGCCGCCCGGGCTGCCTGAGTCAGTCGAGTATTCATCGCGCCAGCCCCCAATCCCGCTCCACAGCGGTCGGATTCGAGGACTTCTCGACCATCGGCGTGGCCGCACGGATCAGGCCGATCGCCTCATTCACGGTCAGCCCGAGCGAACTGGCCCACTCCCGGGCTTCCAACCGATCCGGTGCCACCGCCAGACGCATTCCGGCTCGCGCTTGCTCGGTCGTGAACTGGCGACCGGGGAGCCCCGTGAACGCCCACTTGCCGTCACCGACATCCATCGCCCGGTGCTCGGTCGCCTCCGACCGCATAACGCCCTGATCGACAGCGATCGACGGAATAGCCGGTGCAGCGGCGCGCGCCCACTCGGCAGGCCCCCAAACCTTCGGCAGCTTCATCGGGTCACCCCCTGCGAAGCACCACACTCGGCTGGAAGAACAGCCACCTGCCCGGTTCCCGGCTCGGGGCAGACGACGATGGTCGGATCCTGGTTTCCCCCGCGGTCCAACAGCAGCACCGCGGCGTAGAAGCCGGCCGCGAACGCGAGAGCCACTACCAACAGCGCAGCGCGCTGGCGCGCGGTGAGCATCGGCGACCGCGAGCGCTGTCCCGCACCGAATCCGCCTCCGAGAAGCGAATCACCAATGCCGATCGGCTCACCGGTGCGGTGATCGAATGTGTAGTAATAGCGGTCCATCTCGGTCATCGCCGCGCCCCCGATCGGCGAGGACGCCGGCGCCAACCGGCCCACAGCACCACCAGGAACACAACCGCAAGCACCGTGCTCGGCGAGATGAGGAAAAGCAGGATTCCGAGTAGGACGAGGATGCTCAGAAACTCCGTCGCGAGCCTCATGCCGCATCACCGCCGGCGGGCAATTCCAGCACCTGCGCGGCCTTCGCCGCCTGCATGTCGGCGATCCCGGCCGCGAGCAACTCCCGGAGCAGGATTGCCTGATCGAGCGTCAACTGCATTCCGATGTCGCCCGAGCACGGCTGGGCCTCGACGTCGACACAAACTTTGTCGACGTTGGCGTAGTACTTGACGCGGAACGAGCCTCGAACACTCGCTGTGACGACGACTTTGTCGACGTCTTCCTGATGGCCGAACTTGTTGACCTTGGATACGTATGCGCCCATGAAGTCCTGCATCACGCCACCTCCAATCGGCGGCTGACACGGGCAACCTTGCGCATCGTGCGCAACTGATCAGCGCGCCACGCGCGCTCCTCGGGCGAGAGCAGACCATCCGGGTCCACTGCACGCTCCAGGCGATTCAGGGACGCAGACCGGGCCTGACCACGGCGCACTCGGGAAATACGGGAGACAGATTTGGCCTTACGGCCAGATACACTGGACATGCTTCGGGGACCTCTCGTCCTGGAAGTGGGAAATTGCTGAAGCGGTTGCACCCGCTTTGGTTCTTGGGCCCTCGGTAGTTGGCGCTACCGGGGGCTTTTCATCTCTCGGCCGAATTTCGGTGCCGAGCTACGTGTTTCAGAGACTGTCTCGGTTAGGGCCCCATGCCTGGCCCTCCTTCCCCAACATCACCGATACATACTGAATCATATCAGTATGTATCAGTTATGGTCAATGACTGATATGTATCGGTACGCACCGGTCCGTCGTAGACTCGAACTATGGAGAGTTCGCCGCCCGGATTGGCCAAATACGAGCGTGTAGCTGCCGCAATCAAGCACGACATCCGAAGCGGAGCGCTCCAAGACGAGGACCGCAAGCTTCCTGGCCACCGCGGACTCGTGGACCGATATCAGGTGTCGCTCGGCACCGTGCAAAAGGCACTTCGTCTGCTCGAGGATCAAGGCTGGCTGACCGCTCGCGCCGCATCTGGCGTCTACGTGAACGATCCTTTGCCGGACGAAAACGATGTCGCGCCAGCCCGATCCGTGCAAGAAGAACTCGGTCGCCTTCGCAGCACGACCGCCGAGCTGGAAGCCCGAATCGAGCGCCTGGAGAGGGCTGTTCACGACTTGACTCCGTCGTGAGGCCGATCTCGTTGCATCGTTCATGTGGTACAGAAAACACCCGTAGAAGCAGGTGAGGGCACTGTGAACACGATGTGCCCACCGACCCACCAAAAGTCACAGGGGGAGCGTCGATGTCCGACGAGATGGCCAACTTCATTGGGGAACTGAAGCGGTGGCGCGAGAACCAGGGCATATCACAGTCGGCGCTTGCCAAACGGATCCAGTACGACCGATCCTACGTCTCGAAAGTTGAGACCGGACAGGACTTTCCAGCGCCCGACTTTGCGAAGCGAGCTGATGAAGCTCTGTCGGCCGGCGGCGCGATCCGGCGCGCATATAAGGTCGCCGCACAGGCCGCGAATAGCCAACCATCACGGTCCGATCCGTCCACAACAGTGAGCGCGCATGACAACGGTCTGGTAGTTGAACTCGAGGAAGCGGAGCTGCACTACGACCACGTCATAGGCAACTACCGTGCTTCCCAGCGGCGAAGGATCCGAAATTGCGGCACGGCACCGATCTATCGCTACTTGATCCGCATATCCGTAGATCGGCACCCCGGTTCACCGGAGTACTCGAACGAACTGTATCGGAACGATCCTCTTACCTGGGAAGAACTCAACCTGGTAGCGCACTGCGACGATGAGCCGATGACGTGGCACGTCCAGCACGATCGGGACGCGTTCAAGGAGCTTTGGCTGCTGTTTGAGAATGAAGAGTCCCGATTCCCCCTGTATCCAGGCGAGTCGACCGTGATCGACTATTCGTACACGGTGGGCGACGACAAGTGGGGGCAGTGGTTCCAGAGGGCGATCCGGTTGCCGACGGATCGGATTGTCGTCCGCCTTGATTTCCCGGTGGAGTGCCGCCCGAACGTCTGGGGCATGGAAACGTCGATGAGCGCGGAAGCGCTGCCGTTCCGCGATCCGATCCAGCGGACAGAATCCGGTGACCGCGTACAGTTTTGCTGGAGCACGGACAACCCTCCGCTTCATGCGCGATACCGGCTCGAATGGCGTTTCAAAAACCATCACCCGAAGGATGAGATGCCCACTTCCGAGGTACTTCCAAGCGAGCGAATGTCGGCCATTGGGATCGTCCAGGAAGGCGATCCGGTGCTGTCCGGCTCCACGCAGCCGTTCGACCTACCTCGTGAGGCCGATGACGCCCGGCGCGTCATCGCTGAACTGCAATCCGCGATGACGCGAGTCGCCGATACCCATACGTTCAGCAAGGGCATGGGCATCGCCGCACCGCAGATCGGGATACCTCGGTCGGCTGCGGTTGTCCGCGCTCCTGATCAAACGCTGATCACGCTGCTGAATCCAACCATCATCGACCAATCTATGGAAACCGATGTTCAGTACGAGGGCTGCTTGAGCTTCTTCGATGTCCGCGGCAAGGTGCCGCGCCCGCTAGCGATCCACGTAGAGCACGTCGACATCGACGGAAATGAGCAGATCACTGTGTTCGAGCGCGGTCTGGCGCGCCTGGTGGCGCACGAGATCGATCATCTGAACGGACTTCTGTACCGGTCGCGCATGCTCCCTGGCATACAACCGATCCCGATTGCGCAATACCGCGGCACCGGTCAGCAGTGGAACTATCCGGCCTGATGGATAGCGTTGCCGGACGCCGGTTTGTCGTGATCGGTGCGTATGTCGTGGACTGCATCGCGCGAACGAGCGGCCTGCCAGCCTGGGAATCCGCGACACTGGCCGAATCGATCACGCTGGTACCCGGCGGCAAAGCGCTCAACCAGGCCATTGCGCTTGCACGACTGGGCGCCGATGTTCTGGCGTTGGGCGTCGTCGGGCGGGATCCGGCCGGCGGCATCGTGATCGATGCCCTCGAACGCAATCGCGTCGATACCACCTTGATCCGGTACGAAGACAACGCGAACACCCCGGTGTGCATGTGCTTCGTCGGCGACGCGGGCGAGACTTCATTCCTATGGCGAATCTCCGACGAAACCGCAATCGCACCAGCTGATATCGATCGTGCCCAGCAGCAACTGGCCTCGGCAGACGCGGTGCTGATGACATACGAGTTGCCGCTGAGCACCGCGCGCCACGCGCTGTCGGTGTTTCGGAACTTCCCGGCCATAGTGGTGGTACAGCCTTCGCCGCCACTGGCGGATGCGCACACCTTGCCATACGACAGAGTCGACGTACTCCTACCGAATCGAACTGAGGCACTCGCGCTCCTCGCGCCCGGGACAACCGCGGCCACCACCAACCCTGCCGACTTGCCGGCCATGCTGCACAAGGCAACGGGGGTACCCAACATCGTCGTCACCTGCGGCGCCGACGGCTGCTACGCATTCGCGAATCGCTCGGCCGCACATTTTCCAGCGCATCCGGTCGCAGAAGTCATCGACACCACCGGAGCAAGCGACGCGTTCGCCGCACACTTCGCCGCGTCGGCCGTCTCCGGCTCCCCGATCGAAACTTCGATTGCCGACGCACTCGCAGCCGCAGCGTATTCCGTTCAGCACGCCGGCGGATCCGCATCGATGCCTTCCGCATCGTCCTGCTAACTGGTCGCCGTCGGTCAAAATGCGGCCGAGGTTCTCATCATCGACATAGACCAGGCTGCCCGGTACAGCGTGCTCACAGCGAACTACGTGCCTCCGCAGCTGTGTGTCGGTGGGGTGGGCTCAAATTTGCGAGTGCAGAAACGGATTCGCGCTAGAGGATGTCGAACAGCGACGGCTCTGATGCGATCTGTCGATGATGGCGGTTGGTGCCGAGATGTTGGGGTTGTGCGCTGGCCATTTCTGTGGCGGTGAGGGTGGAGATGATGTGGTCGGCTGCTGCTCGGTTGGCTGGGTCGGTGTCGATGTCCCATTTGCGGCGTAGTTCGCGCAGTTGATCCAGCAGCGGCCGGTCGTCCGGTTCGGCGATGATTTGTCCGACGCGGGCGGGGCTGAGGTCCATGAGGGTGGCGATGTGGCGGATGGTCATGCCGTCGCGGTGGGCCCAGCGGATGGTGGTGTCGCGTTCGAGGCGGGCGGCTTCGTCGCGGAATCCTGACAGCGCCAGCCGATGTGAGGCGTGGGTGTTTCTGTCTAGTTTTCTGGACACCGAGCGTGCGCGGGAAGGGTTGGTGCAGGCGGGGTTTCGGGTGGCGTGTCCGGCGAGTGAGGCTAGGACTCGTTGGCGCCATTGGAAGGCGTAGCGGATGCAGTTGGCGCAGTTCTTGTGTCCGGTGCAGCCGGGCAGGACTGGAGATCGGCGGGCGGCGTAGGACCAGGCGAGGCTGTCGGAACTGGTGAGCATCGATCCGTAGGCTCCCAGGCCCGCGGTTTTGATGCCGAACCCGTGCAACCGGATGCCGGGCACCGCTGTGGTGAGTGCGGTGATGATGGCGGCTGCTTCGGTGGTGGCTTCGCGCCGGCACACCGACCCCAGCCCCACGGTCGGTTCAGCGGCCAGATCCACGCCCTGTTCGGCATAGCGTGCCGCGCACGCGAGGTAGTCGTCGAGTTGGAAGCCTTGCAGGACCGGGATGAACGGCAGATCCGGTGCCAGCGACTTCAGTTCGAGGTAGTTGTCCACGGTGCGACGTTGGTGTTCGGCCACTGTCAGGCCGGTGCCGACGAAGGTGTTGGTGCCGATCCGGCCGCCGTGGATGATGATCGGTTCGCACATCCAGTCCTGCGGCGCCGCCCATACCAGGCCGCCGATCTCGTCGCGGTAGCGGCGCACCCGTGCGACATACTCGCGTGGGGTGGTTGTGGTCCAGCCGCCGTGGTCTTTCAACTCGGTGAATCCGCCGGAGTCCAGGGCCCATTCCCCGCAGGCGCGAGGCAGGGTTTTGCGGTCACGCAGGCGCCGATCGCACACGAACAAGGCTTCGGTGGTGGCGGTGAACCAACTCGGCTGATGGGTACCCAGGAAGAACTTCATCGCCGCGCCCCCCAACCTCGTCTGACACCGATGACCACACTCGCGATGACGACGCCGTAGACCTTGCCCAGCACCTGCCCCGGCAACAGGGCGAGGGAGCCGAATGCGATGGACAGGAACAGGATCGAGTCGATCAGGGCGCCGGCGACACCGCCGAAGAACACCGCCCGGGTCCACCGCGGTGCCAGCCAGGTGAAGATGACGAAGTCGATGAACTCACTGACCGCGAACGCCACCGCCGAAGCGGTCGCGATCTCCGGGCTAGCGACCAGATAGGAGATCAACGCACCGATCGCCAAGGTAGCCAGCGAGATCGGCTTACCCCACAGGTATTGGACGCCGTCGCGCAGTACCAGAGCGGGGCCGACCATGAACACTCCCGCGGGTGCCATGAGCCCGAATCCGACGGGCACGATGCCGAACTGTTCGATCAGCCAGTTCGCCGCCACGATCGCGCCGAGATATGCCACGACCGCGAGGACGGCCCACGCGGGCCGACGCGGCGCAAGAGCGAGCTTGCGGGCGGAACCCAGGTTGGGAGTTTGAGTGACGATTTCCATCATTTCCCCTGCTTGAAGGTGGACGTCCACCTTCAATTTTAGCATCTTTGACAGGTGGACGTCCACCCTGGATGATGGGAAAATGCCTAGCCAGCACCGCAATCCGGTCATGACGGTCCGCCCCGACCGGGATCTGCATCTACGCGCCAAAGCCGCTGTCGCGGAGGTTGATTCGAATCTCAACGCGCACGTGATCGCGTTCCTGCGCTGGCTCGTTCACGAGACCGACGACCTACCGCAACGCCCGCCGGCTGACACCAACAGCACCGCACAGCACACCTGGGCGTGATGTCGCATAGGACCATCCTGATACTGGACCGATGAGCGAACCGGACATCACGGAGATTCGGCAGTGCCCCCTGTCACCGGAGGGGAACCTACAGAAACGCGCTTGGGTGGCCGTGGACAATCAAGGCAACGCCGTGTCGGTGTGCGCCGTGCTTCAGATCGATCAGGGGCGGATGAAAGACTGCGCGCTGTACACCACTCCGTCGTGGCGAAAAAAGGGGCTGGCCAAACGCCTGTTCCTTCAAGCACAGGACGACCTCGCCGCTGAGGCGCCACGGATAACTCTGGAATGGAGCGGTATCGCAACAGAGGGCGGCTACGGGGTGGCCGGTTCGTTGGCGCTCAGTGCCAGCGACGAGGACTCCGCGAAATGGAGTGCGGAACTCGACAAGAAATTCGCTGAAAACCCGCACGACGAACGTCTTCAATCGTATCTGAAGCTCCGCGACGACCACGGTGGTCGACTGCCGTACAACCCGCTCAACCAGGAAACGGCGAACCAGGCCGGCCGGCAAGCGCTCCGCGAGGCCGCCGAGGCCCTGCGATTGCGGGTGATCGACGAAGAGTAGTGCGGCGTTCCGGCATCATCGAATTCCGTGGCGGGATCATCGGTGACGCAGACACACCCCCTCCAGGCCAGAAACAGCTGTGGGACAGCCGGCCCCAAGCTACAGCGGGCCGACCGAAGGTGAAAACAACCTCATGAGACCACGCAGGTAATTCACCCTCGGACCGCCAGCCGGTCATCCCACACGGCCCGTATTGCACCCTCCCGGGTGCCGGTCTGCTGCTTGTACCAACTACTCACCGCAACCCGGAATCTCGAAATCTCCACGCCCCCAAACCCGCCCAGTGCCGGTTATCCCGTGCCGGTCCTCCTCGGTCCAGTCTCCTACCGTCCAGTCCTCTCTTCACCCTAATTTGCCCCGCCGACAGCCCTATGCACTCAACTGTCTGGCTGCCTGCCGCAGGGACACTAAATGCGCCCGCAGGGTGTGTTTAGTGTCCCTGCGGCAGGCAGCCAGACACCACCACTAAAACCGCTGTTCGGCGGGGCAAATAGGGGTGGACGTTTACCTACGGACACGAGTCCGCAGGCACCTGTCCGGCATTGACCGCCTCATGACCGCCGCGGGCCCCTGATCGACTAGGGGCGTGTGGGCATCGGGAGCGAATACGGCCGAGTCGCTGAAACGCCTACGACTTCAAATTCGGATGCGGAGCGAGACACCTTTAAGCGGGCGGCGGCAAGACGTTCGGCGGCGCATCGAACCACTCCGCCATGCGATCCTGAACGCCATCAGCCCATCGCTCGTCAGCGTACGACCATTCTCCCTGTTCGATGCGCTGGGCTGCGGTTAGGCCACTGTCGCCGAGGTCAATACTCGGCGGCAGTGATCTCGTAAGGATCTGGCCTTTCACTAGGATCGGCAGCACCCTGTCGGCCACATGGCGGTGCAGATGCGTCAACTCGGCGACAGGCCCGACGAACGTCACTGTGTCCGGACGCTGGATTAGGACACTTGGATTTAACTCCAAGACAACTGGCTGGCCCGGATCTACCGTCGCCAACAGGTCTCCGGGTTTGACATCCAGAAACCGGCGATTCGTCTGCCAGAAGGGAACATCTGCCCTCATCGATACTGTTTGCGCTGCACCTGGCCTGAGGAAACGATGTTTGTCCGTATTCGAATAACGTTGCAGGAGCTTCATCGGGTTCTCATACTCTACTGCCGCTCCCGTAAGCTCCGCGAGGAGCGGACTCATAGATGGGACAGTCGCAGTCGTGTCTTCGAAGGGCTGGCACAGCTTAATGCGTTCGCCAATAGTGGTGGCAACAGCGACTTCTGGCAGCTTCCTCCCCGTTCGCTTCTGCCAGTCTTCAAACAGTTCGGGCGTGTCCTTGATTGGCATCTCTACGCCCGAGGCAGATCGCTCGTCGAGGGGTTTTCCCCGTTCAACTTCCACTAGGTAGAAGATCGTATTCTCGATAGCGGCGCGCAGGTGATGAATAGCCTCGCTGAAGAGCATCGAGACCAGCGGCGGAACTGGCCGGATCTCAGTTACGACCGTGTCCCAGCGCCCATCCGGCCGCTCGACTTGTTTCATGCCGATCGGGCCAGCCTTCGACCATGAAGCGCAGACCTCGCCAAGAGCAGCGGCCGCCTGGTCGACTCGTGCAAGGCGAAACGCGACAGTTGCCAACTCATCTGGGAGCCATCCAGCGTCGGACATGTTGGTCATGATGGTCCTCATCAGCTCGTATTCGGGCGTGTTACTAATACCCTTCCTAGCCACCAGATCCGAACCGCGTACAGCGGCGGAACCAGGCAGTCACCGAGCGCGTTAGCGCCCGCAATGTGGACTGTCCCCGTTGTTGCCCGGCCGGCCACTCTGCGGATCCGGTCGCACCTTGGCTACGCAGTCAAGAGCGTGCCCAACAGGTGAAGCCCCGATGCGGGATGTAGCACGGTGGAACGACAATGGGTCACATGACGGACAGGGAACCGCGGAAGCGCAAGCCGATCGTGCACAGGAAGCCCGTCTTGGCCACTGTTCGCCAGCTATACGGCACGGCGTTCCGATGTGCCAAACCCGACTGCGGCCGGCCGCTCTACAAGATGAACGACGACACCGGAGAGACGTTGCTCAACAGCAGGGTGTCGCACATCTGCGCGAGGAGCGAAGGCGGTCCACGCTGGGATCCCGGCATGAGTGAGGAGGACAACCGCAGCGCATCCAACCTTATCCCGATGTGCATGGAGCACGCTGACGAGATCGATGTGACGCCGGAGTACTACCCAGTCGAGTTGCTGCACGAGTGGAAGCGCGCCCAGATCGCGGATCACTTGAGAGTGCAGAAGAGTTGGTCGCTGACTGACGACGAAGCCGGGCACGTAATCGAGGCATCCTTCGATGCTTTGCATTATGGAGTCGCGGTCGCGGCAGCTTCCAATGTGACCGCGGCGGCGCGTGCAGTCGGGCTTCTGATCGAGACGGCTCGTCAGCAGCGGCAACTAGTCCACGAGGCCGCGTCGGCGTGGCACATGATGCGGATGCGCGTGCAGCAGAGTCTTCCTCCCGCCTGGGATGCCGCCACTGGGGAACTACTTCCGCCAGCCGAGCCGTCACTCATGGAGACGATGCCGTTTCGAGACAGGTTGGACGCGACGCTCCTACGGGTTGTGGACACCTTGCGTCCGCTGGTCGCGACGTTGGTCGCCGAACTGCACGCGGTGCGCGCTGTTGCCGCCCACCTCGGAGCCTGGTGTCAGTGGGCGGAGACGGCCGCAGGAATGGTGCTCATGTCGTCCGGGCGGTGGCCGGGACGCCCCCCTGAAGACGACGACGAGGTGTTTGCGGATTCGATCGCGGAGTTGCTGCGCGCGTCCACCGCGCTCAGTGCGGCATGGCAAGGTCAGCCGGCAGAACAGCCACCCGCGCCGGAGGTACCGGCCCCCGAGCCCGTCGAGACCGACATGCAGCGGCTATTGCGAGAACACCGCGAGCTGCTAAGCCGGGCTCGCCCATGGGCGCGAGTCGACAGCCGCCCCTACGACGCCGACCTGTACACGGCGCTAGTGAAGGCTGCTCACTTCGCTCTCGATCTTCCTGAAGTTCCGATGTTTTTGACGGTGAACCTGGCCATGACTACCGGGCTGGCAGCCGACGTGGCCCGTCATGCTGACGACACCACTTTCGCCGGACTCATCGACGACGCCATCACGCGTAAGCCTGTGGCTATTGCCGTCTGCCTCGTTCGTGACCTCATGTTCATGGCCGAGACAACTCAGCGGCCGGACTTGGAAGCGACAGCTCGGAAACACGCAGTACGACTCCTACGCGACACCGACTGGTCTACCCGTGAGGTCTGGGTCGACAACAGGTTCCAAACCAGGCGATTGTTGGATTGGACGGCCTCGGTCACTAACGACGATGAAGTTCGGGAGCGCGTTGCGGCCGCCATCACGGACCATCCTGAATTGCTCGAACCGATCCTCCTCGGCGTGAGCCAGCAAACCGAGCAACTTATCCAAAGCAGATGGGGTCGGCTCGAAAGCAGCCTTTACATCAAGGATGTACCCACCTGGTTTCCCACCTCGATCGTGGCGGCTGAAATCCGCCGACAGTACCCCGGCCTTCAAGCGGCTGACCGGCACAGCGTGACCGGAAACGGCGATGTCATCCGGGAACTTGCTGCCCAGGTCCTGTTCGCCGAATCTCGGTGAGGGATAACTGTCGTGATCGCTAGGCACGACCGAAGCAAAAATCCCTGGCCGTGGCGGTTGTTGGGGTCTACGCTCTCGCCGTGAGCGAGTCCGACCAGTCCGGGTTGAGCGCGGCGGCGCTAATCGATCAAATGTATACGCTGTGGATCGCGCCGCACATCGAGACGAGTAACCTCGACATCACGCGCGACCACGTGCTGAAAGCGCTGGTGGTGCTTCATCCGAACAGCGCTCCCGAAGTAATGCTCAACGAGCAAGCGGAACTACTCGCCATGGTCCGGGTTCGTGACGCGGTCGCGTCGGGTGAACCGGTGACCGCAGAAAACATCGAGCATGTCTCGAACTTGCGTCCAGCCGAGATCGCGCCCGATGCGGGATGGATCGCATTCGCCTTCCTCCCAGGCGGCGCGGTCATGGTGGCCTTCGACTTCCGATATAACCGAAACCGCACGGTCGAACTTCTCAAACGAGCATCGGAATTCATAGCGACAGCCCGAGAGGCATTGGCCGCTGAGCGCCTCGGGCCCGCGGTCGAGACCGCGTTGGCTGCGGGGGAACTTGCGGTTACGGCCATGACCTCGCTGCAAAATATCCCGCACAAAGGGCGGAATACCCACGGTGCACGCCAAGCTTGGTTAAACAGGTACACACACGCGGGTAACGGTTCACAGGCTTGGTACAAAGCAATGAGGCGGCTTCTCGACGCCCGCCCGATCGCACGTTATGGAGACCCGGAGGGGAGCCCTCTACCGTCGGAAAGCGAGTTGGCCGACTACCTCGACCACGTCGACGATCTGATTGAACACGCTGCCACGTATGCGGCGGATCGCGACGCCCCTGATTTGTAAAAGCCCCCTCGGCCCACTACCACTACCACTACCACTACCACTACCACTACCACTACCACATTACGGTGAACGGCAACGAGCGGCCAAGCTCGGCAGTGGCGAGTGCGACTCCGAATCAACAGATACCGACCGGTTGATACTTTCTACTGCGGGTAGGGGCGTAACGCTTCGCTATCCAATGGTGCGGTGTAAGTTTCTCTACGGCTCCCATACTCGCTGGTTACGTTTGGAAGCCAAGCCGACGGTAGCGCACTGAATCGTTGCCGAATCGGCAACAAGCAATGAAAGAAGACGCAGAGAAGCACGGAATGAAAGGGGGGCTGAATGCCACAGCTGGATAGTGAGACGCTCTACGTTAAAAAGTTGTTCTCACAAGAGTATTTTTTTCGCGTTCCAGAATATCAGCGGCCGTTCCTGTGGGACGAGGATAATCTGTCCGACCTAATTACGGACCTTTTGCAGGCCGATCAGAGCAAAGACTACTTTTTGGGCACATTGGTGCTGCACCATACAGGAAGCTGCTCCTATGACATCGTAGACGGACAACAACGTCTGACCGCCCTCTCCATCCTCTTGGCCTGCGTCAGGGATTGCATTTCACCGAATTCGACTCTTCGCGCAGAGATCCACGGAAAACTCGTGCAGGTCGCCAACGAGCTTGAGCAAATTCCAGCCCGGAACAGGCTGACTGTTCGCGATGTCGCCGTTTTCAATAGTATGGTAGCTGATCCGGGTGGAACTACGACGTACGCAGTAGGCGGTAATGCGACGCCCGGGCAGTCTCGGTACGATCTCGCTCGCAGAATATTTTTGGAGGAGCTCCGAAAGCTTTCCGAGGACGACGTAAAGGCTTTTGCGACGTTCGTCGTAAATCGATGCGTTCTAATTTTCTTGGCCGCAGACGATCTCGAAGAAGCTTTTCGCCTGTTTACGGTGGTAAACGACCGAGGAAAACAACTGCGGCGGATCGATATCTTGAAGGCGCAAAACATAAGTCCACATGTAATCGCTAGCGACGAGGTCCGTCGCCGGTATGCCCAAAAATGGGAGGAAATGGAAGATCGCCTCGGAGAGCAGAGTTTCGAGGACCTGTTCCATTTGCTGCGGATGATCTACGTGAAAGATAAGCCACAGCAAGACCTATTGAAGGAATTCGAAAATAGAATTTTCGAGCGCCCAGGAATGCCCAACAGGGGAGGTGACTTCCTTGACAAGCTTGAGGCATTCGTCGATCTCTACGAAAGCATATTCATAGATCGCGATATCCTGGAAGGGGAAGAGGACGATGCGCGCTTCAAAACTATGATGTGGGCTATGTCAGGCAATTTTAGCGCATCTGAATGGCGCGCATGCGTCCTCGCGTACGCGCATGCGTTCAATAGTGAGGGCTTGTATGAATACCTATTGGCAGTCGAAAAAGTGTACTTGAGCCACTGGGTAGCCGGGATGCGCAAGGATGAGCGTTACTCTGTTTACACCACGTTGCTGAAAGCGATTGATAGTTCGAAAGATGGAGCTGGAGCACTGCAAGCTGCCACTGGCTATGCTGATAGGCACTCTATTCGTGAAGCATGCATGGTCCAGAACTTTTATAAGGCCGGATATTGCAAATATCTACTCCTGCGAGCCGAAATATCATTCGGCGAATTGAACGGGCCTCGCGAATTTCGAGTTCGTTCCGTTGAGCATGTGCTACCGCAAAATCCCGCTCCGGGAAGCAGTTGGCGGCGGTGGGTTCCAGCAAGAGACCATGCGAAGGTCGTCGATACAGCCGGCAACCTTGTCCTTTTGAGTAAGGGAAAGAACTCCGCTGCGAGCAACAGAGAGCTAGGGGATAAGAAAACCACCTATTTGAAGCCGCGAGTATCCGACTTCCCGCGATGCATGGAAGTACTTTCCTACGACCGCTGGGACGTCGATGTCATCGACGCTCGAACCCAAAGTTTCGCCGAGCTCGTTCTTCAAGACCCCTAGAAGAGCTGGTTTTTGGAGGATTACAGTCGATCAGTCGCGGATTCAAATCGCACCACAGCCCGCAGATAGATACGCCCTCGGTCCTCGACCGTAGGGCGTATCTATTCACCTACCTGGTTATCGGATACGGGCGGCGCCGGCCGCGAGTAAGCACCGTGCCGCGGTTCGCGCAGACCGCTTCGAACTGATCTCTCATTACCGCTCCCCGTTGGATCGAATCACTGATCGACGTTCTCATGATGCCGTTGGGCTCAACATACATGCGGCGGCGGATGCACTGCGCCCGCAACCGGCCCGCAGCAGCGTCCGACGCCGCCAATCTCCCCAATATGTCCAACAAGCGGACCACCAGGTCAGCTCACATCACCCACACACGCATCAACATCCATGACGCCTCAAACACCGACACCGACGACCTTGAAAACCGTCGTGGTTCACGCCACCGTGGGTTCAAATCCCACACCCACCGCAGGTGAAGGGCTGTCACCAGGGGACTGTTCCGGCGTCGGAGAAGAATCCGCCGGTCGGTCCGTCGTCGGGCAGGGTGGCGAGGTGGATCGCGATCGCGGCGCCCTGTTGGGGGGTTCGGACGCCGCGGAAGCCGTTGAGGTCGGTGGCGGTGAAACCGGGGCAGCCGGCGTTGATCAGGATGTTGGTCTCGGCCAGTTCCTTGACGTATTGGACCGTGACCGCGTTCAGGAAGGTCTTCGACGCCGCGTAGGCCGCGGAGATCGGGCCGGTGTCCGCGCCGGGCGTGGTCTGCAGCGTGAGCGAGCCGACGCTGCTGGACATGTTCACGATCCTCGGTGCTGCCGAACGCCGCAGCATGGGCAGCATCGCGTTGGTGACGCGGATGACTCCGATCACGTTGGTTTCCACAGCCTCACGCACGGTCGCGGGATCGACGGTGGTGGGCGTCTGGGGCATGCCGCCGGTGATCGCGGCGTTGTTGACCAGGACGTCGAGGCCTCCGGCGCGGTCGGCGATCAGGTCCGCCGCGGCGGCCACGCTCGCGTCGTCGGTCACGTCGAGCGGAACGCCGAAGGCATCGATCCCGTCCGCGCGGAGCTTCTCCACCGCCGTGTCGCGGCGTTGTGCGTCGCGCGCGCCCACACCGATTCGCCAGCCGAGGGCGCCCAGCCCCGCCGCGATCTCGTATCCGATTCCCTTGTTCGCACCCGTCACCAGCGCGATCGTCTGTTCACTCATACCGTCGATCCTGGTTCGGCCGGGGGTGGTGGGTCCAACACCGATCGGGTGGCCGCTGATACCGCACGGGTATCAATGCCGGATACGATGGCGTGGTGGAGACGCGGGAGTTGCGATACTTCGTCGCTGTCGCCGAGGAGTTGCATTTCGGGCGAGCGGCACAGCGACTCGCCATGGCGCAACCACCGCTGTCACGGGCGATCCGACAGCTCGAACGGCGGCTCGGCGTGGTTCTGCTGCACCGCACCACTCGCTCGATCGCCCTGACCGAGGCCGGGGCGGTGCTCTTGCGGGAGGCTCGTGCCGCGCTCGCCGCGGTCGACGCCGCGGAGCGCCGCACCCGCCGCGCGGCCGGGCGGCCGGGCGTGGTGCTGGCTACGAAAGCCGGCGCGTCCAGCGAACTGCTGTCGAAGTTGCTGGACGCCTACGCTGCCGAACCGGGCGCTGTCGCTGTCGAGGTGCTGCTGTGCGGGCCCGGCGAGCAGGAGGCGCTGCTGCGCGACGGCCGTGCCGACGTCGCACTGCTCCACCGGCCCTTCGACACGACCGCCGGACTCGACACCGAGGATCTGCACACCGAACAACAGGTTCTGGTCCTGCCCGCGGGCCACCCCCTCGCCCACCGGCCCCACCTGTCGTCGGCCGAGGTCGCCACCCTGACGGATCTGCCCCTGCCGCGCTGGCCCCGACAGGACGGAAGCTATCCCGACGGCCCCGGTCCGAAGGTTCGCGACCACACCCAATTGGCCCAGCTGATCGCGCTCGGACGAACCTGCGCGGTCATGCCCGAGTCGGTCCGAACTCACCTACGCGACGATCACGCGATCGTGCCGGTGCCGGACGCACCGGCGGTCACGACCGTCATCGCCTGGCCGCCACACAGCAGATCCAAGGCCGTCGCCGACCTCGTCCGCACCGCGACACGTCTCTGACCGACACCGCGATTCCGCGGCCGCCTCAGCCACGAATATGCGCCGATCGGCGTATCGGTCGGCGCCACAGTCGTTTCCGGTCTCGATTCGAACGGCCGGCCCCAGGTTCAGAAGCACCACACCCAATCGGCGGACCCCGGCAACGGAATGGTGATGCAGATGGCGATCGGTTTCGCCGTGGTATCGGAAGCGCTGTCGGCGGAGGCGATGGGCGCCGACACGGCGCCGAGCGACATGACTGTCGCGGTGGTAGCGAGGACTTTCGCGGGACCAACGTCCCCGATCAATTCCGCTAAGAGCCGCTGTGATCTCGGTGTCCGAGGCCGCCCCGATGGATGGTGCTGCCGGTGATCGCTCCACCGCTGCGGTCGATGCTGCCGGAGCGGTAGATGGCGGGGGTGCGGGCGAGGCTCGGGAGCGGGGTGGCGTAACTACCGCCCGCGACGCGAGCGCCGACCGCGGGGGCGACCACCCGATTGCGGGTCGAGTAGTAGTACCACATGGCAGCACCCACGGCACCGCCCGCGAGGCCGGCCGCAGCGTACTCGGCGGCGGTGGCATCGTCACCGACGTAGGTTTCCGTCGCATCGTCGCACTCGGTGTCGTCGACACGGACCCCGCTGACAGCGTCGGCACACACCGCGGCGTAGTCGTCGGCAACAGGCTCGATCGTGGTCGGCGCGACGGTGGTGGTCGGCGTGCTGAGTGTGCGCATCGGCGTCCACACGGTGGTCGGTGGTGTCGATGCGGTGGTCGGTGGTGTCGACAGGGTCGTCGTGCTCGTGGTTCCGGTGGCCGCGGGCGGATCGGGTAGTGCGCAACCAGCTGCCAGATACATACCCGCGACTGCGGGAACCAGGATCAAAATCGGTGCTGTGCCGTGCTTTCGGTGAGTGCTCATCGGGCCGGGCCGTCCCCCAATCCAATCGAAATCGGAATCGTTCCCACAGCGGGTACGGCAGTTCGATCGGGTCCGCCGACAGGAGCGTTACCCGCCGGGTTCGTCGACCGGAATGCCGGCGGGCGACTCGATTCCAACGCGGGTATCGGCGGGGATTCACTCGGCACGCGGATGTGCGCCGCGCGTCAGCTCAACTCCGGCGGGGGTCGGTTTTGGTGTTCACTCGGTCGAAGGCGTCACCGATGGCGGTGAGTTCTTCGGGGCTGAGCAGGTCGACGAAGGTGCGGCGGACCGCGGCTACGTGGCCGGGGGCGGCGGCGCGCAGGCGGCGCATACCTTCCTCGGTGAGGTGGGCGCGGACACCGCGGCCGTCCTCTTCGCAGCTGGTGCGGCGGACCATGCCCTGATCCTCCATGCGGCGGATCTGGTGGGTGAGGCGGCTACGCGAGGACAGCACGCCGTCGGCGAGATCGCTCATCCGCAGTGATCCGCCCGGAGCCTCGGAGAGCATCACCAGGATGCGGTATTCGGGCAGGCTCATATCGCTGTCGGCCTGGAGCTGACGGTTGAGTTCCACCATCAGACGCTGGTGCCCGTCCATGAAGGCGCGCCACGCCCGCTGCTGTGCCGAGCTCAACCACGGCGGCGATGCCGGGTGACCGCTCGGTTCGTAAGCCATGGCGCCATTCTATTGGGCCCGAATGGAAGCAATGTCGCCTGGTCAGCGACTTGCGGACAAGATCACCCGGATCGGATCCACAGCCGCACCCGTTCCAGCGCGGTGAGCACATAGAGTCGGGGTATGTACGCGGTGACATTGGACGGTTTCGGTGGACCCGAGGTGATCCGCTGGGCGGAGGTGCCGGATCTGCCGCCGCCCGGGCCGGGCGAGGTGGCGATCGACGTCGTGGCGGCCGGGGTCAATCGCGCGGATCTGTTGCAGCGCCAGGGTTTCTATCCGCCTCCCCCGGGCGCGAGCGACATTCTGGGCCTCGAGGTGTCGGGCGTCGTGGCCGAGATCGGCGAGGGCATACGGGATCTGCGGCCGGGCGACCGGGTGTGCGCGCTGCTGTCCGGCGGCGGCTACGCCCAGCGCGTGGTGGTCGCCGCGAGTCAGGTGCTGCCGGTGCCCGAGGGCCTGGATCTTGCTGCGGCAGCGGCACTTCCGGAGGTGGCCGCCACCGTGTGGTCGAATCTGGTGATGCGCGCCGGATTACACGCCGGCCAACTGTTACTCGTCCACGGCGGCGGTAGCGGGATCGGCACCCATGCCATTCAGGTCGCGGTGAATCGCGGTGCGCACGTCGCGGTGACCGCCGGTTCGCAATACAAATTGGATCGCTGCGCCGAATTGGGTGCGAGCATCGGAATCAATTATCGCGAACAGGATTTCGTGGAAGTCGTCGGCGAATTGGGTGGCGCCGATATCATTCTCGACAATATGGGCGCGAAATACCTGCCGCGCAACGTGACCGCCCTCGCCGAGGACGGGCAGCTGTGCGTGATCGGCATGCAGGGCGGAGCGAAGGGCGAGCTGAATCTGGCGGAGCTGCTCGGGAAGCGCGGCACCATCCATGCCACCAATCTGCGTAAGCGGCCGGGCACCGGGCGGTCGAGTAAGGCCGAGATCATCGCGGAGTTGCGGCGCCATCTGTGGCCGCTGATCGCGGAGGGCGCGGTGGTACCGGTGGTACATGCCGAGGTCCCGGTCACGGAGGCGGCGCACGCCCACGAACTGCTCGATTCGGCCGAGACCGTCGGCAAGGTGATCCTGCGCATCGACGAGGCGTGAACGCCCGCTGTGCCCGTCGGCGACCGTGCGCCGGACGGCCGCCTACTTCTCCAGCGAGTTCAGCGCCCGACCGAGCTGTTCGATCTCGAATTTCGTTGTGTATGGCGCCAATCCGAGGGTGACCGCGCCGCCCTCGTCGTTGACGCCCAGCGCGTCGAGCAGGCGGCTGCCGCCGTGTGCGCCGCTGACCGTGCCGATGCGGTGATCGGCGAGCTCGGCGGAGATCTTCTCCGCCTGCATCCCCGCGATGGTGAAGCTGACTGTGGGAATGCGGGTGGAAGCACGGCCGATCACGGTCAGATCCGGGACCGCGTCGAGCACCTCCATGAGATGTTCGAACAGCTGGTCGTGATAGTCCTGCAGCGAGGTGATCGATATCTCCAGCCGCTCCCGGCGGCTGCCGGTCGCCTGTTCGTCCAGTCCGGCGAGATAGTCGATGGAGGTGGTCAGCCCCGCCAGCAACGCGTACTGATGTCCGCCGACCTCGAGCCGCTCGGCGCCCTTGGCGTAGGGGTTGAGCGACATCGAGGGAATGCGATCCAGGAATGCCGGATCACGGAACACCAGCGCGCCGATCTGCGGACCGCCCCAGGCCGGCGCGGAGAGAGCGACGACGTCGGCGTTGAGTTCGTCGATGTCGATCAGGGCGTAGGGCGCCGCGCCGAAACAGTCGGCCACCAGCAGTCCGCCCACCTCGTGCACCCGGTCGGCGGCGACCCGGACCGCGGGCGCGGAACCGACGATCGGCGAGGCGGCGGTGACGGCGACCAGTCGCGCGGTCGGGCCGATCAGTTCCTCGAACTGCCAGGCCGGCATCTCGCAGGTTTCGATCTCCACCTCGGCCCAGCGCACATGGGCGCCGTAGCGGTTGGCGATGCGCAGCCACGGGGCCACATTGGCCTCGTCGTCCAGGCGCGAGAGCACGATGCCGGTGCCGAGCCCGAGCCGCGAGCTCAGCGATTCGGCCAACCACGCCAGCAGGACGGCCCGGTCCGGGCCGAGGACGACACCCGCCGGATCGCCGCCGACGAGATCGGCGACCGCTTCCCGGGCCGCGTCGAGAATGGCACCACTGCGGCGCGCGGCGGCATGACGATTGGTATGTGAAAAAGCAGAGGTCCGGAAACCGGTTGACACGGCGCGCGATACCGAATCCGGGACCAGCATCCCTGCCTGGGGGTCCAGATGGATCCAGCCGTCGCCCAGGGACGGTATCAACCCCCGAACCCTCGCGACGTCGTAAGTCATGCTGGCCACTCTAAGGGCAGCGGGCAAGTCGGCGGAACCGTGCGCCGACCCAATGCGATATCACGCGACATGGCAACCGACTTTCACAAACCGAACCACACACGAGGCGGACAGAACCGCAACAGAATACTTCCGCCCGAAATCGGACCGCATACCCCGTTCCGGCACCGGGCCCCACCGGGCGATGCGTCGTTCACTTAGCGCTCGGCGCGGGAAGCAGACATCATGGATGCCATGACGCAATCGGACGGAGCACCGGATTCCATCGTGGTGATCGGCCCCGAGGGCCGGCCGCTGGTCATTCCGGCCGGCGCCCAGGGTGAGGCGCCGTTCGCCGGGCAGGTGGTCGGCGAGGGCGAGACCGCCGCCGAGGGTGCGCAGACCGGCGGCGAGGAGTCGCTCGCCGATATGGTCGAGCAGCCCGCGAAGGTGATGCGGATCGGCACCATGATCAAGCAGCTGCTCGAGGAGGTACGCGCGGCTCCGCTGGACGATGCCAGCCGCAACCGGCTCAAAGAGATCCACACGACCTCGGTGCACGAGCTCGAGCAGGGTCTCTCCCCCGAGCTGCGCGACGAACTCGAGCGGCTCGCGCTGCCGTTCAGCGAGGAGTCCGTGCCGTCCGACGCCGAACTGCGAATCGCCCAGGCCCAGCTGGTCGGCTGGCTGGAGGGTCTGTTCCACGGTATTCAGACCGCGCTGTTCGCTCAGCAGATGGCGGCCCGCGCACAGCTCGAGCAGATGCGTCACGCTCTGCCGCCGGGTGCGCACATCCCGCGCGAGGGCGGACAGGGTGGATCGGTCACCGGAGGCGGTCAGTACCTCTGAACACCGCTGATCATCGGATAGGCTCGTGCCCCCACCGGCGGGGATCGGCTCTGCGCTACAGTCGTGCACTGTGCCAGCAGCTGCCCCTGCCGATTCGGCCACAGCCGAACGCCCGGCCGACGCCACGGTGCCCCTGATGTCGGATGCGCAAACATTCCCGCGGGCCTTCAAAGACCTCCGCGAGGGGTTCACTCAGCGTGAGCTGTGGCTACAGCTGGGTTGGCAGGACATCAAGCAGCGCTATCGGCGATCGGTGATCGGCCCGTTCTGGATCACCATCGCCACCGGCGTGCAGGCGGCCGCGATGGGTGTCCTCTACGCGGCGATCCTGAATCAGGACCTGTGGACGTATCTGCCGTACGTCACCGTCGGCCTGATCATCTGGAACGTGATCAACGCCAGCATCCTCGAGGGCTCGGACGTGTTCATCGCCAACGAGGGGCTGATCAAACAGCTGCCCTCGGCGCTGAGCGTGCACGTCTATCGGCTGGTGTGGCGGCAGTTCCTGTTCTTCGCCCACAACATCGTGATCTATCTGGTCATGCTGGTGGCCTTCGGCGTCTGGGAACATCTGGACTGGTCCGTGCTGCTGGCGATTCCGGCGATCGCGCTGGTGTTCCTGAATTCGGCGTGGGTGTCGATCGTCTTCGGCATCTTCTCCACCCGCTACCGCGACATCGCCCCGATTCTGGGCAGCATGACTCTGATGCTGTTCGTGCTGACTCCGGTCATGTGGACCACGAAGTCGCTGCACGACCAGGGCGGGGCGGTGAGCGAGCGGGCCAAGCTGGTCGAGCTGGTGCCGACCTACCACTATCTCGAGATCGTGCGCGCACCCCTGCTCGGCGATCCGGTGCAGGTGCGGTCGTGGCTGGTCGTCGGTGTGATCACCGTGGTCGGCTGGGCGGTGGCGATCCTGGCGTTGAAGCAATACCGTTCCCGCGTGCCGTACTGGGTGTAGAGGACGTTATGACCGGAGTAAGCATCGAAACCCACCAGGCGTGGGTGGAGTTTCCCATCTTCGACGCCAAGTCACGGTCGCTGAAGAAGGCGTTCCTGGGCAAGGCCGGCGGATCCATCGGGCGCAATCAGTCCGATGTGGTCGTGGTCGAGGCCCTGCGCGACATCACGCTGTCGCTGAAGGAGGGTGACCGGGTCGGCCTGGTGGGCCACAACGGCGCCGGGAAGTCGACGCTGCTGCGGCTGCTCTCGGGAATCTACGAGCCCACCCGCGGCACTGCGCGCGTGCGTGGCCGGGTGGCGCCGGTGTTCGACCTCGGCGTCGGTATGGATCCGGAGATCTCCGGCTACGAGAACATCATCATCCGCGGGCTGTTCCTCGGTCAGACCCGCAAGCAGATGCTCGCCAAGGTCGACGAGATCGCCGACTTCACCGAACTCGGTGAATACCTGAACATGCCGCTGCGCACCTATTCCACGGGTATGCGGGTGCGGCTGGCGATGGGCGTGGTGACCTCGATCGATCCGGAGATCCTGCTGCTGGACGAGGGTATCGGCGCGGTCGACGCGGAATTCATGAAGAAGGCCCGCAACCGGCTGCGCGATCTGGTGGCGCGCTCCGGAATCCTGGTGTTCTGCAGTCATTCCAACGAATTCCTGGCCCAATTGTGCGATACCGCAATGTGGATCGACCACGGCACGCTGCGCATGCAGGGTGATATCGAGGATGTGGTCCGCGCGTACGAGGGCCCCGAGGCGGGCGATCACGTGAAGCAGATCCTGCGTGAGCTCGAACTCGAACGCAATCCCGCATGACCTCCGCCGCAGACCCGGACATGGGCGGTCGAGCGCGGAGGGGGCATGTCCCGGAGAACAAGGATATGGACATGAGTGATCAGGCGGCCTCGTCCGCGGACAGCGGAGTGGCCCGGATCATCGCGGTGGTCGTGACCCACAAACGCCGGGAACTGCTGAGCGAATCGCTGAAAGTGCTCGCCGCGCAGACCCGCCCGATCGACCATCTGATCGTCATCGACAACGGCAACGAGCCCGAGGTCGGCGAGCTGGTGGAAGAACAGCCGATCGAATCCACCTATCTGGGTTCCGAACA
Organism: Nocardia sp. AB354; assembly: GCF_049538315.1. Lineage (NCBI taxonomy): Bacteria > Bacillati > Actinomycetota > Actinomycetes > Mycobacteriales > Nocardiaceae > Nocardia > Nocardia sp. AB354. The sequence goes on along the minus strand of NZ_JBMVFU010000003.1, from coordinate 131,146 downwards.
CAACCTGGGTGGTGCGGGCGGCTTCGCCCTCGGCATGCTGCACGCGCTGACCATGGGCGCGGACTGGGTGTGGCTGGCCGACGACGACGGCCGCCCCGAGGGCCCGGACGTGCTCGAGAAGTTGCTCGATTGCGCCGAGCGCCACGGCCTTTCGGAGGTCTCGCCGGTGGTGGCCGATATCGACGATCCGGATCGGCTGGCGTTTCCGCTGCGCCGCGGCGTGGTGTGGCGGCGGCTGCGGTCCGAACTCGGTGACGAGGACTTCCTGCCCGGTATCGCGTCGCTGTTCAACGGCGCCCTGATCTCCGCCGAGGCGCTCGAGGTGATCGGCGTGCCGGATCTGCGGCTGTTCGTGCGCGGCGACGAGGTGGAGGTGCACCGGCGACTGGTGCGCTCGGGCCTGCCGTTCGGAACCTGTTTGCAGACGGCGTATCTGCACCCGAACGGGTCGGCGGAATTCAAGCCGATTCTCGGCGGCCGCATGCACACCCAATATCCGGACGATCCGGTCAAACGCTATTTCACCTACCGCAACCGTGGCTATTTGATGGCACAGCCCGGGATGCGGAAACTGCTACCCCAGGAATGGGCGCGGTTCTCCTGGTTCTTCCTCGTACAGCAAAAAGATCCGGCCGGTCTGCGAGAATGGTTGCGACTGCGGCGTCTGGGGCGACGCGAGCAGTTCCATAAACCCGGTTAGATCAGTGCTTTTCGCATGAGGAGGTAACGGCTGTGAGCAACCCCTACGGTGGGCAGCCACCCTATGGGCAACCATTCCAACCGAACGGTGCACAGCCGTATCCCCCGCCGCAGCCGAACGGCCCCTACGGCGCGCCGCCGCCGCACGGCGGTAGCGGAGCCGTTGCCGCACCGGGATATCCGCAGCCGCACGCGGGCTCGCAGCCACATATTCCCCAGCCGCACAACGTGTCCCAGCCGCATCAGGCGCCGGGGTGGGGCGCTCCCCCGGCTCCGCCGCAGCCCTACGGTCAGCCGCCGGCGAATCCGTACGGGGCGCAACCGTATCCCGGTCAGCAGCAGGTCAACGGCGGGCCGACGCCCTACGGCGCGCCCAATCCCGTTGCGCCGCAAGGACAATACGGACCCTACGGCCCGGCGGCGCAGTTCCAGCCGCAGCCCGGACCGCAGGGCATCGTCGTCGACGCCTCGTACTTCCCGCTGGGATTCCTGCTCGCGCTGACCGGCCCGAAGATCATCGTCAACGGCATGGAGGTGCCGATGGCGAAGTGGGGACAAACCCACATTCCGGTCGGTCCCGGGCAGCACCACGTGCGAGTGGCGACCAAGTGGCTGTGGGATATGGGACCGGCCGAGACGACCGTGCCGGTCGCCGAGGGCCACAGCACCCACGTGTACTACAAATCGCCCGCGATCGCCTTCATCAACGGTGCGATCGGGCCGGTGCCGCAGGCCGCGCCGGGCGCGATCGTGTCCTACATCAGCCTCGGCGTGGTCGGGGTGTTCATCCTGCTGCAGTTGCTGATCGCCTGCTCACTCTGATCGCGCAGCCCGGGAAGACGTAGGCCCGGAAAATACGTTGCGGCCCGCGCGGCGGGCTGTCATCGTTTGTACATCCGGTCGCGCACGCGACCGAACCGAGTAGCGAGACACGAGAGGGTCGAGGAGGTGGAATACGTGAACGTCGACAGTCGGATTGTCGCGGCCGGAGCCCGGTATCGGACCGAGAAGCGCTCCGCCGCACGTATTTCCACTCTTCTCCCCATGCACTGAGCCCTTCGCGGGCTCGGTGCCCGACGAAGGATGTCTCCCCTCATGGTCGATTACGACCGTCTCATTCCTTACGGCTGGACTGCCGACCTCTCCGCCGCGTACACAGGACTGCTCGATACCGGCTGGGTCCCGGCCCGCGTGATCCGGATGGATCGCAGTGAATGCGATGTCGCGATGCCCGACGGGCTCGCGCGCGCCGACTGTCCGCGGGCGGATACCAACATCAACGGCCTGTGTACCGGTGACTGGGTCGCCGTCGCACCGGCCGAATCGACCGCCGGCCCGGCGTTCACGGTACGAAAGTTGGTGCCGCGCCGCACGATTCTGCAGCGCGCGACGGTATCCGGACGTTCCGACGCGCAGGTGCTTGCCACCAATGTGGATACCGTCGCGATCTGTGTCGCCGCCGACGGTGGGATCGACCTGGGTCGCATCGAGCGGATGCTGGCCCTGGTCTGGGAGTCCGGCGCGCAGCCGCTGGTGGTGCTGACGAAATGCGATCTGTCGCCGGATATTTCCCTGTCCGAGGTGCGTGCCGCCGCGCCGGATGCGGCGGTGCTGGCCGTCTCGGCAACGACCGGCGCCGGTATGGATGTGCTGCGTGCGGTGGCGGCCGGAACGGTCGCGCTGATCGGATCGTCCGGCGCCGGCAAGTCGACCCTGGCGAATGCGCTGCTGGGCGAGGAAGTCTTCGCGACGGACGGGGTTCGCGCCTCGGACAAGCGCGGGCGGCACACCACGGTCCATCGCGAGTTGCGGCCGATTCCCGGCGGCGGAACTCTGATCGACACGCCGGGGCTCCGGGCGATCGGGCTCTGGGATGCCGAACAGGGTCTGGCCCGGACCTTCACCGATATCGAATCACTGGCAGCGCAATGCCGATTCTCCGACTGCGAACACCGCACCGAACCCGGATGCGCGATTCTCGCGGCCATCCGGAGCGGCGAACTGCCGCAGCGACGACTGGACAGCTATCGCAAATTGCAGCGCGAGAACGAGCGGCTCGCCGCCCGCAGCGATGCGCGGTTGCGAGCCGAACAAGAGCGGGTGTGGCGCGACATCAGCAAATCGCAGCGGCGAATGTACAAGGAACGTGATCCTCGTCGCCATCGGCGCTGACCGGCTATGCAACTGGTTGCATAGCCTCGCTCGGTGCCCTACTGTGCGAATCGGGTAGTTCAGCACCCCGGCCTCCACGGCATCGCCGATCATGGAGCCGGGGTGATCGCACAGATGGGAGCAGGGATATGACCGAAGCTGGTAAGCCACTGGCCGGCCGCACCATGATCATGTCGGGCGGCAGCCGCGGCATCGGCCTGGAGATCGCCAAGCGGGCCGCCGCCGACGGTGCGAACATCACGCTGATCGCCAAGACCGACCAGCCGCATCCGAAACTGCCGGGCACGATCCACACCGCGGCCGAGGAGCTCGAGGCCGCGGGCGGTCGAGTCCACAAGTTCGTCGGCGATGTGCGCGACGACGAGGGCGTCGCCGAAGCCGTGCGTCAAACCGTCGAGCGGTTCGGCGGAATCGATATCGTCGTCAACAACGCCTCGGCGATCGATCTGTCGCCGACCGAAACGCTGTCGATGAAGAAGTACGACCTGATGCAGGACATCAACTGCCGCGGCAGTTTCCTGCTGTCGAAGACCAGCATCCCCGCATTGCGGGAATCGGCCGAGGCCGGCCGCAACCCGCACATCCTCACCCTGTCGCCGCCGCTGAACCTCGACCCGAAGTGGGCGGGCAGCTCGCTGGGTTACACCATCGCCAAGTACGGAATGTCGCTCACCACTTTGGGTTTGGCCGAGGAACTGCGCAAGTACGGCATCGGTGTGAACTCGCTGTGGCCGCGCACGACGATCGCCACCGCCGCGGTCCGCAACCTGCTCGGCGGTGAGGAAATGGTCCAGACCTCCCGCACCCCCGACATCTACGCCGACGCCGCCTACCTGGTCCTCACCTCTCCCGCCAAGGACACCACCGGCAACTTCTTCATCGACGACGAGGTGCTGAACGCGCACGGCATCACCGATCTGGACAAGTACCGCGTGGTCCCCGGTGACGGCCCGCTGACCACGGACCTGTTCCTGTAAGCCGGTCCGCACTCCGCGAACACTGTGGTGTTGCCACTACCGACAGCCCGATCCGACGCCGATAGGTTGGTGCTCGGGTCGGGCTGTCGACAGGAGTGCGAAAATGCCACAACGGTTTTCGGCCGTGCGGGGTAGAGTTCCCGGCAGCGATATCGAGGGGAGTTGATTCGCGATGGGGTACCGCTGGATTTTCGGCGTCGCGGTCGTATCGGCCGTCGCCGCGAGCACGCTGATCGGGGGCGCGGCCGGGGCATCGGCCGTCGAGGTCTCACCCGGTGTGTTCTGCGACCGGGCCGGCTGTCACAACGACAACGACGACACCTACCGGGTGGATGCCGAGGTCGTCTGCTCCGGCCTGGGTGGCACGGTCCGGGGTACGGCGTGGGTGCCGCCGCACGGTGACAGCCGCATCAACGACGGGTGTCCTATGGTGAGCGGCCCCGGTCACTGGGAGACTCCGCCGCCCGACATGGAACCCGACGGCACCTGGAAGCAGCAGCCGCCGCGGTTCGTCCCGGACCTCCCGGAACCGACCTACCCGACCTCGTACCGATATCTCGGCGCAGTGGTCGACAACAATCCACCGCCGCCTCCGACGGGCTCGTTCGGCCGCTGAGCTGCGGCGAACGCCAATGCCCGCCCGGTGCGAACGCACCGGGCGGGCATCGCGAATCAGATGCCGTACAGCCGTTCCCAGTTCTCGCGGCTGGTCAGTTCCGGCGCGGCCGCCCGGTACTGCCGGCTCAGCTCCGGAAGTTCGCGGCGCAGCCGGCGCAGGACTCGGAGGGTGCGCAGCAGCAGGGCGCGAGCTTTCTCCTTGTCGCGCTGCCGGATTCGCACGCCGGACTGGGAGGCGTCGGTGACCACGACGTGGTCGAACAGCGCCAGGTGCCACCAGTGCGCATCCTCGCGGGTGACGGCCACGACGCCGTGCTGGGTACGCCCGGTCCACTGCTGGATCGCGCGCTTGACCAGCACCAGCAGCGGGCGGCTCGGTTCACCGCCCGCGCGGCGGAGCTGGACATCCGACTGCCGGACCGGTGCGGTCGCGGCCGCGTGCTTCTTGGTCTCGCCGTAGTCGGCGCGGCTGGTGCGAGCGGTGGCCAAAGCCTGAATTCCGCCGTCGCGCAAGATCTTCGGGCCCTGCAGGAAGTCCTCGATGCCCTGCAGCGTGGTGTGCGCGAGGCCGTACTGCATACCCACCAGGTATTCGGCGATCTCACGGAACAGCTTGCGGGTCACCGCCTTCGGATCGAGATCGGTGTGCATGGAGCTGACGATGAGCGAATTGCGCATGCTGAAGTAGCGTGCCCAGTCGTCGAAATCCTTCCAGTAGAAGTCCGCGTGCCAGACCGCCGCATTCGGCAGCGTCACGGTCACGAATCCCGCCTCGCGGGCGCGGACGCCGTATTCGACGTCGTCCCACTGGAAGAAGATCGGCAGCGGCAGTCCGATCCGGGCCACCACCTCGGCCGGGATCAGGCAGGTCCACCAGGCGTTGTAGCCGGCGTCGACGCGGCGCTCCTGATTGCGCTTGAGCATGCTGGTGTTGCGCAACGCCTTGGGCACCTTCTGACCGTGCCGCAGCTCGTTCAGGTGCACCTCCTCGGCGCCGACGTTGAGATAGTCGGGGTTCAGCAGGAACAGCATCTGCGCGCCGACCAGCGTCGGCTCCACCGTGAGATTGGCAAAGGCGTTGAGCCGCAATACCGTTTCGGGCTCGCAGAGGATGTCGTCGTCCATCAGGATGACGTCGGCGTGCTCGTTCGCCGCCGACACCTCGTACAGCCCGCGGGTGAATCCGCCCGCACCGCCGAGATTCGGCTGCCGGATGTAGCGCAGTTTGTCACCGAAGAGCGGCTGCGTCTGCTGGAACAGCTCCCGGTCCGAGACCAGGTCCGTGCCCTGGTCGACCACGTACACCGCGTCGATGGCGGCCAGCACTTCCGGATCCGAGGCGAGTGCGGCGACCGTGTGCGCGCAGTCCTCGGCCCGGTTGAAGGTGCAGATCGCGATCGCGACCGGGCGGACCCGGTCCGGAGCGGCGGCGGTCCAGGTGAGCTCACCGATCGCGAGTTCGCCTCCGACAGCATCGAATTCGACCCACAGCGCACCGCCGTCCACGTACTGGTCCAGCGGGGCCCGCAGGGTGACCGTCCCGTCGGAATCCACGTCCGCGGAGTCGATGATGCGCCGGTGCCCGGCGATATCGGAGGCAGCCAGCCGGATCCGGGCCCGGTCGCCGACCGCGACCCGCATCGAGACCTCGACCTCGGTCACCGTCGTCCAGCGCTGCCAGTAGCTGGCCGCGAACCGGCCGAAATAGGTGTTGGTGTGGGCGTGCGCGCCCTTTTCCAGCCGCAGCGACAGCCGTTCGCGATGCGATTTGCCCTTGACCACCGCATACAGTTCGTCGCTGATCTTGGGCGCCGGGCCGGTGAAGATGCCGCGGGCCAGAACCAGGCGGTCGGGGGCGCGGTGCTCGGTCCGCAGGGCGCCGGGTGCGGGCTCGGCGATCCGCGGAGCGTTCTCGGTTGCGGTCACGGCCTGGCCAGCCGACTGATCCATGGTGGAATCCCTCGTAAACAGTGTCCGATGGCGCCGAATACGGCGCGGGCGCGGTCAAGTGCGGGCTCGGTGCGAGCGATACCCATTATGTCCGTCTCATGTCGCGGAGTTCGACCGGAGGGCCGGTGATCGACAATTGCGAAGCACGATCACCGGCCCGACCGGGTGCGGGTGTCCCGCAAATCCCGATCCGAGCGGGACTCGGCGAAGACGAAAGTGTCGTAGGCCCAGTAGCGGAAAACCACCGCCACGATCTGGCCGATCAGGGTGCCGGAGATGTTGTCCGCCAGCGGGGAGGACAGGTGCAACACATATCGGGAGAATCCGAGGCACCCGAGCTGCAATCCGATGGCAACCACATTGAAAACGGTGTACAGCAGATATTCGCGAGCGGGACTGCCGCCTTGCTTGTGCGCGAAAGTCCACCATTTGTTGCCGAAATACGTGACCACCGTGGCCACCAGAATCGAGATGATCTTGGCGAGCAGCGGCGCCTGATTCAGAACGCCGTCGCCGCCCCAGAAGACCAGCACGTTGTAGGTTCCGGCGTCGACGAGAAAGCCGATCGCGCCGACCACCAGAAAGGCCGATCCCTGCCGCAAGGCGGTGACGACCTTGTGTCGCAAGCTATCGCCGGTTCGATCGACCGGTTCGGTCGCCGTCTCACTGCTGGCCACCCGGCGACGGTACCGCACCCGGGTTCCCCACCGCGTGACGCAGGCCGGAGTGCGGCTCGCCGGGGTGTGTTCGGGCGGCTCACAGCGGAGCCACAGGGCGCGAGGTCGGGGCGGGCACACCGGCCCGCAGCCGACACAGTGAGGGTTAGCGGGCGCGGGTCGGGCGCCGGCCTGTACCCTCCCGGTGTTCCGTATTTCATCGGCCGATCAAATGAGGGATTGACGGGGTGAACCCCACCGAGCTTCGCATCGCCGCAGTCGTGCCCTGCCACAACGAGGAGGCTGCGGTCGCCAAGGTCGTCACGGACCTCAAGGCTGCCGTGCCGGGCATCGACGTCTACGTCTACGACAACCGCAGCACGGACGCCACCGCCGAACGTGCCCGCGAGGCGGGCGCGATCGTGCGCACCGAGACCGTCAAGGGCAAGGGCAACGTGGTCCGGCGCGCGTTCGCCGATATCGAGGCCGATGTCTACCTGATGATCGACGGCGACGACACCTACGACGCCTTCGCCGCTCCGAAGATGATCGAGGCGCTGCTGTCCGGCCCCTACGACCACGTCCTCGGCGTGCGGAAAGAGGACGAGGGCACGCAGGCGTACCGCGCGGGCCACGAAGCCGGTAACCGCGTGCTCAACGGCGTGGTCGGCAAGGTGTTCGGCGAGAACGTCGAAGATATGCTCTCCGGCTACCGGGTGTTCTCGCGTCGCTTCGTGAAGAGTTTCCCCGCGGTGTCGCGCGAATTCGAGATCGAAACCGAATTGACCGTGCATTCGCTGCATCTGCGGGTGCCGCAGACCTCGGTGCGGGTGGGATTCCGCGATCGGCCGGAGGGCAGTGAATCCAAGCTGCGCACCTACCACGACGGATTCAAGATCCTGGGCCTGATCTTCGGCCTGGCCCGGCACGAACGCCCGGTCGCGTTCTACGGGCTGTTCGGGACGCTGGCCTGGCTGATCTCGATCATTCTGATCGTGCCGATCGTTATCCAATTCTACGAAATCCACCAGGTGCCGCGGTTCCCGACGCTGTTCCTCGGCTTCACGCTGCTGCTGCTGGGCAGCCTGGCGTGGACCGCCGGTCTGATCCTCGACGGCATCCGCCGGTCCCGGCACGAGGCCGCCCGCCTCATGTACCTGCGGTATTCGGCCGTCGGCGTCGAAACGCCCGAGCAGGTCCGGCAGGCACACTGATGACGACCCAGGCCGACAAGGAGGCCTCTGACAGGCAGTCCTCCGGCCCCGGCGAGGTGACCGGTGAACCCGATACCGAGCAGCCGACGCGCGACGAGGTGAGCCGCGGAAGCAGCCGGGCCGACGAGGAGCGACGGCCCGCCGGTCCGCTCCGGCGCGCCTGGTCCCCCGTCGCACGCAACCTCGGACCGGCCGCGGCCGTGTTCGTCCTGGTGGCGGGCGTCTTCGGCATCGTGTTCGCGACCATCACGCCGCCGTTCTGGGGGCATGACGAGATCACGCAGTTCGGCCGCGCGTATCAGGTGGCGCACGGCGGGTTCACCCCCGAACGGATCACCGACGACCGCGGCGTCTCCTACGGCGGCCAGATCCCGTTGAGCATCGACGGGCTGATGGGCTACGCCTTCACCGACTACAACCGTCACCCGACCGAGCCGGCCCCGCTCGCCGCCGACGAAACCGCCTACGACCGGCTGGGTTCCGCGCCGGTGACCACGACCGCGACCAAGCAGATGTGGTTCACCAACACCGCCGCCTACTCCCCGCTGCCGTATGTGCCCGGGGCCGTGGGTATTCGGCTGGCGCAGGCCGTCGGGCTCGATGTCGGCGATACGGTGCTGCTCACCCGGCTGGCCGGATTGCTCGCCTATCTGGTGATCGTGGCATTCGCGCTGCGGGCGCTGCGAGCGTTCCGGATCCAGTGGCTGGCCTTCACGGTCGCGGTGCTGCCGATCGCCCTGTTCCAGGCGGGTACGGTCACCGCCGACACCGTCACCAACGCCCTGGCCGTCCTGGTGTCGTGCCTGGTGGTGAAGGGCGTCTTCCTCGACACCCGGCTGACGAAGCCGGAGGTGGCCGCCGCATTGGCGGCGACGCTGGCGCTGCCGCTGAGCAAGCCGACCTACGTCATCCTCGCCATGCTGGTGGTGCTGATTCCCGCCCGGCAGTACGGGTTCGGGAAGGTGCTGCGCTGGCTGCCGTGGTGTTTCGCGGCGCTGGGCGCGATCCTGTTCGCGGTATGGATGAAGATCGCCGCGCCGACCGGCGACGGTATGGGGCTGATGCGCAAGCCGGCCGAATGGCATTCGGTGCGTCCGGGCGATCAGCTGCACGAAATTCTTTCGAATCCGGTGCATTTCGCCAATACTTTCGGTGACAGCATCTGGTACCGGGACGAGAAATGGTTCACCCAATTCTTCGGCGAGCTCGGATTCGCCTATGTGGACGTTCCCGCGCTGTCGATCCTGGCCTGCCTGCTGGCATTGGCGGTGAGCGTCGGAATCGCGGATCGGCTGACCGGTAACCGGTGGCGCACCTGGATCGTCGCGCTCGCCGTACTGGCCAGTGTCGCGATGATCTACGTGACGCTGTACATGTCCTTCACGCCCGTGGGTTACTGGATGATCGACGGCGTGCAGGGGCGCTATTTCGTGCCGCTGGCGATCGCCGGATTCGCGGTGCTGCTGCGGTGGATGCCGTTGCGCCTGAGCGATTCCCGCGGCGTGACGCCGGTACGCGGACCGGCGATCACGGTGGTGGTCGCGACCGTGGTGGCACTGACCGCGGCCGCGATCAAATACAACGTCCTGATCTGGGGCTAGAGCACCTTTTCGCCGGCCGCCGCGTACGCGCGTTCGGTGTGTTCCTTCTGCGGGCGCCACCACGCCTCGTTGTCGCGGTACCAGGCGACGGTCGCGGCCAGTCCGGCCCGGAAATCGCCGTAATGCGGCCGCCAGCCCAGTTCGGTGCGCAGCAGGGTGGCATCGATGGCGTAGCGCTGATCGTGTCCGGGCCGATCGGTGACGTGATCGAAATCGCCGGGGTCCCGGCCGAATTCGGCGAGCAGCAACTCCACCACGGTCCGATTGTCCAGTTCACCGTCGGCGCCGATCAGATAGGTCTGCCCGATGCGGCCGCGCTCGAGAATCTCCCACACCGCGCGATTGTGATCGGTGACGTGAATCCAGTCCCGGATCTGATGTCCGGCACCGTAGAGGCGCGGTCGCACGCCGTCGATCAGATTGGTGATCTGGCGCGGGATGAATTTCTCCACATGCTGATACGGCCCGTAGTTGTTGCTGCAGTTGGAGATCGTCGCCCGCACCCCGAACGAGCGCACCCACGCACGGACCAGCAGATCGCTGGAGGCCTTGGTCGCCGAATACGGGCTGGACGGTTGGTAAGGGGTGTTTTCGGTGAACGCCGGATCGTCGGCTTCGAGGTCGCCGTAGACCTCGTCGGTCGAGATGTGGTGGTAGCGCACATCGTATTTGCGCACGGCCTCCAGCAGGGTGAACGTGCCGACGATATTGGTCTGCACGAACGACCGCGGCCGGGCCAGCGAATTGTCGTTGTGCGATTCGGCCGCGAAATGCACCACCGCGTCGGCTGTGGAGACCAGGCGGTCCACCAGACCGGAATCGGCAATATCGCCGTGTACGAACTCGATCCGGTCCTCGATCGGCGCCAGCGAGGCGCGATTTCCGGCATAGGTCAGTGCGTCGAGCACGGTGATGCGGACGTCCGGACGATCCGCCACGGTGTGATGGACGAAGTTCGCGCCGATGAATCCGGCTCCGCCGGTTACGAGCAATCGCACGATGCCACCCTAACGCGGGCGCGAATACGCGCTCCGAATCACCACCGAGTCACACCGGCCGTACACATAGGTGTGACCTTCGTCACACCACATGCTTTATGTCCCTTTTGTTCGAATTGGAGGCGGTGTCCGAAAACCGCACGCATACTGCATGTTTCCGCAACCTGACAATCGGCAAGAACCCGACGGTGAACAGAATTTGAATGAACGGACACAACAGGTTCACCGCTCGTTAGCTGACGTCGATTTCTATTTCTCATGTCCCAGAACCACTCTGTATCGAGGTTCCGCAGAAAATGATGATGAGGAAATTCGTCGCGACCGCCGCCATGCTGGTCGCCGCTGTCGGTGTCGCGGCCGGAACTGCCACGGCCGACCCCGCGGCCCCCGCGGCGCCCGAGAGCGTCTACTACAAGGCCAGCGTCGAGAACGACAAAGCGATTATCAAGACCGACGGCGGCTCGATCGTCAACGAGAACGGCATGCTGGAGATCAAGGCCGCCAACGGCGCCGTGCTCGCCGGCACCCCGCTGAACTTCCGGGTCGACGACTTCGAGTTCCCGATCGCCGCCGACATCTCCGGCAACACCGCCACCCTGACCCCCCAGTACGACATGGCGCACGCGGTCTACAAGCCGGTCGCCCTGCCGTTCGAGGACTCGGCTCCGTGGAAGACCCCCTACGACCGTGAGGTCGCCGCCTTCACCCGTATGAAGGACACCATCGCCACCGGCGCCACCATCGGCACCCTGGCCGGTGGTATCGGCGGCGCGCTCATCGGCTGTGTCGCGGGCGCCGCTATCGGTCTCGCCGCGACCGGTGCGCTGCTCGCCCTGTTCGGCGCCGGCCCGCTGGGCGGCTGTGTCGCCGGTGCTGCCGCCGTCGGCTTCCTGGGTGTGCTCGCCGGCCAGATCTTCGTGACCGCTCCGGTCGCGATCGGCGCCGCGATCCAGTACTTCGCCACCACCACCGCGCCGTTCAACCCGCCGGCGCCGGCCAAGTAATTCCGCAGGCTGCCCGTCCCCCTGAGCGGGCGGATACCTCGGATCAGAGACAGTGCCCCGCCCACCGTCACGGTGGGCGGGGCACTGTCGTTTCCGTGGTTACGCTCCGCCTCCGGCCCGTACCTGTCAGGCGGTGTTCGATGCGCCTGACAGGTCCGGCCCTCCGTGGTTACGCTCCGCTGCCGCCTCCGGCCCGTACCTGTCAGGCGGTCCGCGCGGCCTCTTCCGGTTCGACCCGCGCCCGCACGAATCGCGCCACCCGGGCCAGCGCGGCCCGGCTCTCCGGCATATTCGGCAGGATGCTCATGAAGGCGTGGACCTGTCCGCGCCACAGCTCCAGCGAATTCGGCACCCCGGCCGCGGTGAGCCGGTGGGCCATCAATTCGCTGTCGCAGCGCAGCAATTCGTCCTCACCGACGATCAGCAGGGCCGGCGGCAGGCCGGTGAGCGATCCGTTGACCGGGGACAGCGCCGGGTCCAGCGGTTGCTCCGCCTCGGCCCCGTACCGCACCATCTGCCGCACCGCCGCCATCGGGATGTAGGCGTCGCGACCGACGTTCATGTACTCGCCCTTGACCCGGTAATCGAGATCCAGCAGCGGCGACAGGCCGACCAGGCCGGCCGGACCGGGCAAGCCGGCCTGCGCCGCCCGCAGTGCGGTGGCGAAGGTGAGGAAACCGCCCGCCGAATCTCCGGCGAAGACGATGCGCGAGGGATCGGCGCCGTGCCGTAACAACCAGCGATAGGCCGTCAGGCAGTCCTCGACCGAGCCGGCGATATTCGTCCCGGGCAGTTGCCGATAGTCCACGTTCACCACCGGCAGCCCCGTACGACGCGCCAGGCTGGCCGCCACCGGCCGGTGCGAGTCCAGTCCGCACAGGAAGAAGCCGCCCCCGTGCATGTACATCACGGCGCCGTCGCGCAGGGATCGCCGGGCGCCGGCCGGGCGGATGATCTCCATCCGGAAGCCGCTCATCCGCACCTGTTCGCGTTCCACGCCACGCACCTGCGGGCGCAGTGCCGCCAGCCGGTCGATCAGGACCCGCGCGACCGGCATGGTCATCGGGGTGATCGGGTAGCGCCGGATAACGGGGCCCACCACGCCCCGGCAGGTGAACAACACCGCTTGCGAATGCAGACTCGCACGGTCCGGGTTCACCACCACCGGATCCACGACAACACCGGGTTCGAACCCCGGCCGGTATTCGGCCTCGCCGATGGGAATCGCGGTCATCGCGCACCTACCTGCCACTCGGCGCCGAGCGACCGGCTACCGGCAGATTCGGTAGCTGAGGTGTCGGCGCTGACATCTCACACACTCATGTTTCAGAACACCACGGATGTGTGACCTACGCAATACTTGATCGCCCGACCAGGCCGCGGCGAAACCATCGTGACCATTTCGCGGTCCAGTCGGAACCTCATCGAGCCCGAGTGGGCGAGAGCTGGCAGACTTGCGTCACATGCGCGGAATCATTCTGGCCGGGGGCACCGGGTCCCGGCTGCACCCGATCACGCGCGGGGTCAGCAAGCAACTGGTCCCGGTGTACGACAAGCCGATGGTCTACTACCCGCTGTCCACGCTGATGCTGGCGGGCATTCGCGACATCCTGGTGATCACCACGCCCGAGGATGCCGAGGCCTTCCGCCGGCTGCTCGGCGACGGTACCCAGTTCGGCCTGGCGATCGACTACGTGGTGCAACCCGAACCCGACGGCCTGGCCCGGGCGTTCGTGCTGGGCGCCGACCACATCGGCGGCGAATGCGCGGCACTGGTGCTCGGCGACAACATCTTCCACGGTCCCGGCCTGGGCACCCGGCTGCGACGCTTCGACGGACTCGACGGCGGCGCGGTCTTCGCCTATCGGGTCTCCGATCCCTCGGCCTACGGCGTGATCGAATTCGACCGGGGCAGAGCCGTTTCCATCGAGGAGAAGCCGAAACTCCCGCGGTCCAACTACGCCATTCCCGGCCTCTATTTCTACGACAACGACGTCGTCGAGATCGCCCGGGGACTGCGACCGTCCGCGCGCGGGGAATACGAGATCACCGATATCAACCGCACGTACCTCGAACAGGGGCGATTGCAGGTCGAGACCCTCGCGCGCGGCACCGCGTGGCTCGATACCGGCACCTTCGATTCGCTGCTGGACGCCGCCAATTACGTGCGCACCATCGAGGAACGCCAGGGACTCAAGATCGGCGTCCCGGAGGAGGTGGCCTGGCGGATGGGCTTCATCGACGACGAACAGCTATGTCGGCTGGCCGAGCCGCTGGTGCGCTCCGGATACGGGACCTACCTGCTGGACCTGCTGAATCGCGGGCGCGACGATCGCTACGGACAGGACGGTTGAGATGCGGATTCGAGAACTGGCGGTCCCGGGTGCGTGGGAGTTCACGCCGCAGTTACGCGGTGACGAGCGCGGCGTCTTCGCCGAGACGTTCAAGGCCTCGGAATTCGAGAAGGCGACCGGACGGCCCCTGGACCTGCTGCAGATGAACACCTCCACCTCGGCCGCGGGTGTCCTGCGTGGCATCCACTACACCGAAAATCCGCCCGGCCAGGCGAAATACGTCACATGCATGCGCGGCGCCTTCCTGGACGTCGTGGTCGATCTGCGCCGCGACTCCCCGACCTTCGGCCGCTGGGACAGTGTCGTGATCGACGACGTCTCGCGCCGCTCGGTCTTTCTCTCCGAAGGACTCGGCCACGCCTTGCTGTCACTGGCCGACGATTCCACCGTCACCTATCTGTGTTCGCTCGAATACACCCCCGAATTCGACCGGGACCTGGACGCATTCGACCCGGATCTCGGAATCGACTGGCCCACGGTCGGTTCCGACGGCACTCCGCTGACCTTCCTTCGCTCGCCGAAGGACGCGGCCGCACCGCGCCTGCGCGAACTGCGCTGAACGCGCAAACGCCACGCCCGGCTCGAACCGATGAGCAGGGCGTGGCGCTCGGGGTGGAACCTCAGGCCGCCGCGAGTTCCGGTGCCTGTTCGGACTCCTCGACCTCCTGCCGCTTCTTGCGGGCAGGCAGGAAGTGGGTGAAGGCGATGAGGGCGCCGATGATCGCCGCGATGCCCGCGAAGATCAGGCCCGGACGGTAGCTGTCGAGCACCGCCTGCGGTGAATTGCCGTGCGGCCCCGAGGAGATCAGCGCGGTGGTGATGGCGAGGACGATGGCCGCGCCGACCTGCATGGAGGTCTGCAGCACGCCGGCCGCCAGGCCCTGTTCCTCGTTCTCGATGCCGTTGGTGGCCTGAATGTTGATGGCCGGGAAGCCGATCCATCCGATGCCGATCAGCAGCACCGCGGGCAGGATGACCGCGAGATAGGACGGTGCGGTGTCGATGCGCAGGAACAGCAGGTAGCCGATCGCCATGACGGTGGTGGTGACCGCGATGATCGGGCCGGTGCCGAAGCGGTCCACCAGCTTGTCGGAGAACACCGACGACAGCGCCACCAGCACCCCCACCGGCAGCAGCGCCATCGCCAGGGTCAGCGGCGACCAGCCCAGGCTGTCCTGCAGGTACAGGGTGACGATGAACTGCCAGCTGAAGTAGGAACCCGCCACCGCGACGATCACCAGACTGGCTCGCACCAACGTGGCCTTGCGCAGGATGCCCAGCCGGATCAGCGGATGCCGCACCCGCTTCTCCACCGCGACGAACGCGGCGAACAGGACGAGCACAGCCGCGAACGAGCCCACGGTGCGCGCCGAACCCCAGCCGGCCTGCGGTGCGGACACCACGGTGTAGACCAGCAGCAGCATGGCGGCGGTGGAGAACAGCGCACCCAGCAGATCGTGACCGCCCTCGGCGGTGTCACCCTTGTCCTTCGGCACCAGGATCGCCGCGGAGACCAGGGCGGCCAGCGCGATCGGCACCGGCAGCAGGAAGGTCCAGCGCCAGCCGAAACCGGTCATCAGGCCACCGAAGACCAGACCCATGGAGTAGCCGCCCGCACCGAAGACGGTGTAGATGGACAGCGCCTTGTTGCGCGCGGGCCCCTCGGCGAAGTTCGTGGTGATGATCGACAACCCGGTCGGCGCGGTGAAGGCGGCCGCCAGCCCCTTGACGAAGCGGGTCGCGATCAGCAGCGGCCCGGAACTGACCAGCCCGCCCGCCAGGGAGGCGACCGCGAAGACGGCCAGTGCGATGAGGAAGACCTTGCGCCGGCCCAGCAGATCGGCGGTGCGGCCACCGAGCAGCAACAGACCGCCGTAGCCGAGCACGTATCCGCTGACCAGCCACTGCAGGGTCGAGGTTTCGAGATGGAGTTCGGTACCGATGGACGGCAGCGCGACGCCGACCATCGAGACGTCGAGGCCGTCCAGGAACAGCACGATGCACAGCGTGATGAGCATGCCCCAGAGCCGGATCGGCCACCGAGTATCGGCCGCCGAAGCGGCCGGAAGTGTTGCTGTGGAAGTCATGTCGCGGAACATTACATGCGTGCGCATCTAATGCACAAGCATTTAATGCGGTTGCATGAACCTGCCCCAGGCACTAGGATGGCGACATGACAAAGGCGTCGACAGCGTTTCCGGCGCATTCGACGGACGCGGTGGCACCGGATACGGAGCTCGCCGCAGGTCTGCCGTCCACCGCGCCGAGTGATACCGAGGCCGGTTGCCCGTCTCCGGCCGGCCGGAACGACGGGCCGGGCGGCTTGGTCGGCGAGTGGCGCGATCTACTCGCTCGTCATGCCGCGGTGTCCTGTGCGCTGGAGAAGGACCTGCAGCGCGAACACCACATCGGCCTGAGTGAGTTCGAGACGCTGGACCGCCTGGTCGACGCCTCCTGCGACAGCTACCGGATGAGCGATCTGGCCCACGACATCCACCTGAGCCAGAGCGCACTGTCCCGTACGGTGGCACGGCTCGAACGCGACGGACTGGTCGATCGCACCCTGTGCACCGAGGACCGCCGCGCGATCTTCGTCTGCCTCACCGACAAGGGCCGCGCGCTCCATACGGCCGCCGTTCCGACTCATCGCGAAGTATTGGAACGCACCCTGCACTGAATTCGCCGGTACCGAATCCGGTAGCGCGTCAGGCGGCGGCGATGGCCTCGTCCAGGGCCGCCCTCCCGTCCACCGAGGCCGCGCGGATATTCGCGAATGCGCCTCGATAGCGGTCGATGTCGGAATTTTTGTCGAAATAGGTGGATACGCCGAAATTTTCGACGTAAACGACCGGCGGCTCGGTCGTTTCCGCGCCGGCCGCGCCGAATTCCAACAGGACGAATCGCCCGGAATCGAGACCGTCGTGGTAACCGGAATCGTTGGGCACCAGACGAATGTCGATATTCGGGCGCTCACACATGCGGCGCAGATGATCCAGTTGCCCCGCGATCACAGCCGAATCACCGATCCGCCGCCACAGCAGCGATTCGGCGATGATCGCCACCAGCCGCACCTGCTCCGGGGTGCGGGTGAGCAGACGCTGCCGCTGCCCGCGCACCTCGATCCGGCGCTCGATATCGGCGGGGCTCAGATTCGGCCGGGCCGCGGTCAGCAGCGCGCGGGTGTAGTCCTCGGTCTGCAGCAGGCCCGGCACGAATTCGTTCTCGAAGGTGGAGATTTCGGTCGCGGCCTCTTCCAGGCCGATGTACACGTCGAAACCCTCGGCGATCACGTCACTGTAGGGAGCCCACCAACCGCGCGCCTTGGTTTCACGGGCGAGAGCGGTGAGGGGTTCCAGCTCGGCCTCGGGTGCGCCGTAGATCTTGCACATGGCTTCCACGTCGAGGCTGCGCAGGGAGGTCTGACCGGTCTCGATCCGCCAGATCTTGGCCTCCGACCATTCCAGCCGGCGAGCGGCCACCCGGGTCGTCATCCGGGCGCGATTGCGCAGGTCACGCAACCGGCGGCCCAGTTGCCGCCGCGGCATGGTCGAACCTGTGATCCCCTGCGGTGAAGCCATTTTTCCCCCTCGGCAGAAAGCTTCGCGGGCATCGGGATTCGCTCCGGACACCCCCGAACGGATTGTTGCACAACAGAACAACGCCCGACAGCCGCGCCGATCGGCCGGGCCGCCGGTGCGCTGCTACTTGCGCGGGGGACGCTTGCGGAACCGCCAGAACTGCACCGCGCGAACGTCTTCCGAGAGCTGGTTCACCGGCTCGGCGACATCGGACAGAGCGCGGAACAGATCATCGGCGAGGGTGTTGATGTGTTCCACCCGGGTTGCCAGCCGCGAGGCGTTGACCAGGAATTCCAGAGCCAATCGCACCGAGGCCGCGATGGTCAGGCCGAGCGGCACCGCCACCACGATCGCGAAGATCAATCCCAGCAGTGCGGATACCTGCCACAGGACCACGACCAGGACCAGGGGGATGCCGACCGCGAAGGCCAGTCCCAGGAGATAGGCCAGCGGCAGCAGCGTGCGCGTGGCCGGGGTGCGGAACTGCACATCCAGCAGCGCGCGGGCGGCCGCACCGCACCAGGCCCGGAAGGCGCCCGGACTCCGGAACGGTTCGGGCCGCTCGTCCTCCTCGGCGGTGTCGCTCTCCTCGGCGGCATCGTCCGGCGACCGGCGTCGTCGTGCGGAGTCCTTCCATGCGAGCCAGCGCGATTCCACCGCGTAGTCGGCGTCGCCCGGTTCGCCTTCGCCGGACCGGTCGTCGATTCCGGCACGTTCGGCCGGCGACTCGGGTGCTTCGTCCATATTTCGTGCGCCCCCAGCGGAATCGCGCGCGCCGGCGGTATCGGAGTCCCGGTTCCTGGGCCGCTGCGGGTCGTCGCTCATGATTCGAATCCTCTCCCGGCACAGCGGAAGCGAGCAATCTCCCGGCGGGATCGAATCCCATCGGTCACATGCGACTCACATCACACTTTCATCCCATTTCTTCCCAGCGACCTGCCAGGGAATCAACAGCCGCAACGCATTCGATTCACAGCGACGCGCACAAAGGTGGTAGTCGTAGCAGTTCACAACGGCGGCGAACGGCGGTCCGAAAGGTTCATAGCCACCGGCGATCACCGCCCGACCCTGTGACGTATCCGACCATCACGAAGAAATTTCCACCAAGTTGTAACACCGCCGGTAGCGCGGCCCGATACGTCCCATGAACACCGACGCAGGACCCAGATCTACCCGGGGAATGGAGAACACAGTGCGTACAGCGTTTCCGACTTCCGTCCACGCGGCGACGTTGGCCGCTACCGCGCAGGACTACATCCAGCGCGGGTGGACGGTCGCTGAAACGGCCAACGGCATCTGCCTGATCACCGACACGAATGTGTCGGGTATCGAGGTCGCCGGCGAACTGGCCGCGAACGTGCGCCGATTCCTGCGGGCCAACAACCTGTCCGGACCGGTGATCGAGATCCCGGGCGCCGAGCGCCGCGAGATCCACCTGGTGACCGGACTCGCCAAGGCCGCGATGGCGCTCGAGGCGCTGCGCGCGGCCGGCGCGATCGTCTACACCGACGGTGCGGGCATCCCGTTGCCGCCCACCCAGCTCTCGGCCGGCGAGGCCTGCTGGGGTGTAGCGCCGACCGAGGCCCGCTGGCTGCCGCCGGTCGTCGCGATCGCCGCGGCCGTGCGTTCGGCGAACTCCGGCCGTAAGCCGCAGGTCGCTCGCATCGCCAGCTGAATCGACCATCCGCGAAACCGCGAGAACGACACTGTTCTCGCGGTTTCGCGGTTTTCGTGCATTTCGAATGAATCTCGGCGCGACGACGAGTCGCCGACGATGATGGATCCATGTCACGCGTCACCGCAGAAGCCCGGACCACCCACCGCACCTGCCCGCTGTGCGAGGCCGTCTGCGGACTCGAGATCACCCTGGACGCTCAGGACCGGGTGACGCGCGTGCGCGGCGACCGTGAGGACCCGTTCAGCCGCGGCTTCATCTGCCCGAAGGGCGCGAGCCTCGGGGCGCTGGACGCCGACCCCGATCGGCTGGCCGAACCGATCATCCGTGATCGCGCCACCGACACCTGGCGCCAGGCCACCTGGACCGAGGCCTTCGACCTCATCGCCGAGCGTGCCCCGGCCGTCCTCGACGAATACGGCCGCCAGGCCGCGGCGCTGTATCTGGGCAATCCGAATGCGCACACAGTCGCCGGCGCGCTGTACGTGCCGGCGCTCATCCGGGCGTTGAGCACGCGCAATCTGTACTCGGCCAGTACCGCCGATCAGATGCCGAAGCAGGTGTCGAGCGGGCTCATGTTCGGCGATCCGCTAACGGTCGCGGTACCCGATCTGGACCGCACCGACTACCTGCTGATGCTCGGCGCCAATCCGCTGGAGTCCAACGGCTCGCTGTGTACCGCCCCGGACTATCCGGGCCGGTTGAAGGCGCTGCGCAAACGCGGCGGGCGGCTGGTCGTGGTCGATCCGCGGCGCACCCGGACCGCGGACCTCGCCGACGAGCATCTGTTCATCCGGCCCGGAAGCGATGCCTATCTGCTGTTCGGCATCGTGCACACACTCTTCGCGGAGGATCTGACCCATATCCGAGTCGAGGTGGCGGGACTCGAACAGATCCGTTCGGCGGCAGTCCCGTTCACGCCCGAGGCCGTGCAGGCACGCACGGGCATCCCCGCCGAGACCGTGGCGCGGCTGGCGCGGGAGCTGGCCGCGGCGCCGACGGCCGCGGTCTATGCGCGCATCGGCACCTGCACCGCCGAATTCGGCACTCTCACGCAGTGGCTGGTGGATGTGATCAACGTGCTCACCGGCAATCTCGACCGGCCCGGCGGCGCGATGTTCGCGACCGCCGCGGCACTGGGCATCGTGCGGACGCGGCCGTTCCGGCTCGGGCGCTGGACCAGCCGGGTGCGCGAATTGCCCGAAGCCATGGGCGAATTCCCCGTCGCGACGCTGGCCGACGAAATTCTCACACCCGGTGAGGGACAGGTCCGGATGCTGGTGACGGTGGCCGGCAATCCGGTGCTCTCGGCGCCCGCGGGCGCACGGCTGGGCGAAGCGCTGGCCGGGCTGGACTTCATGGTCAGCGTGGATCGCTACCTCAACGAGACCACCCGCCATGCGGATGTGATCCTGCCGCCGCCGCGCACACTGCAGGCGCCGCACTACGATTTCGCGCTGCTGCAGTTCGCGGTGCACAACTACGCCCGCTATTCCCCGCCGCTGGTCGCCCTGCCGGACGATCGGCCCTCGGAACCGGAAATACTTGCCCGCCTCGCACTTTCCCTGGCGGGGCAGCGACCGGAGCCCGGGCGCGATTACGTCGCCGAGGTGGACGAGCTGATCATCGCCGGCACGCTGCACAAGGCAGGTCTCACCGAGCGACGCGGCGAATTGATCGGCGCCGACACCACCGAGCAGCGCATCGACATGATGCTGCGCCTGGGCCCGTACGGCGAGTGGAATCCCGATCGTCAGCCGGTGGACATCGGCACCGGCGAGAACGGGGCGCCCGAGGGACTGAACCTGCAGGTTCTCCTCGACAATCCGCACGGCGTCGACCTGGGTGCGCTGCGACCGCGACTGCCCGGTGTGCTGCGCACCGCCTCCCGGAAGGTGGAGCTGGCGCCCCAGCCGCTGCTCGACGATACGACCCGGCTGGTGGCCGAATTGTCCGCTGCCCGACCGGATGTGGTCTTGATCGGCCGGCGGCAGCTGCGGTCGAACAACAGCTGGATGCACAATGTACCGGCGCTGGTCGGCGGCTCCAATACCTGCACGCTGCATATTCATCCCGACGACGTCGCCCGCCTCGGGCTCGGCGATCTGGCCGCGATCGAATCGGCGGCCGGAAAGCTGACCGTGCCGGTGGAACCGAACGACCGGATCATGCCCGGCGTGGTGAGCCTGCCGCACGGATGGGGACATTCGGGCAGTACCCAGACGGTCGCGCGGGAGCACGCCGGCGTGAATGCCAATGCCCTGACCGATGATTCCCGCATCGACGCCGTGTCCGGGAATGCGGTGTTCAACGGGGTTCCGGTGACCATCACGCCGGTGTGATTCTCCGACCGGTCGGCACGTGCAAGGGGGATAGCGCTCGTGGCGCAGCGGGCAACCCGCGCGCTATCTCCGTACTCGTAAATGTGAAAAGCGCACGCTCGCAAGCAGTCCGGCCGCCGGCACCCTTCGAATTCGGCCAGCAGCCCTGAGGCAAACGGCATGTCGGGCGCTGCCGCGCACCTGTCCCGTACGCGAGACTGATGCGCGGTAGCGGCTCAGCTCACAGATTGTCTTCACAGACAGTGCGCCCATCTGCCGGTTCGCTGATTTCGCCATCCGAAACACGTTCGTTCCTATAGGATTTCGACATATTTCAGGTTCAACGCCGAACCATCCACGTGCGGATCTCAGCTACCCGGAGGGGTGTGGCATGTCCGGTTCCACAGGCGGCAGTGACGGCGAGCGAGAACTGCAACGCCGATTCGGCACCGAGGAGCGCGCGGAGCGTTTCTACGACGAACAGGTGCTGAACAGCCTCAACTCACGCATGCGCGAGTTCGTGGGACGGATGGATATGGCCTTCATCGCCACCGCCGACCGGCACGGTGAATGCGATACCAGCTTCCGGGCCGGCAAACCCGGATTCGTGCACGTCATCGACGACCGCACGGTCGCCTATCCGGAATACCGCGGCAACGGAGTGATGGCCTCCCTCGGCAACATCCTGGAGAATCCGCACGTCGGCATCCTGATGATCGACTTCGTCCGCGACCTGGTCGGGCTGCATATCAACGGATCGGCACGCATCGTCGACGATCAGTCGTTGCGAGGCCGGGTACCCGACCTGCCGCCGGCCGAGCGCGGCCGGGTCGCCGAGCGGTGGGTGGTCGTGGATGTCGAGGAGGCCTACATCCACTGCAGAAAGCACATCCCGCACCTGACGCCGGCCGCCCGCGAGGAGCGGGAATGGGGTACCGACAGTCCGCGGGCCAAGGGTGGGGACTACTTCGGCGCCAAGGCGCAGGCGCGGGCCCTCGTCGCGGAGGGTTGACGGTTCGGGATAGGCGATCCGAACGTCAGCGGATCTTGAAGATCACCGCACGCTGCACGACGAAGTTGATCACGGTGGCCACGCCCTGCGCGATGACGAAGGCGATCAGCACCGCACCCTTCACCGAATGGCCGGCGATATCCACCGACATCGCGGGCAGGGTGTCGTTGAGCAGCGCGTTGATACCCACCTGCGCCGCGAAGGTCACCGCGTAGAGGATCACTACCGCCACGAACCGGCTGCGGCTCGGCGGCGCCTTGAACGTCCAGCGCCGGTTGATCAGATACGCCGTGGTGGTACCGACGATGAAACTACAGGCCTTGGCGAAATCGCGCGGGACCCCGAATAGGGCCATGAGCAGCACGTACAGCCCGAAGTCGACCACCGCCGACAATCCGCCGGTGAGGACGAACCGGACAATCTGCGTCTTCAGATCGACATCCGTACCGCCCGGCTCGTCTACCAGGGGCAACTCGGCCGGAAGAGGAAGATGGGGTTCCGCACTCACGGCACGAGAGTAGCGGGTCGCGCCGCACACGCCGCGACAACCGCGCTCCCGCCCCGGTCGCCGCTGTGAAATCCGCCTCGAGTGGGCCGCGGACACGCGACAGCCGACCCCTGCCCCGGCCATACCTGTAGCCTCTATGCCGATGTCCACGAAAGCTCAGACCTCCACCGCCGCGGGTCCTGCGAACTCCGCGGGCGACGGCGAGGCGTCACAGGCAAGCAGCAACGGCTCCGCCGACAGCTTTTCGCTGCCGACGCATACCCGTCGACTGACCGGATGGGGTCGTACCGCTCCCTCCACCTCCGAAGTGCTCTCGACCGGCGATCCGGAACTGATCGCCAAGGCCGTGGCCATGGTCGCGGAGGACAACGAGTCCAAGCCGGCGTACCTGCGACGCGGTGTGATCGCGCGCGGGCTCGGCCGGTCCTACGGTGACCATGCGCAGAACGGTGGCGGCCTCGTCATCGACATGTCGGCGCTGAACAACATCCACCGGATCGACCGTGACAGCCACCTGGTCGATGTGGATGCGGGCGTCAGCCTCGATCAGCTGATGAAGGCCGCGCTCCCGTTCGGCCTGTGGGTTCCGGTCCTGCCCGGCACCCGGCAGGTGACCGTCGGCGGCGCCATCGCCTCCGATATCCACGGCAAGAACCACCACAGCGCCGGCAGCTTCGGCAACCACGTGCGTTCGATCGACCTGCTGACCGCCGACGGCAAGATTCAGCACATCGGTCCCAAGAAGAACGCCAAGCTGTTCTGGGCGACCGTCGGCGGCAACGGCCTGACCGGCATCATCCTGCGCGCCACGATCGAGATGACGCCGACCGAGACGGCCTACTTCATCGCCGACGGCATCAAGACCACGACGCTGGACGAGACCATCGCCGTACACAAGGACGGCTCCGAGGAGAACTACACCTACTCCTCGACCTGGTTCGACGTGATCAGCGCACCGCCGAAGCTGGGGCGCGCCAACGTTTCTCGCGGCCGCCTGGCCAAGTTGGACGAACTGCCGAAGAAGCTGCGCGCCAATCCGCTGAAGTTCGACGCGCCGAATCTGCTGACGGTGCCGAACATCTTCCCGAGTTTCGCGGCCAACAAGCTCACGCTCGGCATGGTCGGCGAGGCGTACTACGCGCTCGGCGGCAACTACACCGGCAAGATCATGAACTTGACGCAGTTCTATCACATGCTGGACGTGGTCTCGGAGTGGAATCGGGCCTACGGATCGGCCGGTTTCATCCAGTATCAGTTCGTCCTGCCGCCCGAGGCGCTGGACGAATTCACCAAGATCATCGTCGACATCCAGCGTTCCGGTCACTACTCGGCGCTCAATGTGCTGAAGTTCTTCGGGCCGGGCAACCAGGCGCCGCTGAGCTTCCCCATGGAGGGCTGGAACATCTGCGTCGATTTCCCCGTGCGTCCGGGCCTCAACGAACTGGTCACCGAATTGGACCGTCGCGTCCTGGAATTCGGCGGTCGCCTCTACACGGCGAAGGACTCCCGGACCACCGCGGAGACCTTCCACAAGATGTATCCCAAGATCGACGAGTGGATCAAGGTCCGCCGAAGTGTCGATCCCACAGGCGTTTTCATGTCCGATATGGCAAGAAGGCTGGAGCTGCAGTGATCAACGCGGTAGGTAACCCGCAGAACATTCTGCTTTTGGGCGGTACCTCGGAGATCGGCCTCGCGATCGTCGAGGAGTACTTGAAGAAGGGCCCGGCGCGAGTGGTGCTCGCGGCGCTGCCGAACGATCCGTTGCGCGCGCAGTCGGTCGCTCAGCTGGAGGCCGCGGGCGCGTCGAAGGTCGAGATCGTCGACTTCGACGCGCTGGACACCGGCAGCCACCCCAAGGTGATCGAACAGGCCTGGGCCGACGGCGATATCGATGTCGCGATCGTCGCCTTCGCGCTCGACGGCGACGCCGAGGAGCTGTGGCAGAACCAGCTCAAGGCCGTGCGGGTCGCCGAGGTCAACTACACCGCGGGCGTATCGGTCGGCGTGCTCGTCGGCGAGAAGATGAAGGCCCAGGGCTTCGGGCGGATCATCGTCATGTCCTCGGTGGCCGGTGAGCGCGTCAAGCGCGCCAACTTCGTCTACGGCTCCACCAAGGCCGGTCTGGACGGGTTCTATCTCGGCCTGGGCGAGGCGCTGCGCCCGCACGGCCCGCGCGTTACCGTGGTGCGGCCGGGCCAGGTGCGCACCCAGTTCTCCGCGCACGTCGCCGAGGCACCGCTCACGGTGAACAAGGAAGACGTTGCGGTGCTTGCGGTTTCGGCGTCCGAGAAGGGTAAGGAACTGGTCTGGGCGCCGGGTACGTTCCGCTGGGTCATGATGATCCTGCGCCACGTTCCGCGCCCGATCTTCCGCAGACTTCCCATCTAGATCGGTTCGATTTCGAGCCGCGAAGGAGAGTCGCCGCTACCGAGCGCCGGCTCTCCTTCGTCGTTTCACGAGGACGGCCGCCGGCACAGCGCGAGCATCGCGCCGACGCGAACCGGTTCCACCCGGCTTGTAGGCTCGCGGGCAGATCGGCGGCGAGAGAGGATCCGGAGGCACTGTGCGCGTACTAGTCCGGCAGGTCGGGGGCGGGCTCGGGGAAGCTGTCGTCGGGGCGGTGGTCGCCGCGCTGGTGGCGGCGATCGGGCTGACGGCGATGTCGGCGGTGCAATGGCCGGCGTTCAACTCCTCCAATGTGACTCGCGCGCTGACCACCGTGGGGCAGGCGGGTGCGGCGGTGCTGCTGGTGCTCGCCGTCGTGCTGATCCGGATGCGCCGGTGGCCGTGGGTGGCGAAAGTGCTGTCCTGGGCGGGTATTTCCGCCTTCGTCACGGTAACGCTGGGAATGCCGCTCGCGGCGACCAAGCTGTATCTGTTCGGCATTTCGGTGGATCAGGAATTCCGCACCGAATATCTGACGCGCCTCACCGATACCGCCGCGCTGCACGATATGACCTACGCCGACATTCCGGCGTACTACCCCGCCGGCTGGTTCTGGATCGGCGGACGGGTCGCGAATCTGCTCGGCCTGGCCGGGTGGGAGACGTTCAAGCCTTATGCGATCGTGTCGCTGGCGGTGGCGTCGGTGCTGGCACTCGTGTTGTGGTCCAAGCTGATCCGCTGGGATTGGGCGGTCGCGGTCGCGGCGACGACCACCGCGGTGATGGTGGCGTTCGCCTCCCCCGAGGCCTACAGCGCCGTGCTGGTGATCCTGTTCGCGCCGGCGATGGTGCTGGCGTGGGGTGCGCTGTATCGACCCGCCGAATTCGGGGCGACGGGGAGCCCGGCCGGCGAGCCGCGCACCGCGGGCGGCTGGGGCGCGGCGCTCGGAGCGGGGGCGTTCCTCGGACTGTCGGCGATGTTCTACACGCTGTTCTTCGTGGTCGCGGTCTTCACCGTGGTCCTGATGGGTCTCGTCGCCTGGGCAACCCTGTGGTGGCAGCAGCGCGAGATCGCGGTACATCAGCCGCGCGCTCCGCGGCTGGGCCTCTTCCGCCTGCTGTGGCCGATTCTGCTGCGGCTGATCGTCATGGGCGTGATCGCCGCGATCCTGGCCCTCATCGTCTGGGCCCCGTATCTGGCGAAAGTGCTGACCGGGCATCCGCCGGAATCCAATACGGCCCTGCACTACCTGCCGGAATCCGGTTCGCGGCTGGCGTTCCCGATGTTCGACTTCTCCGAACCGCTGCTCGGTGCCCTCTGCCTGCTCGGCACCCTCTGGCTGGTGGTGCGGGCCGCGAGTTCGCGACGGGCCCAGGCACTCGCCATCTCGGTGGTCGCGATCTATCTGTGGTCGCTGGCCTCCATGCTGGTCACGGCCGCCGGTACGACGGGGCTGGCCTTCCGGTTGGAACCCATCCTGCAGGTGCTGCTGGCCGCGGCGGGAGCGTTCGGATTCGTCGAGGGCACACGAGCCGTGTACCAAGCCCTCGACGAACCGCGACGATTCCGGGCGGCAACCGCGGTGGTGGCGGTCCTCGGTGCGCTGGCCTTCACACAGAGCGTTCCCGGCATCCTGAATGCCGAGATCACCACCGCCTACACCGACACCGACGGCAACGGGGTACGAGCGGACAAGCGCAGCCCCTCGGCGGTGTCGCATTACGGCCACATCGACCAGGTCCTCACCGAGCAGACCGGGCGGCCCCGCGACGAGACGGTGCTCCTCACCGCCGACACGAGCTTCCTGTCCTACTATCCGTATTTCGGTTTCCAGGCCCTGACCTCGCATTACGCCAACCCGCTCGCCGATTTCCCGGCCCGGGCCGCCGAGATCAAGCGCTGGAGCGAGCTGAAATCACCGGCCGAGTTGATCGACGCGCTGAACCACTCTCCGTGGCGCGCGCCGGACGCCTTCCTGTTCCGCCGCAGCGGCGAGAACTACACCCTGCGCCTGGCCGAGGACGTCTATCCCAACGACCCCAACGTGCGCCGCTACACCGTCGAATTCCCGGGGACGCTCTTCGCCGATCCGCATTTCCGGATCACGGATATCGGGCCCTTCACCCTGGTCGTGCGCTCCTGACCCGCACTGTGGATAACGCTGTGGAATTTCCCCGTTCCTGTGGATAACCAACGCTCATTCGGCGCCACCTCACTCCGGATGGGTACGGTGGGTGGCTGATTGTCGGCCGAAGGAGTGTTTTACCAGTGGTGCAGGGCGGGCCAGCGGTTCCCGACGAGTCACAGCGTCCGGCGGTGAGCGCGGCCGTTCTGTCCGATGGGCACGAGCTGCGCACGTCCCCGGAGCCGAGACCCGCGGACAGACCCTCCCGGGGCGCGCGGCTGCTCGAACGGCTGCTCGCGTCCCGCGCCGATCTCGCGGTCGCCGTCCTCTATCTCACTGCCGCTGTGTACGTACTGTCCGGGCAGTGGCGCGACACCGCGCACGGATACCTGGTGAAGAGTGGCCAGGACCAGTCGATGTGGGAGTGGTTCTTCGCCGAAACCGCACATGCGGTGATCCATCGGCACAACCCGCTGGGCACGAATCTGCAGAACCATCCCGACGGCGTGAACATGATGGCCAATACCGCCATGTTCGGCGTCGGGATTCCGTTGACGCCGGTGACCGTGCTGTTCGGCCCGACCGTCACCTTCGCGCTCGTGCTCACCCTGGGTCTCGCCGGAACCGGTTTCGCCTGGTACTGGCTGTTCTCGCGGGAGTTGGTGCGATCCCGTTTCGCCGCCGCCCTGGGCGGCGCGTTCTGCGGCTTCGCACCCGCGATGATCTCGCATGCCAACGCCCACCCCAATTTCGTCGGTCTGGCGATCCTGCCGGTGCTCGCGATCCTGGTCGTCCGGATGGCGCGCCGGGCCGCGTCCGACGAAACGGTGAGCCGGGCGCGGCAAATGCGAGAGGCCGTGGTGCTCGCGGTTCTGGTCGCGCTGCAGATCGCGCTCGGCGAGGAGCCGCTGCTGATCTTCGCCCTGGGCTTCGGCCTGTACGCCCTCGTCTACTACCTGCACGAACCTCGGACCGGGCTGCGGGTGGTACGTGCCGTGACGCCGACCCTGGCGCTGGCCGCGGTGATCACGGTGGCCGCCACGGCGATTCCGCTGTGGTGGCAGTTCTTCGGGCCGCAAAGTTACCGGTCCATCGACCACGGGCCGATGGGCAACGATCTCGAGGCGCTGGTCGAATTTCCCTCGCAATCGCTGGGCGGGGTCTTCGCCCCGGGCAAGACCCCGGCGATCAATCCGACCGAGGAGAACGCCTTCTTCGGCTGGCCGCTGCTGGCCTCGGCCGCTGTGACCGCGGTCTGGCTGTGGCGCTCACGCCACCGCGACTATCGGGCGATTCGCGCGGCCACGACGGTGATCGTCGTGTTCAGCGTCCTGTCGCTGGGCGTATCGCTGCGAATCGGCAGGTCCGATACCGGGATCACCCTCCCGTGGCACTGGCTCGACCACGTGCCGCTGCTGAACACCGTGCTGGAGACGCGTTTCACCATGGCCGCGATTCCGGCGCTCGCGGTGATCCTGGCGCTGGGGACGCAGCGAATCCTCGAGTACGCCGGCACCAGCACGAACGACCTGCGGCCGGCGATCTGGTTCACCGCCGTCGCGCTGGCACTGGTCCCGCTGGTCCCCACCGTGCTGCCGGTGACCCATCGCGATCCGACGCCGCGGTTCTTCACCGACGGCACGGTCGGCCGCTATGTCGGCGACGGCTCGGTCGTCATCGCGCCGCCGCCCACCCGGCTCGACGCCCAGCCGCTGAACTGGCAGGTCGATGCCCATTTCGGCTTTCCGCTCGCGGGCGGCTATTTCGTCGGGCCGACGGCCGACAAGAAGGGCCGCTACGGTCCCGACGATCGGCCGACCGCGACGCTGTTGATGCGGGCGCAGAAAACCGATCGGATCCAGCCGGTCGATTCCCGGGTGAGGGCGCAAGCGCTGACCGATCTGGCCTACTGGCACGCCGACGTGGTCGTCCTGCCGCCCACCGAACACGGCGGGGCGATCCGCGCGACCCTCGACCAGCTGCTCGGCATCCCGGGGCAGGTGGTCGACGGTGTCGTCGTCTGGGATGTGCGCGGACTGCGGTGATGCGCCCTGCCACCTCCGGGCCCGTCGCTCCGGTCGCCTAGCATCGCTGGGTGCGCGCAGACTCTCCAGCGTTTCCCCGCATCCGCGTGATCGCCCTCCTTTCGGGCTTGATCGCCGTCGCCCTCGCGGTGCTCACACCGCTGCTACCGGTGCGGGAGGACCGGGCGAGCCTGGATTGGCCGCAGCCGCAATCGGTCCCGGTGAACGCGCCACTGGTGTCGTATGTGCCGCTCACCGTCGACGCCTCGCTGCCGTGCAGCGCGCTACGCGAACTACCCAGCGGCACGGTCTTGTCCACGGTGCCCGCCGACGCACCCAATGCCTCTGCGAAGGGTCTGATCGCCAAGGTCACCGACGAGCCGGGTGGGCGCACACTCTCGGTGCTGCTGCGCGATATTCCGCTGCTCTCGGCGCCGCTGGCCGAGGTGGGTGGCTGCGCGCGCTTCGTCGTCACCTCCACGGCCCAGGCCACGACGGCCGAATTCACCGGTGTGCCACGGCAGGACGGCACACCGTTCACCAATACCGTCGGCGGCGATGTGCGACCCCAAATCGTCGGCGTCTTCACCGATCTGACGCGAGCGCAGCTCGGTGACGCCCACCTGCACGCCGCCATCGACTCGCGCTTCTCGTCGACGCCGAGCCCGCTGAAGCTGGCCGCGATCATCGGCGCGGTCGTCTTCACCCTCATCGCACTGATCTGCCTGCACCTGATCGATACCGCCGACGGACGACGACCGCGCCGCTTCCTGCCGGCCCACTGGTGGCGGGTCACCGTCGCGGATGTGGTGGTGCTGGGCACCCTGGTGGTCTGGCACATCATCGGCGCCAACACCTCCGACGACGGCTACATCCTGAATATGGCCCGGGCGTCGAAACATTCGGGCTATATGGCCAACTACTACCGCTGGTTCGGAGTGGCCGAGGCACCCTTCGGCTGGCCGTACGAGGTGCTGGCGTGGATGACCCGGGTGAGCGACACCGGTTGGTGGATGCGGCTGCCGGCCCTGCTGGCCGGCGTGCTGTGCTGGCTGGTGATCAGCCGGGAAGTGCTGCCGCGCCTGGGTTCTCGCGTCCGTCGCGACACCGTGGCGCTGTGGACGGCGGGGCTGGTGTTCCTGGTCGCCTGGCTGCCCTACGACAACGGCCTGCGCCCGGAACCGCTGATCGCCCTGGGCGCGCTGCTGACCTGGTGCTCGATCGAACGCTCGATCGCGACCGGACGACTGCTGCCCGCCGCGATCGCGGTGTTGATCGCGGCGTTCTCGCTCGCCGCCGGGCCGACCGGCCTGATCTGCATCGCCGCCCTGGTCGCCGGCTCGCGACCGGTCCTGCAGCACATCATCTCCCGCGCCCGCGGCGGCGGTTCGGCCCGCGCGGCGGTACTGCGGTACGGCGCCCTGCTCGCACCGGGCGCGGCCGCCGGAGCACTGGTCCTGGTGGTGGTCTTCGCCGATCAGACACTGGCCTCGGTGATGGAGGCGACCCGGGTCCGCAAGATCATCGGACCGAATGTGGCCTGGTTCGACGAGCGGACCCGCTGGGATTCGCTGCTGATGCTGGCGCCGGACGGCTCGCTGGCCCGCCGGTTCGGCATTCTCGGCATGCTGCTGTGCCTGCTGGTCTGCGTTCTGGTCATGTTGCGCAAGAACGGCCGCATTCCGGGTACCTCGAAGGGCCCTTCGGCCCGCATCCTCGGCATCGTGTTCATGTCGCTGCTGCTGATGATGTTCACCCCCACCAAGTGGACCCACCACTTCGGCGTCTATGCCGGATTGGCCGGTTCGCTCGCGGCGCTGACCGCGGTCGCGGTGGGTATCAACGGAATTCGCGCCCGCTACAACCGCTCGCTGTTCGCGGCGGCGGTGTTCTTCCTGCTGGCGATCACGTTCACCGGATCCAACGGCTGGTGGTACGTCTCCAGCTACGGTGTGCCGTGGTACGACAAGGCGCCGCTGGTCGCGGGTAAGGGGCTCTCGACGCTGTTCCTCGGACTCGCGGTGCTGAGCCTGCTGCTGGCGGCGTATCAGTACTATCGCGAGCCGTATCGAAAGACCGAGGGCCGCAGGCGGTTCGACACCTGGGCGGTGCAACCGCTGACCATCGCGGCCGCGGTCATGGTGCTGTTCGAGGTCGCCTCCCTCGGCAAGGGTGCGATTACGCAATATCCGGCCTATTCCATCGCGAAGTCGAATATCCGTGCCCTGGGCGGACATCCCTGCTCCCTGGCCGACGCGGTCCTCACCGAAACCGATACCGCCGATTCCCTGCTGCAGCCCTACTCCGGTTCCGCGGCCGACGCGCTCGGCGCCGACAGTGTGGGCTTCGACCCGAACGGTGTGGCCAAGGATCTGACCGCCGACGCCGAGGAGACGACCACCGGCGGCGCGAATTCGGTCAACGCCGATTCCGCGAACAAGACCACCCGCACCACCACCGCGGGCACCGGCGGCGGCACCACACAGCAGGCGGGCGTCAACGGCAGCACCGTCGCATTGCCGTTCGGTCTGGATCCGGCCCGCACCCCGGTGCTGGGCAGCTACACCACCGGGACCAAACAGCAGGCGCATCTGACCTCGGGCTGGTACCGGATGGACCTGCCCGGCGCCCGCCAGGATCCGGACCGCAAGGTCCTGGTGGTCACCGCGGCCGGACGGATCAAATCGGTGAACGCCGACGGCGTGGTCACCTACGGCCAGGATCTGCGCGTCGAATTCGGCGACCGCGCCGCCGACGGCACCGTGCGGCCGCTGGGCTCGTTCGTGCCGCTGGATATCGGCGGCGCGCCGTCGTGGCGGAATATGCGGGTGCCGCTGGACCGCATTCCGGACGGGACCAACGCGGTGCGGATCGTAGCGGTCGCCAACGATCTGACGCCGCGGCAGTGGCTCGCGGTCACACCGCCACGCCTGCCGAAGCTCGCCACCCTCGATTCGGTGGTCGGACACACCGATCCCGTCCTCGAGGATTGGCACGTCGGCCTGGCCTTCCCCTGCCAGCGCCCGTTCGACCACAAGGACGGCGTGGCCGAGGTGCCGAAGTGGCGCATCCTGCCGGACCGGGTCGGTTCCGACGCCTCCAACGCCTGGCAGGACGATATCGGCGGCGGTCCACTGGGCTGGACCGGATTGTTGCTGTCGGCCCAGACCATCCCCGCCTATCTGAACGACGACTGGAGCCGCGACTGGGGTTCGCTGGAACGGTTCACCCCCTACGTCCCGGAGGCGCGCCAGGCCGATGTCGGGGTGACGGTTCGGACGCGCTGGGGCTGGGCCAAGGATGCGCCCATCAAAGTGAAATAGCAGGTCGACCGGTATGTAGCGGAAGCACGGGCAACGGTTCGGAAAATCGATAGGTCCGAACCGTTCCCGTGAACACGGTCACTCTCAGTGTGGGCAGATAACATCACCATCCGTGCCCGACGCCGCAACAGCTGTCTTGACCAAACCGACGGTCGCCGAACAACCGGTGACGTCGCGCGATTTCCGCACCGCCCGGATGATCGCCGTGATCGCCGGCCTGCTCGGCGCGATCTTCGCGCTCGCCACCCCGTTTCTGCCGGTCCAGCAGACCACCGCCGAGGTGAACTGGCCGCAGGGCGGGAGCATCGGCAATGTCGAGGCGCCGCTGATGTCGCAGGTCCCGGTGGATCTGCGGGCATCCATCCCGTGTTCGACGGTGGCCGCGCTGCCCCAGGGCGGCATGCTGCTCAACACCGCGCCGCCGCAGGGCGACCGCGCCGCGCTCGAGGGCATGTTCGTGCGTGTCACCAGCGATTCGGTCGACGTGGTCGACCGCAACGCGATCGTCGCTTCCGCGAAGCGCAGCGAGCTCGAGGGCTGCACCGCCATCACCATCACCTCCGATATCGACCGCACCTACGCCCACTTCGAGGGCCTGACCAAGCAGGTCGAACGGCCCACCGCCGACGGCGGCACCGAAACCGTGACCGTGCCGGTCGACGGCGCCCTGCAGGGTGATCTGCGGCCGCAGGTGGTCGGCGTGTTCTCGGATCTGAAGGGTGCGGCGCCGGCCGGGCTGTCGTTCCACATGACCGTCGATTCCCGCTTCTCGTCCTCGCCGACCGTAATCAAACTGGTCGCGATGATCGCCGCGGTGCTGTGCACACTCATCGCGCTGGCCGCACTCGGCCGCCTCGACACCAGCGACGGCCGCGGCCACCGCCGCTTCTTCCCCGCGCACTGGCTGAAGCCGACCTGGGCCGACGGCGCGGTCCTGGGCATTCTGCTGGTGTGGCACTTCATCGGCGCCAATACCTCCGACGACGGCTACATCCTGACCATGGTGCGAGTGGCACCGCACGCGGGCTATCTGGCCAACTACTTCCGCTGGTACGGCGTGCCGGAGGCGCCGTTCGGCTGGTACTACGACGTCATCCAGGTCTTCGCGCAGATCTCCACGGCCAGCCCGTGGGTGCGCATTCCCGCGCTGCTGTGCGGAATCCTGTGCTGGATGGTGATCAGCCGCGAGGTGGTGCCACGACTGGGCCGCAGCGTGCGGACCTCGAAGGTCGCGCTGTGGACTGGCGGGCTGGTGTTCCTCGCCTTCTGGCTGCCCTACGACAACGGCCTGCGCTCGGAGCCGATCGTCGCGCTGGGCGCGCTGCTGACCTGGGTGTCCATCGAACGCGCGATCGCCACCGGACGCCTGTTGCCCGCCGCCGGCGCGGTACTGGTCGCGGCGTTCACCCTCGCCGCGGCGCCGACCGGCCTGATGTGTGTGGCCGCCCTGCTCGCCGGTATCCGGCCGCTGATTCGAATCGTGGTGCGCCGCAAGCGCGACCTGCAGGCGCGTGCCGGTAGCGGCTGGCGCGCTTCGGGATTCGTATCCTCACTACCGTTGCTGGCGCCGATCGCGGCGGCCGGTTTCCTGGTGCTCACCGTCGTCTACAGCGACCAGACCTTCGCCGGGATCCAGGAGGCCAACCGCGTGCGGCGCCTCACCGGTCCGAACCTGGCCTGGTACGAGGACTACCTGCGCTACTACTACCTGTTCGTGCAGACCGTCGACGGCTCGGTCTCGCGCCGGTTCGCCTTCATCGTGATGATCCTGTGCCTGATCACCACCGCCCTGGTGTTGTTGCGGCGCAAGCAGATTCCCGGCATCTCCAGCGGTCCGACCTGGCGGTTGATCGGGGTGGTCTGCGGAACCATCTTCTTCATGATGTTCAACCCGACCAAGTGGACCCACCACTTCGGCGCGTACGCGGGCATCGCGGGTGCGCTCGCGGCGGTGACCGCGGTCGCGGTTTCGGCGACGGCGCTGCGGTCGCGCAAGAACCGCTCGATCTTCCTGGCCGCTCTGTTGTTCGCTCTGGCGCTGTCGTTCTCCGGCACCAACGGCTACTGGTACGTCTCGAGTTACGGCGTGCCGTGGTTCGACAAGACGGTCTCCCTGCACGGCTTCCAGTCCAACACGCTGATGCTGGTGCTGTTCGGCCTCGCGCTCGCGGTGGTGGCCTGGCAGGCGCTGCGCGAGGGTTACGCCAAACCGCCGGAGAGTTCGAAATCCTCGCGCGGCAAGCGCATTCGCCGGTTCGCGGCCATTCCGCTGACGCTCGTCGCCGCGGCGATGGTATTGTTCGAGGTGCTGTCGCTGGCCAAGGGCGCTGTGACCCAGTACCCGGCCTACTCACTGGCCCGCGGCAACGTCGACGCGGTCGACGGCAACCGCTGCGGAATCGCCGATGACGTTCTGGTCGAGTCGAACCCGAACCAGGGCCGGTTGAATCCGATCATCGATCCCGCGCATCCGCCCAAGGACAACGATCCGCTGGCCGGTGTCGACCCGACCGGCTTCGATCCCAACGGCGTGCCGACCGATCTGAAAGCCGATGCGGTGGAGGTGAAGCCGGGCACCGGTAACACCTCCAACCAGTCGGTGGGCGCGAACTTCGCCGAGGGACAGAACGCGGGCACCGGCGGCGGCACCACGAAAGAGGCCGGTATCAACGGCTCCACGGTGGCACTGCCCTACGGCCTCGACCCGAAGGCGACCCCGGTGATGGGCAGCTATCAGCAGGGCCTGCAGCAGCCCGCGCAT
Source organism: Nocardia sp. AB354 (assembly GCF_049538315.1). Classification (NCBI taxonomy): domain Bacteria; kingdom Bacillati; phylum Actinomycetota; class Actinomycetes; order Mycobacteriales; family Nocardiaceae; genus Nocardia; species Nocardia sp. AB354. The sequence continues at coordinate 95,188 of NZ_JBMVFU010000003.1, read as the reverse complement.
CTGACCTCGAGCTGGTACGAACTACCCGCTCGCTCGGCCGATGCACCGCTGGTGGTCATCTCCGCGGCCGGCCGCATCCTGTCCTTCGACCAGACCGGGGCGCTGCAGTACGGCCAGGACCTGAAGCTCGAGTACGGCAAACGCCAGCCCGACGGTTCGGTGAAATTCGAGGGCAGCTACGTCCCGCGCGATATCGGCCCGGCGCCCTCGTGGCGCAACCTGCGCGTTCCGCTGTCGGAGATCGCCGCGGACGCCGATGCGGTGCGGATCTCGGCCAATCGCAATGTGCTGATCGGTGACCAGTGGCTGGCGTTCACACCGCCGCGAGTGCCGAAGATGGTCACGCTGAACAACTTCCTGGGCTCCGAGCAGCCGGTGCTCGAGGACTGGGCGGTGGGCCTGCAGTTCCCGTGCCAGAACCCGTTCCCGCACCGCTACGGCGTGGCGACCATGCCGAACTACCGCATCCTGCCCGACCGCCCGCTCGCGGTGAGCTCGACCGACACCTGGCAGGCCGAGGAATTCGGCGGCCCGCTCGGTTTCACCCAGATGCTGGCGGGCTCCACCACGATCCCGACCTATCTGAAGGACAACTGGGCTCGTGACTGGGGCACCTTGGAGCGCTACAACCGGTACTACACCGATGCCACACCGGCGAAGGTGGACACCGGCACCGCGACGCGCTCCGGATTCTGGAGTCCGGGACAGCTGCGCGTGTTCTGATCGTCGTATGCAGCGATGTGGGATTGCCGGGCCGGGGCCTACACGTCGACGTGTTCGATCCACTCGTAGACCGGGAGATTGCCCTCGGGAGTGTCCTGGCGGCGTGGCGTGGATTTGAAGCGTTCGTAGCCACCGGCGTTCTGCACGCGTAATTCGATGCCGGGTGGGGTGATGGGAACGATGCGGTGCGGCAGGTCGGCCGGCCCGCCTTCGAGTACAGCCTTCGGTGAGCTACCCATAGCTGAAGGCTCTCATATGGCGGCCCGCCGACCGGGCGATTCCACGAAAGACACGCGCTACCCGGCGTTCAACCGGACGTTACCCCGGCATACCCGCGACAGCGCCACCCGGACCGCTCGTGCGGTGCGGGCGGCGCTGTGCGCTCATGTGCCGGTCTACAGCGGCAGCAGGTGGTGTTTGCGCGGGTTGCGCTGCAGGCGCTTGTCCCGCAGCAGCGTCAGCGCCTTGCGGATCTCCAGGCGGGTCGCCGAGGGTTCGATGACCGCATCGATGTAGCCGCGCTCGGCCGCGGGCCACGGGGTGGCCGCGGTCGCGTTGTAGAAGTCGATCATCTGTTTGCGGATGGCCTCACGCTGATCCTCCGGCGCCGCCTCGAGCTGGCGACGGCCGACCAGGCCGACCGCCTGCTCCGCACCCATCACGGCGATCCGGGCGGTGGGCCAAGCGAAGTACACATCCGCGCCCAGGGCCTTGGACCCCATGACCGCCCAGCCGCCGCCGTAGGCCTTGCGAACCACGACGGTGACCTTCGGAACCGTCGCCTCCACGAAGGAGAACAAGAAGCGGCCACCGCGCTTGATGACGCCGGCCTTCTCCTGCTCCAAACCGGGCATGAAGCCGGGCGTGTCCACAACCAGCACCAGCGGAATTTCGAACGCATCGCACATCCGCACGAAATGCGAGGCCTTGTCGGACGCCTTGGCGTCGAGCGCACCCGCCAGGTACATCGGCTGGTTGGCGACGACACCGACCGACCGGCCGTCGACCCGGGCGAAACCGGTGATGATGTTGCGGGCCATATCGGACCCGACCTCGTGGAAGCCGCCGTCGTCGAAGATCCGCAGCAGCACCTCGTGCATGTCGTAGCTGGCGTTGTCGGAGTCGGGGACGAAACTGTTCAGTTCCAGATCGGTTTCGGTGATCTCGGGCTCGAGGCCCGGATTGACGATCGGCGGCTCCTCCTGGCAGCTGGACGGGAGGTAGCTCAGATATTCGCGCGCCCACTCGAACGCCGCCTTCTCGTCCTTGGCGACGTGGTGAATATTGCCCCAATCGGCCTGGTTGTAGGCGCCGCCCAGCTCGTCGGCGCTCACATCCTCACCGGTGGCCTCGCGAGTGATCTGGGGACCGGTGACGAACATGTGCGCGGATGCGGTGGCGATCACGACATCCGTACAGATCGGCTGATACACCGCACCGGCGGCACAGTTGCCGAGGATCAGCGACACCATCGGCACCGCACCCGAGAGCGATTCCTGGACGATCGCCATCTCGCCGTACCAGCGCAGCGAGGTCACCGCCTCCTGCACGCGCGCGCCGCCGGAGTCGTTGATGCCGACCAGCGGGCAACCCATCTTGGCGGCGAAGCGCATGAGTGAGGCGACCTTGCGGCCGAACATCTCGCCGACCGTCCCGCCGTACACGGTCTGGTCGTGGGAGAACACCGCCACCGGCCGGCCTTCCACCAGCCCGTGGCCGGTGACCACACCGTCGCTGTACAGCGAGTTCTTGTCCGCCGGATTGCGAACCAGCGCACCGATTTCCACGAAGGTACCCGGGTCCAGCAGCATGTTGATCCGCTCGCGCGGCGAGGGGATACCCTTCTTGGCCCGCTTGGCAATCCCCGCTTCGCCGGCCGGCTCCTGCGCGAGTTCCAGCTTCTTCCGCAGGTCGGCAAGCCTCTCGGCGGTCGTACTCACTGCTCTCCCTTCCCGGGCGCATCGTCGGCTTCGGTGCTGATCGCGGCCAGTTTCCGGGTGAGGTCGGCACCGATCTGCGCGACGCGCGGTTCATCGATGATCTGGAGGTGGTCACCCGGGATGTGGATGACTTCCAGGTTGGGGATGTAACCATCCCATCCGCCGTTCGGCTGCCGATCGGCGAAACGAGGCTCGAGCTCAATGATGCCGTCGTGATAGCGGTCGGCGAGATAAAGCGTCACATCGCCCTCGTAGTGCGACGGCTGAGCCTTCTGCAGATCGCGCCCGTCGAGCCAGGACGTGCGCTGATGCTCCAGCACACCGCCGGGAATCTTGACGTCCGCGAACTTGAGCAGGCTCATGATGATCTCGTACTGCTCTTCGTCGGATGCCTCCGCGAGTTCCTGCAGCATCTCCTCGTCGAGTTGTCCCTCGATGCCGTAGGTCTTCTGCGCGAACGCCTGGAAACGCTCGATCCGCGCGCGACGGCCCTCCGGCGACGGGTCCTCGTCCTCGACCGGGATCGCCAGGTCGATCAGACCGACGAGCCGGACGTCGTCGCCCTCGGCACGCATGATCTGGGCGACCTGCAGGGCGAACACCGCACCGAGCGACCAGCCGTAGAGCACATACGGGCCGGAGGGGAAGATCTTGCGAATTTCGGCGGCGTATTCGCGGGCCCGCTCGGGAATCGAGCCCTCGATCCGCTCGAAGCCGTACATCGGAGTGCCCTCCGGCAGCCGCTTGAGCAGCGGCTCGTACACCAGCGTGTTACCGCCCGAGGGGTGGAAGACGAAGACCGGGATCGCTGTCGAGCCCTCGGGCAGCGGCCGCAGCGGACGGATGAAGCCTTCGACCTCGGTAGCCGAATCCTGGTGCCGGCGAACGATATCCGACAGCTGTTCGATCGTCTCACAGTCGAGCACATCGTCGACGTCGACGGTGCTGCCGACCCGATCCGACAGGCGCGCGGCCAGCTTCTCCGCAGTGTCCTCGTCGAGGATCGGCAGGGTGTTGAAGATGCCGCCGGCCGACTTACCGGTCACCATCGCCCAAGCCGCGAAGGTCAACCGCTCGGCCGCATCACGCGGGGGCACGTCGGATTCCGGTTCCTTGGTGCCCGCGTCTCGGCCGCCGCCGAACACTGCCGCCGCCTGCGCGGGAGCGGTGCCGTTCTCGGATCCGGTCTTCGCATCGACCGCGTCGCCGGCGGGAGCAACCGTCTCGGCCGGCTTCGGCTCGGCGGCCTGCACCTGCTGCTTCACCGCCGCGGCCGGGTCCTCCCCGGCCTCCATCGCTGCGCGCGCGGCGGCGACGAAGTTGTCGTCCACGGTGAGCGAACCACCTTCGGCGGCTTGCTTTTCCGCCATCGCTGCGACCTGGTCGCGGTGCTCGATCGCGTAGCGCAGCACCTTGCCGACCTCGTTGAGGCTGGCATCGCGCACCGCGGAGACCTGCAGCGACGGGATGTCGAATTCGTATTCGACGCGGTTCTTGATCCGCATCGCCATCAGCGAGTCGAGCCCCAGCTCCATCAGCGGGATCTCCATCGGCAGATCCTCCACGGCATAACCCATGGATTCCGCGGCGATGGTGGCCAGGCGCTCCTCGACGGTCTGCGTACCGTTCGGATCCCAGCGTTCGCCGAAACTCTCCGCGACGACGAGATCGGCTGTGCCGCTGTCCGTCTCGGCCGGAGCGGGAGCGGGCTGGACCGCGGGAGCCGGAGTTCCGTTGCCGGACGGCGCGCTCGCGGTGACCACCGCATCGAACAGCAGCCGGAACGCATTGCCCTCGCGGACGTGCACCTGCACCGAGGCTCCGCCCGGATGCGGGGTGAGCGTCGTGGTCAAGGTGCCGGACGCCGGCAGCGGGGAATGCGCGACGGTCGGACCCAGTGCCACCTCCGACAACACCTGCGCCGCAGCCGCATTCACCAGACCGGCCAGATCGGTGACCGCCGAGGCCGCGACCTCCCAGGCGTGGCGGCCGTCGGGCAGCGCCACGTGCGCACCGGGTGCGCGACCGCTGCCCGAACCCGTCGCGATGCTGACCTTGGGCCAGTACTCCTTGCGCAGGAAGGCCGTTCGCGGCACGTCGGCGTAGTCACCGGCGGGCAGCAGCGACACCAGGTCGACCGGATGGCCCTGCACATACAGCTGGGCGAGCGCGGAGATGACGCCCGCGGCCTCGTCCTCCTTACGCTTGAGCGTGGGGATCAGGGCCGCGTTGTGCACACCGGCGGCGAAGGTCGTGCCCATGACCTGCATGAGCGCAACGGAATTCGGCGCCAGTTCCAGGTAGGTGGTGATGCCGGCGTCGACGGCGCGGCGGATCGCGTTGGTGAAGTACACCGAGCCGCGCATATTGGTCACCCAGTAATCGACATCGTGCACCGGGTCCGAACCGGCCTTGTACACGGTCGCCTTGTGCACGGTCGAGTAGAGATCCGTGGTCACCTTGGTCGGCTCGATACCGGCCAGCTCCGCGGCCAGCTCGCCCAGCAGCGGATCCATCTGCGACGTGTGTCCCGCGCCGCGCGTCTGCAGTACCCGGGCGAATTTGCCCTCGGCCTCGGCGCGCGCCACGATCGCGTGCACCTGGTCGGGCGGTCCGCCGATCACGGTATTGGTCGGCGCGGCGTACACCGCCACCTCGAGATCCGGATACTCCGGCAGCACCTTCTCGATATCTTCGGCGCTGTACTCGACCAGGGCCATATTGCGCACCTGGTCGTCGGTGATCATCTGCTCGCCCTCGCCCATCAGCCGCGAGCGTGCGCAGATCACCCGCACCGCGTCCTCGAGCGGGAGGCCACCGGAGATGTAGGCACCGGCCGCCTCACCCTGCGAATGTCCCACCACGCCCGCCGGTTCGGCGCCGTGCGCACGCAGCAGCGCGGCCAGACCGAGCTGGATGGTGAACACACCCACCTGCGAGGTGCCCACATCCCAGTCCTGGGCGTCGTCGAGGATCATCTCCTTGACCGAATATCCGGCCTCGTCGACAACCAGTTCGTCGACCTCGTCCACGGTCCGGGCGAAGATCGAATTCTCCAGATAGAGCTGCTTACCCATCTTCCGGTGGTGCGAGCCGAATCCGGCCAGCACCCACATCGGGCCCTGGGCGGCCGGGGAATCGGCGGTGAACACACCCGGTCCCGGCTTACCGGCGGCGATGGCGCGCAAGCCGGCCACTGCCTCCTCGTGCGTCTTCGCCAGCACCACGCCGCGCGAACGCCCGTGGTTGCGCTTGGCCAGCGACCGTGCCACATCCTCGAGCGGAGTCGCCTGTCCCGCTTCGGATTCCAGCCAGTCGGCGAGGTCGCTCGCGGCCCGGCGACGGCGCGACGGCAGATAGGCCGAAACCGGCAGGATCACCGGCAGGGGCTCGGTGCGTTCCTGCGTCCACTCGGCAGCCTCGGCGACGGGCTCGGGTTCGGCCAGCGGATCGTTGCCCTCGATGATGGCCTCGGCACCGGCGAGCACATCGGTCGCCTCGTTGTCGAGTTCGGCGTCGAGCTCGGTTTCGGCCGAAGTACCCTGTGCCGCATCGTCTTTCACCTCGGTTGCGGCGGCCGGTACGTATTCCTGGATGACCACGTGCGCGTTGGTGCCACCGAATCCGAATCCGGAGACACCGATGGTGGCGGTACCGCTGTAGCGCGGGAATTCGGTCGGCTCGTCGACGACCTTCAGGTGTGCCTGATCGAACGGAATGAAGGGACTCGGCCCCGCGTAGCCGATATTCGGCGGAATGACGTTGTGCTGCAACGCCAGAATCGCCTTGGCGAGGGCGGCGGCGCCGGCGCCGGATTCGAGATGTCCGAAGTTGGTCTTCGCCGAACCCAGCAGCGCCGGCTTGTCATCTTCGCGCCCACGGCCGACCACCCGGCCGAGCGCGTCGGCCTCGATCGGATCACCGATCGGGGTACCGGTGCCGTGTGCCTCGATGTAGTCGACGGTCGAGGGCGCGATACCGGCATCCCGGTACGCGCGGCGCAGGACATCGACCTGGGCATCCGGATTCGGGGCGACGATGCCGTTGGAACGGCCGTCGGAGTTGACGGCAGTGCCCTTCACCACCGCGAGAATTCGGTCTCCGTCGCGTTCGGCGTCGGCCAGGCGCTTGAGCACCACCATGCCGGCGCCCTCACTGCGGACCATGCCGTCGGCATCGGAGGAAAACGCTTTGATGTGGCCGTCTTTCGCGACCGCGCCGATGGAGTCGAATCCGAGCGTGATCGCGGGGGCCAGCAGCATGTTCACACCACCGGCCAGCGCCACGTCGGCGTCGCCGTTGCGCAGGGCACGCACCGCGTCGTGCACCGCTACCAGGGTCGAGGAGCACGCGGTGTCCACGGCTACCGAAGGACCGCGGAAATCGTAGAAGTACGACACCCGGTTGGCGACGATCGCGGTGGAGCCGCCCGTGAGGGCGTAGGCATCGGCCGAGGCCGGAGCGTCGGCGTCCGACTTGCCCAGCCCCAGTGCGGCGATCAACGAGAAATCGTTGGTCGAGGTGCCGATGAACACGCCGACCGATTCACCCTTGAGGGTATTCGCCGGAATTCGCGCGTGTTCCAACGCTTCCCAGGTCAGCTCCATCATGAGCCGCTGCTGCGGATCGACGCGCTCGACCTCGACCGGCGACATCGCGAAGAACTCCGCGTCGAAGCCCTTGATCACATCCTGGTCGAGATAGCCGCCGAGGGTATTGCCGTTCTCGACGGCCGCCGCGATATCCGGATCGGCCAGGAATTCGGACCAGCGGCCCTCGGGCAGCTCCCGGATGCCGTCGCCCCGGTTGATCAGGAAATCCCAGGTCGACTCCGGCGTATCGCCTGCTCCGGGCAATCGCGTGGACAGGCCGACGATGGCGATATCGTGCGCCGCCCCCGGCTGGTATCCGGCGGTGTAGAAGGAGTCGTCGGCCGCCTCCTCCGGCGCCTCCGGCTCACCGTTGATGATCCGCTCGGCGAGCGCCGCGATCGTCGGGTGCTGATACACGATCGTCGCGTTCAGCAGGACGCCGGTGAGCTCTTCGATATCACCGCCCAGGGCGATCGCGTCACGGGAGGCCAGGCCGAATTCCTCCATCGGCCGGTCGACCGTGATCTGCTCCACGGGCTGGCCGGTGGCGTCGGCGACCCAGCGCTGCAGCCACTCGCGCAGCTCGGCCACCGACATATCGGTGCCGCCGGATTTCGCCGCGCCGCCCGGTTCGGTCACACTCTGTTCGGTCGCAGTGGTCTGCTGCTCCACCTCGGCGTTCGCGTCGCCGGTGGTTGCCGTCGTCTGGGTGCCCTCGTTGTCAGCCATCAATTCCTCAAGCTACCTGTGTGCGAATGTTGCGCGGGCGGGGATTGACAGCCGATTCGCCGTCATGTGGATAAGTCGCGGGTTGTGGACAACCCGCCGGCAGATCGCGTCCCCCGGCGAATTCCACACCGCTGCGGGCTGCCGGCCGGCCCGTCGAACGGGCACGTCACAGCGACCAACGGACCGGCCGGGGCGACGAGAAACCCCGATCTCGGAACGGTGGGAATTCACCGGGAACACGACTTACTCTTCGTCCGGTGCGTCGGGGAAGGCCTGCTGCTGATAGCCGCCGCGCAGGGTGCCCTCCAGATACGCGGCCCGGCACGCCCGGCGTGCCAGCTTGCCGCTCGAGGTACGCGGAATCGAACCGGCGGGCACCAGCAGCACGTCACGCACGGTCACGCCGTGACGCTGCGACAGCGCACCGCGCACCGCGTCGGCGATCGGCTGCGGGTCGGCCTTGTGCGCGCCCGGGCCCCGCTCGGCCACGATCACCAGCTGCTCGGAGGCGTCGTCGGCGTCGTACTTCAGACCGGCGTGGCTGTCCGAGGCGAAGACTTCGGCCGGCAGCTGGTTGGCCGGCACCGAGAACGCCGCGATGAAGCCCGGGCGCAGCATCTTGCTGGCCTCCTGCGCGGAGAACTCCAGATCCTGCGGGTAATGGTTGCGGCCGTCGACGATCACCAGGTCCTTGACGCGGCCGGTGATGTACAGCTCGCCGTCGACGTAGACGCCGTAGTCGCCGGTGCGCAGCCAGATCGCGTCGTCGGGGGTGCCGGCGGCGTGCGAGCCCTCGGCCTGGCGGTTGGTCAGCAGGTTCTTGAAGGTCTTGCGAGTTTCCTCCTCGCGGCCCCAGTAACCGATGCCGATGTTGTTGCCGTGCAACCAGATTTCGCCGACGCGGCCCTCGGGCAGCTCCTGCGCGCCCTCGGGGCTGTCGATGGATTCGGGGTCGACGATCGCGGCCCACTGCGACAGCGCGATGTAGCCACAGCTCACCTGTGCGATCGCGTTCGGCGCGCCCTGGTCGACCTTCACCACGCGGCCGGCGTTGAGTTCGTTGCGGTCGACGTAGATGACCTTGGCCTCGTCCTCGGCCCGCGTCGCGGAGACGAACAGAGTCGCCTCGGCCATGCCGTAGCAGGGCTTGATCGCGGTCTTGGGCAGCCCGTAGGGGGCGAAGGCCTCGTTGAACTTCTTCATCGACGAGGTGGTCACCGGCTCACTGCCGTTGATCAGGCCGATCACGTTCGACAGATCCAGCGTTTCGCCGTTCTTCGGCAGACCGCGCGCCGCAGCGTGCTCGAAGGCGAAGTTCGGCGCGGCGGCGAAGGTGCCGGCACCGTCGGATACCGCGGCGAGCTCGGAGATCCAGCGACCCGGGCGCCGGACGAAGGCGCTCGGCGACATGATGGTGATGTACTTACCGCCGATCGCCGGCAGGATCACGCACAGCAGGCCCATGTCGTGGTACAGCGGCAGCCAGGTGACACCACGCGAGTTCCAGTCCAGATTGATGGCGTGAACCATCTGCAGCAGGTTGGTGCCGACCGCGCGGTGGGTGATCTCCACGCCGGCCGGGGTCCGGGTCGAACCCGAGGTGTACTGCAGGTAGGCGATGTCGTCGACGGCCAGATTCGGCCGCACCCAGGACTCGCCGAGAGTGTCGGGCACCGCGTCGACGGCGATGATGCGCGGACGCTGCGCGGCCGGCAGCGGCCGGAAGAACTGGCGCACGCCGGCGGCCGAGGAGCTGGCCGTCAGAATCGCCGACGGCTTGCAGTCGCCCAGTACGGCGTGCAGGCGGTCGGTGTGGCCCGGCTCGTCCGGATCGAACAGCGGCACCGCGATGGTGCCGGCGTAGATGGCGGCGAAGAAGGAGATCACATAGTCCAGGCCCTGCGGCGCCAGGATCGCCACCCGGTCGCCGGGTTTGGTCACCTGTTGCAGGCGAGCGGCCACCGCGCGCAGCCGGACGCCGAATTCCTTCCAGGTCAGGTCCTGATACTCCCCGTCGCGCTCGCGGGAGTAGTCGATATAGCGATACGCAAGATCGTTCGCATCGTTGCGGGTGTGCTTCTCGACGTAATCGACCAGGGTGCGGCCCTCGGGAATTGCGATGTTCCCGGTTTCGTCCAGGTAGTCGTCGAAAGTCTCGTCCGTCATTCCTTCTCCTCCGAGGCACACGCAGCACGGCGACATGGCCGCTGTTACCTGTGAGGCCCCGACTCTCTTTCACCCGCGGGCGCTCTGCGGTGCGAGAGCATGCCTGCAGCTTTTTCCGGTGGTCTGCGCGGTGACCACCTATCGGCTAGATGTACTCGAGCCAGGGACATGTTACAGAGCAGGCCCCGAAGCGGTCTCCGGAGCGAGCCGAACGATTCCCCGGCTTGCACGGTGGCGACTCGCTACGGCTCCTCTCGCAGCAAGGGGATCACCGGTGCGAAAGCATCCATCTGGGTCGGAAACACTCCGACATAGGACATCGATGTCAATCGCCGCACGTTACGGATCTGCTCGGCGATCTCCTCGAATGTGCCGATGGCCACATAGGGCGAATTCAGGATGTCTTCCACCGACAGCTGGACATCGACCTCGAGATCCGGGTGCAAACCCTTGTCAAGGGCGGCCAACGCCATCTCGGCCGTGCGCTCGCGATCGTCGGTGATCACGACGGCGGTGATGGTCCAGTTGAGTTCGATGTCGGGGAACCGGTCCCCGGCGGCCTCCTTGATGAGATTCACCTTCTCGATGGTCTTCTCGAGGGTGATTCCCGACAGCAGGCCCTTACCGGTCTTGGTCGTGCGCGGCACGACCGAGATGATGTCGGCGTGCTTGGCGGCCAGCCGCAACATCTTGGGGCCGCCACCGCCGGTCACCAGCGGCGGGCGCGGGCCCTGCCGCGGCCGCGGCGTGCCCTTGATGCCGCGCACCTGATAGTGCTTGCCCTCGAAATGGCATTCCTGCCCGCGCAGGAGCACATCGAGAATGGTCAGCGCCTCGTCCAGCTTCTCCAACCGCACGCCCGGCGATTCGTAGGGAAGGCCGGCGGCTTCGAATTCGCTCTTGATCCAGCCCGCGCCGACGCCGAGTTCCAGCCGCCCGCGCGAGAGCACGTCGATGGTCGCGGCGTCCTTGGCCAGCACCACCGGATGCCGGAAACCGTTGGCCAGCACCGAGGTTCCGATCCGGATGCGGTCGGTGGCCACGGCCAGCGCGCCGAGCGCGGCGATCGGCCCGACCTGGGGGCCGAGGTGGTCCGGAATCGCGAAGGAGTCGTATCCGTATTCCTCGGCCTGCTGGGCGAGCTTGACGAATTTCCGCGCACCGCCCTCCTGCTGATTTCCTTCACCGGCAGCAGCGAATCGGAACGCGCGCGCCGGAACACCCAGCGCTGTCATCTCGACACCGCTGGTCGCGCCGGCGGCGGCGGCTTCTGTCATGAACTCTCTGCTCCTGGCTGTGCGGATGTGCGCTGTGGCGCGATCATCGCTGCACTTTACAGCCTTCACCAAAATCTGAGTGACCCTCGGGTTTACTTTTTTCCCGGGAGCTCCGGCGACCGCGGTCACCGCTGGTCGTCAGCCGTGCGCCGGGTGGGGCGCGTCCTTGATCAGCCCCTCGGCCCAGGAGGCCGCCCATTGAGTGGCCGTGGTGCCCTGATCGTCCACCTGGAAGGTGTTGTAGAGGCTGTGCACCGGATTGCCCACGGCATGGACCAGGGTCATCAGGCTGGGCACGATATTCACCGGATTCAACGCCTGCTGCGGGGCGTCGCAGATCAGATCCCCGGGCGCGCAGATGGTGTTCGTGCGCCCGGCCAGCGAACCGAAACCGGCACGTGGCCCCGTCATGGTGATGCCCGGAACCGACAGACCCTTCAGCGCGACCTCCGCGCCCACACCCGGCGGGGAGACCCCGATCTCACCGGCCTGCCCGGGCCCGTTCACGCGACGGCCGTCGGCGATCAGCGTCACACCGAGAACCTGGTCGCCGGCGATCGGTCCCTGCCCGGCGCCGATCTGCGCCGCGATATCACCCGCGATCACGGCGCCCTGCGAGAATCCGGCGATCACATAGTTGGTGAGCGGGCAGTTCTTCGACATATCGGTGAGTTCCGCCAGCGCACGCTGCGTGCCCTCGGACCGGCTGTTGTTGTAGGACGATTGACCGTCCGGCGGAAGCGCGATCGGATTGGAGAATTGCGCGACGTAGGGGACGGTGTAGACGTCGAGCCGGGACTCCGGGAACTGCTGGCGCACCGGATTGGTCACATGCAGCATCAACGACGCCGGATTGGCCGTCGGATCGTGCGGGTCGTCGTTGCTGTTCGACTCCCAGGTGCCGGGAATCGCCAGTAACTGCACATCCGGGCAGGAGGCCGGCTGGCTGCTGGGCTTACCGGGCTTCGGCGGTCCCGGCTTCGGGACGTGCAGCAGGCCCGCGAGCACGAACCACAGCACCAGCGCCACGATCGCCGTCAGGACCGCGATCAGCACGAACAGCAGACAGCCCGGCCGCCGGTTGCGGCCGGGACCGCCCGCGGCGTATCCGGAACGTCGTCGCGCGTTCACTTGTTGCAGTAGGACTGGGTCGCGACGTCGATGTAGATCTGGCCCGCCTGTTCAACCGACATCTTCTGCGGATCGAAGGACGGGTCGGTGCCCGCCATCGCGTTCACGAACGTCTTGACCTCCTGATCGGAGGCGCCGCTCGCCTTGCTCTGGCAGACGTAGTTGGCCGCGGTGATCGCGATGTCCGGGCTGGACGGATTCACCCCGCGCTTCTTCAACTCGTCCAGATAGGCCTGATCCTTCGCCGACAGCTGCGTGTTGTCACCCGAGTTCGGCTGCGCCGGCTCCGGACGCTCGTTCGCGGTGCTGGTGGCCGGGGCCTGTTCCTGGGTGGGCTCGGGCGCCGCCGGCGCGCTGTTCGGCGCACTCTGCGCGGGCGCGACCGTGGCGGTCGTGGTGGACGGCTTCAACGTGGGCGTGCTCGACGCCGTGGAATCGTTACCACCGCAGGCGGCCAGTAATCCCGTGGCCGCCAGCGCGACCATGATGCCGGCGACCTTGCCACCGGCGATGTACCGTTCTCCGACCGGACGGGTCCGAAGCATGAATCGTGTCCTCGATCTAGTTCGCTGAGGGCTAGAACTCCTAGCAGGTCGCGCTCCAGGTTAACGGCAACCGGCGCGGACAGGGATCCCATGGCCGGAACCCTCATCAACCACTTAAAGGTGATTTATCGCCCTAGGCTCCGTGTACCTCGGGCGGTTTGCCGTCGCGCACGACGACGAATCCGGTCTGGAAATTCTGCTGCACGCCCCCGGGAACCGGGAACTCGTCGCTGATGGGGTAGCCGAGCTTGCCGTTCTCGAAGCCCTGCTGCCCCCATGCGTCCATGATCGGGCCGTTGCGCACGGCCCATGCCCCCGAGAGCGGACTCCAGTAGATGTTGCCGCCCTCGAACTTGCTGTAGCGGCCCAGATCCTTGGTCGGCTGTTCCTCGGCGGCCGGGAAACCGAGCCAGCTGTTCTCGAAGCCCATCTGCGCGTACTTACCGAGAATCAGGCCCTGCACCCGGTGCGCCCCGGTCTTGTCGCTGAAGTACATCGGGCCGCCCTGGAAGCCCTGCACCACGCCGTCCTTGTTCGGCGTTTTGGCCTCCGGCCCGGTCGGATAGCCGGCGGGGCCACGTTCGAAGCCCTGCCGCTCCCATTCGGCGAGAATCGCCCCGCGGATCACCTGGGCGCCGGTCTGCGGCGTCCAATAGACCGAACCGCCCTGGAAGGTCTGGAAGCGGCCCCGACCGTCCGGCAGTGGCTGTTCGGCGGCGGTGGGCAAGCCCAGCGGGCCGCCCGGTCCGGCCGTCGCCTGGTAGGTCCCGCCGATCGCTCCCGCGACCGCATGCGCGCCGGTGGCCTGCGACCAGAACATCCGGCCGCCCTTGAAGTCCTGCGCGCTGCCGTTGGTCACCTGGTATTCGCCGGTGACGCAGTCACCCAGCCACTTGTCGATCTGCACGGCCGCGGCGACCGCGCCGTTCACCGCGCAGGCGGGTTTGTCGGCCTCCACGCCGAGCGCGGCCGCGGCCTGGGGCCAGGACTGACGCATCTCGAAATCCCAGTACGGCCACGAATGTGTGCCGGAGGGGCGGTAATTGGCCTGGACCGGAATCGACAGCTTGTTCAGCTTGTCGACGAAGTTCTGACTGGTCAGCCGGGACAGCATTTCCAGGCCCATCCCGGCGTAATTGGTGCTGATGCCCGGGATATCGGAGGGCTTGTCGTAGGCGCCGGTGGTGCCGCTGCCGGCGGAAACGTACAGGCTGATGCCCTTGAGCTTGGGCGCCAGCTGATACGGATCGTGTTCGGACCACTCGGCATTCGTCGGCGGGCCCCACATGGCGTTGGCGTCGAATCCGCCGGCGTCGCGCATCGCGAACATGATCGCCTGTGGCATACCGACACTCGTGGTGGTCAGGAAGCCCGAATACGATGCCGCGTACTTCACCCAGCCGGGATTGCGGCCGGCCAGGAACATCGCGGCCGTACCGCCCATCGAAAGCCCCTCGACGCCATGGGCGTCGGTGGCGCGCCACTGGTTCTCCAGCAGGGGCGGCAATTCCTTGGTCAGGAAGGTTTCCCACTTGTAGTTCTTGCCGTTGTCCTGCTGCACCCAGTCGGAATAGAAGCTCGACTGGCCGCCGATGGGCAGTACCACGGTGACGTTCTTGTCGGCGTAGAAGTCGACGGCCCCGGCATCCTTGGTCCAGCCGCTCTCGTCGTCCTCAGCGCGCAGGCCGTCGAGCATGAACAGCAGCGGAAATCGCGCGTCCGGGCGGGAATTCCAGTCGCGGGCCAGCAGTAGTTGCACCTGGACGGGTGAACCCATGGACGGCGAATTCACCCACAGGGCGACGCGCCGATCTGTCAGCCAGACGACCTTCTCGATCGTCGCCCCGGCCGGTGCGGGCACCGCGGCGGGTTCGGCGAATGCCGGCAGCGGTGCGACGCTGATTCCGGAGGCGATCGGCACGACCACCGCAGCGGCCAGCATCGCGAGTCGTCGACGGGCCCAGCGGCCGCGACGAACCGTCCCCCGTCTACCAGATGCCACACCTGCCACAGGAGTGTTGTACCGCGCCCGGACGGCTGGAGGCGGTAGGACGCGCGGACAGCAAACCTGAGAAATCGCAGCGCACAACGCAACCGGCGCCCGCCCGCAACATGCCGGCGCCGCGCAGATCAGATCTGCGCGGCGCCGGGTTCAGTTGTTGTTACGGCCCTTGATCAGGCGTTCAGTGCGGCCAGAATGCCCGTGCGAGCCTTGGCCAGCTCGTCCTGCCAGTAGAGCCAGGCGTGGGTGCCCGTGGGCGGGAAGTCGTAGGCGGCCGGAATGCCCAGCGAGTCCAGGCGAGCCTTGAACGAGTGGGTGCTGACCATCGAGATCAGCTCGATGCCCATGGCGTTACCGGTATTGAACGCACCGACAAGGCCGTTCGGGTGGTCGTACTGACCGGGCAGACCACTGGCGGCCGAGATGTACATCGGCAGACCACGCAGCTGCGGCGCGAACACCATCGGGTCCGAACGCAGCCACTGCGGGCTCCACGGCGCGGCCATCGAGTCGACGTTGAAGCGGCCGGCGTCGAGCATCATCACGCGAATCGCCTCGCGCATACCGGGGGCGTTCCAGTTCAGCGGACCGGAGAACGAGGCCGCGTACTTGAACTGGTCCCGGTGGAACGCTGCCAGGCGCAGCGCCGCCGGACCACTCATCGACAGACCGGCGACCGCGTAGTTGGTCCGCGAAACCCCGTAGTTGCTGAGGAAGTCCGGAAGTTCCTTGGTGAGGAACGTTTCCCACTTGTAGGTGAACTTCTGGCCGTTGGTGTTGCTCGGGCCCTGCCAGTCGGCGTACCAGCTGGACTGGCCACCCACCGGCATCACCAGGGTGACGTTGTCGTTGCCGAACATCTGCTGTGCGTTGGTCTCGAACGACCAGGCGTTGCGGTCGTCGCGCGCACGCAGGCCGTCCAGCAGCAGCAGCGCCGCGTTACCGCCGTTGCGCGCCCACTGCACCTGCACCTTGATGGGGCCCATGCTCGACGGAACCATCAGTTCGTCGTAGCCGCCCGCGGGCGTCTGGTGCACGGGTGCGTGAACGGGAGCGGCGATGGCGGCCGGGGCCATGATGCCCGCCGCAATCGGGAGTGCCATCGCGGCACCCGCAGCGAGAAGTCGTGTGCGCCAACCACGCTGAGCGCCTCGCCGCCCTCTGGGGGCTGACTCCGGCGCGAGCGCCGAATGCGAAACCGGCGCGGCCGACCTGCCGAAACGCATGGATACTGCTCTCTTTCTGCTGCTGTCTGCTGTTGTCGCCGCGCCACGACCACTTCCGTCAGCGACGGCATGATCTGCACCCACGTCGAACCCGACCTTTCGACATGAGCGACGCCGCGGCTACGAACGGTCACACTTGCGCTCGCTGGACGATATTCGACCGCCCAATCGTTAGCAACACGGACCCCGCCGGGTGGCTGAAATCCGCCCGTGCGCCATTCGTAATCGTGCAGTGACCCTATCGCGTCCGGCCGGAAATGACAGCGTGAAATGACGAATCAACTACTGCGCCGGTGAATTTCACCAGGAAACACCGAACATGGCTCGGGCCCCGGCGGTTTCGGCCGGGGCCCGAGATGTCGCGGATGTTCAGCCGATATTCGCCGAAAGGTCCGGAATCATCCGGTATGCCTCGGCTTGCCAGTTGAACCAGTCGTGCACACCGACATTCGGGAACGAATACACCGCGTTGGTCGCGCCCAGCGTCGCCATGCGCACCTGGAAGGCCCGGGTATTCGCCAATGCCAGCACCTCCAGCGGCGCACCGCGCATGATGTGGTCGGCGGCCGCCGGGAGTGGCAGGCCCAGGTCCTCCTGCGACGGCACACCGCTGCCGGCGGCGATCCAGAGCCGGGTGTTGTTCGCGATCAGGCGCGGCGCGAATACGAACGGGTCCATTCGCAACCACTGCGGGCCCCACGGCGGAGCCATCGAATCGACGTTGTAACCGCCCGCGTCGATCATCGCCATCCGAATCGCCTCCCGCATACCGGGGGCGGAAATGTTCAGATAGCCCGAGAACGATCCGGCGAAGCTGAACTGATCCGGGTGATACGCGGCCAGCGTCAGCGCGGCGCTACCACCCATCGACAATCCGAACGCGCCGTTGCGGCCGGCCCGGAACCCGAGCCGATCACGCAGGGCATTGCGCAACTGGCCGGTCAGGAACGTCTCCCAGTCGTAGCGATAGTCCTTCCCCGGCCCACCCAGGAATGCCTCGGTCACACCGGATCCGGTGTTGGCCGAACCGAAATTGCTCGGCGGGACGCCGAAGAACGAGCTGGGCGCATTCCAGTCTGCGTAGAAACTGGATTGGCCGCCGACCGGCATGACCACGTTGATATTCCAGTCGGTCAGTACCTGCGCGACATTCGTCTCGATCTCCCAGCCGTTCAACGTCTGGGGTGCCCGCAGACCGTCGAGCGCGTAGACCACGCGATCGGTGTTGCCGTCCTTGGCCCGGAAAATACGGGACTTGACCGCGCCCATCACCGGAGAATCGACCCAGAAGTCGAAGCCCGACGGGTCGAATGCCGCCGATGCGGTCGCGCCGTTGCCGAGTACCGAAACTCCCAGTGGCAGCAACAGTGCCAATGCCATGCCCAGCGCCGAGCGCCTGAGCCGCGAACGCGGCGCCTGACCAGGCCTTCCTCCGAGCAACGGCTTCCTGCGCGCAATTCGCATCGACACGGCCTTTCGCCAGAAGCGGCGGTCGCAACCGATCCCACACCGCACGAACCACCGCTCGTTCCGGACAACACAGACAAAGCGTTTCGGCGAAGGCGCTCGCCGCTGTACTGCAGGGTTCTTCGATACCAATCGAGTATCGGTGATCGAGTAGCGCGACCGAATGATTCAACACGGAAATAGTCCGAAAGGTGATCTGCGGCACAGGCCGTCAGGACGGCTCCGCATACGACACAGCCCCGCAGCGGACATCCGCTGCGGGGCTGTGAGTCGTGCTGATATCAGCCGATATTGGCCGACATATCCGGGAGCATCCGATAGACCTCGTCCTCCCAGTTGTGCCAGTTGTGCACACCCACGTTCGGGAAGTCGTAGGTCACGTTGCCGGCGCCCAGGGTCATCATGCGGACCTGGAAGGCGCGGGTGTTGGCCAGCGCCAACGCCTCCAGCGGCGACCCCTGGACGATGTCGAGCGGGGCGACCGCGTCCTGCGGCGACGGAATGCCGCTGCCGGCCGCGACCCACAGCCGAGTGTTGTTGGCCTTCAACCGCGGCGCGAACACGAACGGATCCATCCGCAACCACTGCGGGCCCCACGGCGGCGCCATGGCGTCGATGTTGTACCCACCGGCGCTCAGCATCGCCACGCGCATGGCCTCACGCATACCCGGCGCCGAGATGTTCAGGTAGCCCGAGAACGAGCCCGCGTAGCTGAACTGGTCCGGGTGGTACGCGGCCAGGGTCAGGGCGGCGCTACCGCCCATCGACAGGCCGAAGACGCCGTTGCGGTGCGAGCTGAAGCCCAACCGCGAGCTGAGGGCATTGGGCAGATCCTGGGTGAGGAAGCTTTCCCACTTGTAGGTGTTGACCTTGCCCAGCGTCTCGTTGTAGTTCGAGGAACCGGTCATCGCCGAGCCGGTCGAGGCCGAGCCGGACGAGCCGGCCGAACCGGTGTCGATGCCGAAGAAGTTGCTCGGCGCGTTCCAGTCGGCGTAGAAGCTCGACGGACCGCCGACCGGCATCACCACGTTGATATTGGCGTTGACCAACGCCGGGATGATGTTGGTTTCCTTCTCCCAGCCGCTGATGTCACCCTGGGCGCGCATACCGTCGAGGGCGTACACCACCCGTCCGGTGTTGCCGTCGGCCGCACGGAAGATGCGCGACTTGATCGGGCCCATCGACGAATCGACCCAGAAGTCGATACCCGTCGGATTGAAGGCCGCGGCCGCATGTCCGGCCTCTGCCACCGACACCCCGAACGGCAGCAACGTCGCCAAAGCCACGCCCACCGCGGACCGCTTGAGCCACCCGGCTCGATGAGGCGCCGACGGCTGCTGCGACCGTCTCCGACGTCTCTGCTGCACCCATCGCACAGTCACGCCTCGCATACCCTGTCCGGCCTTTCCCGTAGCGCGGCCCGTCCGACCGCTGTTCTTCTCTGCGAATGATCACCCGTGCGCATGCTGAGATGCGCCCCCGACGGACGTCCGTCACCGAGCGTATCGTGAAATCGATACATCGGCGTTATCAAACCGAGACTAATACACGACTTCTTCGTTGTCGTCGGCGGTCTAGTTCGGCACCGGGGGCGGTGTCGTCGGGTCCACCAGATGGCAACGCTGGATCTCGTATTTGGGCACCCGGTCGATGCGGTACTTCGCGAAATGCAGCGACTGGATGACATTGTGCTTGAACCGATCCCAGGTCAGCGGGGCTCGATACGAGGCCAGCAGATCCTGAGTCGGCGGGCACGACAGCGCGGTCCGCGCCTGACGCACCCACTTCTCGTCGAGGAACCACGGCATCCACGGATGCTGGTCGACCATACCGGTATCGACGATCACCCAGTCCGGATACAGGTTCTTGTCGTGTCCGATACGTCCGTCGGCCAGCCGGTCGGTATGCGCGGCCAACGGGTAGGCCAGCCCCTCCTGGTCGATGACGCGCACGCTGAGCGGCACGTTCATGCTGGTCATGCCCAGGTTGAGGAAGTAGACGGTGTGCCCGTACCCGCCCGGCGGAATCGGCAGCGGCGGCGGCGCGACGTACCACATCATGAACGAGGGCGAGTTGATCAGCAGGCCACCGTCCGGCGTGGCGGCGATGTCCTGCAGCATGGCCCGCATGCGCGGGTAGTCCAGATAGTCCTCCGCCAGCACCGGGTGGTCGTGGCCGCTGTTGAGGACGTAGTAGATCCGCTCGTCCACGATGCCCGAGGCACTGATCTGCCCGCCCGAGGTGTCGGCGGTGGTGTTGGCCGCGAACAGCGCCCAGCCGACCGTCCCGGCCCAGGCGATCAGCGGCAGGGCGAACGACCACCGCAGCCATTCGGAACGGTCGCCGACCGGCAACCGCACCGGCAGCACCGAAACCGGCAGCATCAGGCAGAACAGCTGCGGCAGCAGCATGCGGCCGTGCATGAAGTCGCCGCCGACGCGCATATTGAACAGCACCAGCAGCAGACCGCCGCCGACCATCAGCGTCACCACCGCGGCCGGAGAGCGCAGCCACCGCTGCAGCCGGATCCGTCGTCCGGTCTCGCCGGACGGTTCGGCATCGGGAGTCCGGCGGCCCCGCCCGCGCAGCAGCACGGCGGTCACCACGACGAGGACCAGCAGCGGAATCCACAGGTAGTACGGGCCGACCAGATCCCACAGATATTTCAGGCCCTGGCCCCATTTCGCGCCGCCGGCCTCCTTGGCCACCGCGGTGTTCGGATAGGGCAGGCCGTAATAGCCCATGCGCCAGATCTGATAGCCGACCGGCACCGCGCCGCCGACCGCCACCAGCAGCGCGCGAATCAGCACCGGGCGCAACCGGGTACGCGGCACCGGTGCGAAAAAGAGCATGAGCAGCGCCAGACCGCCGATGACGGTCATCTCCGGGCGGACCACCCAGCACAATCCGGCCCAGAAGCCGGCCACGAGAAGTTTTGCCAGGCCGCGCTTCTCGTCCTGACTCCAGCGCAGCAGCAACCACCACAGCACGCCGAGCCAGAAGATGACCAGGCAGTTCTCCAGGCCGGAGGTGGCGTAGTCGCGAGCCGGCGGCACGGCGATGTAGACCAGCGCACCGGCGGGCAGCAGCAGCGTCGGCGCGGTCCGGGTCACCGGGCGCCACAACCGCGCCGAACCCACCATGGCGAAGACGACGGCCAGCAGCGAAAGGGTCAGCGCGACAGCCAGACTGACGTATTCGAGCCGGGCGTCGCTGACCCAGCTGAAGAACCAGATCACATACGTCCAGGCCGCGCTGGTATTCGTCTCCACCCGCTCGCCGGCGTTGAAGACCGGGCCGTTCCCGGCCAGCAGATTGCGCACGGTGCGCAGGACGATCAGGCCATCGTCGGCGATCCAGCGCCGTTGCCAGGCACCGATACCGAACAACGCGACGGTGACGATCACCCCACCGACGAATACCGTGCGGGAGAGCACCGAAAAGCGGCGCGCGGCATCGCCATCGCGCTGTAGTGCGCGATCGGACGACTCCGCGTCTGCCCCCTCCCCGTGTTCGTCTCCCGCTACCAGCATCTCGTCAGGTGAGATAGACAGCGACACCTACCGCTCCGATCCAGGCGATGGCCAGGAGCTGCAATATGCGATCCCCCAGCGCGATCTCTTCGGGTTCCCCGGCCTCGCCGCCATCGACGTCGACCGCGTAGCGCAGGACTGCGATGGTAAACGGAATCATCGAGATCGCGAACCACTGGGTGTGCTTGTGATCGGTTTCGAAGGCCCACAGCCCGTAGAAGACCACCACCGCGGTGGCCGACAGGGTCCAGATGAAGCGCAGGTAGGTGGGTGTGTAGTACTGCAGCGACTTGCGGATCTTGGCGCCGGTGTCGAGCGCGATCTTCAACTCCGCGTAGCGCTTACCGGCCGCCATGAACAGCGAACCGAAGGCCATGATCAGCAGGAACCACTGCGAGAGCCGGATATCGGCGGCCGCGCCACCGGCGACCGCGCGCAGCAGGAAGCCCGAGGACACGATGCAGATGTCGAGCACCGCTTGGTGTTTCAGGCCGAAGCAGTAGGCCAGCTGAATGCCGATGTAGACCGCCATCACGACGGCCAGATGCCAGGACGCCAGGAACGACGCCGCGATCGAGCCGACCAGCAGCACCGCGGAGAGCGAATACGCCAGGTTCACCGGCACCACGCCGGCCGCGATGGGCCGGAAGCGCTTGGTGGGGTGCGCGCGGTCGGCCTCGACGTCGAGCGCGTCGTTGACCAGGTAGATACCCGAGGCCGCCATGCAGAACACGACGAACGCGATCGCGATATGGGCGACCACGGTCGCATCCGCCAGCACGTACGCACCGGAGGCCGCGTCCTTGCCCGCGGCCAGCGGCGCCGCCAGCACGAGGACGTTCTTCACCCACTGCCGTGGCCGCACGGCCTTGACGATTCCGCCGGCCAGCGTCTTCGGCGGACCCTTGAGGACGGCTTCGTCGAGGTCGGTGCCGGTCGGCTCTTCACTCATATCAGCGAGGGTTCTTTCCTGTGCGGTCACTGGCGAATCTCTTTTCGGCGGCTAGCACGGCTGCGGCGGATGCCGCACCCAGAGCGGATCCGGCGAGCACGTCGGAGGGATAGTGCACTCCCAGAACGACCCGGGAGAGCAGCATCGGCGGCACGAGCACCGCAGGCAAGGGTAGCCCGGTCAACTTCCCGAGCAACACGGCCGCCGCCGTCGTGGAGGTGGCGTGCGAGGACGGGAAGCTCAGTTTGCTCGGCGTCGACACGTTGACCTGCACCGATGGATCGTGCGGGCGCGGGCGCCGGACGACGCGCTTGATGACGACCGAGGCGGCGTGCGCCCCGAAGGCGCCCACCGCGACTCCGGCCCACTGACGCCGGCGGGACTTGTCGACCAGTGCGCCCGCGGCGCCGATGGCCATCCAGCCGAGCGCGTGCTCACCGAAATGCGACATCCCGCGCGCGGCCTTGATCACCGGCGGGGTGCCGATGGCGCCCTGGACGGCGTTGAGGATCTTGACCTCCGCGGGCTTGGACACCTCGGGGTCCGCCACCACCTGCAAATGCGGGGCGCCGGCCGGATCGGAGGAGGCTGGGGCGGTCATTTGTCCTCACTAGTGTTGATTCCGAACGCGTTCTCCCAGGCCGCGGTGCTGGTCAAGCGCGCGTGTGCGGCACGGTACCGCTCCCGCAGCTCGGGGAACCGCGCGGCCAGTTCCCGGCGCAACCGCATCGCCTCGGTGAACAGCTCCCGGGCCTGACGCGGATCGCGCTTGCGGTAGACCACGCCACGCCCGTCGGCTGTGGTCACGGTAACCCCGTCGACCTGCGAGAGCAGGAACCAACGCGCGTCCAGTGTCGGGACGTTCAACTGCGGGCGATCGTGATGTTCGGTCTTGGCCTTGCGCAGGTTGTGCGCCACGCCCTTGCCGAGCCGGACGATCTTGGCCAGCGGATTCGACGGTTCACCGACCGCGCCCACATCGGCGCCGCTGGGCAGCGGCAGGTCCGTCGAGGAGCCGACGATCACCGCATCCGGGAATTCCTTGCGCATCGCGGCGACCTGGCCCAGCGCGGTGGGCAGCAGTTCGAACAGCTTGTCCGGTCCGGCGAGGAAATCGCGAATCGCCTGGTTCTGAATGGCGACCGTCGAATATTCCAGGCACAGCAAATGTTTCAGCGTCGCCTTGACCGTATTGACGATCATCGGACGGCCGTCGTTGCCGAGGTGCAGCGCCGCGACCACCAGGCGGTTGCGCAGGTGGAAATACGCCTGCCAGTCGATGGCGTCGTCCTTGTCGCTCCACGCCATGTGCCAGACCGCCGCACCCGGCAGCGTGACCGTCGGATATCCGGCCGCCCGGGCGCGCAGCCCGTACTCCACGTCGTCCCACTTCAGGAACAGCGGCAGCGGCTGACCGATCTGCTCGGCCACCACGCGCGGGATGACGCAGGTCCACCAGCCGTTGAAATCGACATCGATGCGCCGGTGCAGCAGTTTGGAATTGTCGCGGTCGCGTAGCGGATACTTCGAGAAATCGTGGTCGTATTCGACATTCGGCGCCGCGGTCCACATCCAGATGCCGCGGTCGACCACCTCGCCCATGGTGTGCAGATGCGAACGCTCCTGCAGATTCAGCATCTGGCCGCCCACCAGGGTGGGTGTGCGCGAGAAACGGGCGAAGGCCAGCGCGCGCAGAATGCAGTCCGGCTCGATCTCGATATCGTCGTCCATGTAGACGATGTATTGCGCGTCCGTGGTTTTCAGCGCCTCGTACATGACGCGGCTGTATCCGCCGGAACCACCGAGATTGGGCTGATCGTGAATGGCGAGCCGATCGCCGAGAACCGCGGCGGCCTCGGCGAATCCGGGTTCGTCCACGGCCTTGCGATTGCCCTGATCGGGAATGATCACGGCCTTGATCTTCTCCAGCACCAGCGGATCGGAACCGAGGGCCGCGAGAGTGTTCACACAATCGGTGGGCCGGTTGAAGGTCGGCATGCCCACCGCGATGCTGCCCTCACCGGGCGCCTCGACCGGCGCGTACCACCCGCCGCTGCGCAATTCGACCGCGGAATCGGTGGTGATGTCGAACCAGATCCAGCCGCCGTCCTCGAACGGCGCCAGATCGACCTCGAATTCCACGGTGGTGATATCGGCCGGCGCGGTGAGCGATTCACGGCCCGCCGTGGCTGTCGCGAATTCGTTGCCGCGCACGTGGATCCGGGAACCGTCGGCCTTGGAACGGTAGACGTCCACCCGGCCGTGCCCGGACAGGTCCAGGCGCAGCACCACCGATTCCAGAATCGTCCAGCGCCGCCAGTAACTGGCCGGCACGGCATTGAAATAGGTGCAGAACGACACTTCGGATTCGGCGCCGATCGACAGCGAGGTGCGCGTGGGAGCATGCGCGCGGCGAGCGTTCGTCGCGGATTCCTCCAGATACAGCGTCCGCACATCCAGCGGCTCGCCGGGGCGAGGCAGAATGATGCGCTGCAGCAGGGATTTCGCGCGGGTCTCGGTGCTCATATCCTCGAGGGTCACTTGTGCGGTCATTTCACTTCCTGCATCCGCGGTACGGGCCGGTGGCACATTACTGGGGATCGCCGGCCGTGAGCGGTGCGCCGGATTCCAGATGCGGGCGCAGCACGTTGTCGAAGGAACTCAACGCGCTGCCGATGGCCATATGCATGTCGAGATACTGGTAGGTGCCCAGGCGTCCGCCGAAAACGACGTTGGCCGTCGCGGTTTCGTTCTTCGCCCGCTCGCGGTAGGCGAGCAGTTTCGCGCGGTCCTCCGGGGTGTTGATCGGGTAGTACGGCTCGTCGCCGGTCTGCGCGAATCGCGAGAATTCGCGCATGATGACGGTCTTGTCCTCCGGATAGCCGTCGCGCTCCGGGTGGAAATGGCGCGGCTCGATGATGCGGGTGAACGGCACATCGGCATCGTTGTAATTCATCACCGAGGTGCCCTGGAAGTCGCCGGTCTCGAGCACTTCGGTCTCGAAATCGATGGTGCGCCAGCCCAGTTCGCCCTCGCTGTAGTCGAAGTAGCGGTCCAGCGGGCCGGTGTAGACGACGGGCGCGTCCGGATTCTGCGCGCGGATTTCGTCGCGCACCTCGAACCAATCGGTATTCAGGCGCACCTCGATCAGATCCGATTCGGCCATCTTCTCCAGCCAGGCGGTGTAACCGTTGACCGGCAGACCCTCGTAGGTGTCGTTGAAATAGCGATTGTCGAAGGTGTATCGCACGGGCAGCCGGGTGATATTGCCGGCGGGCAGCTCCTTGGGATCGGTCTGCCACTGCTTGGCGGTGTAATCGCGGACGAACGCCTCGTAGAGCGGGCGGCCGATCAGCGAAATCGCCTTTTCCTCGAGGTTCGCGGCATCTTTGGTCTCGATCTCGGCGGACTGCTCCGCGATCAGTGCCCGCGCCTCCTCGGGACTGAAATAACGGCCGAAGAACTGCGAGATCAGGCCGAGTCCCATCGGGAACTGGTAAGCCTGCCCCTTGTGCATCGCGAAGACCCGATGCTGGTAACCGGTGAACTCGGTGAACTGATTGACGTAATCCCACACCCGCTTATTGGAGGTGTGGAAGAGGTGGGCACCGTACTTGTGGATTTCGATGCCGGTTTCCGGATCCGCCTCCGAATACGCGTTACCGCCCAGGTGGTAGCGGCGCTCGACCACGAGCACCCGCTTTCCCAGCAGGTTGGCGGTGCGTTCGGCAACGGTCAGCCCGAAGAATCCGGAGCCGACGACGATCAGATCGAAGGGAGCTGCGACGGTCACGGGAGCCCAGCGTAGCCGTAGCGGGTCACCGCGTCTGCACGCCGTAGGTCTCGGTAGCGGGGACGGTGGTCACGGCCGTGCGCGGACCGGCAGGGGTAGCGGAATCTCGCCGCGAGGGGCCGGGAAGTGTTCACCAGGGCGTCACCGGGGGTTGACGCGGACACCGTCCCCACCGAGACCACACGCCACCCATACCGCTCCCGGGATGGGCGAGCGCCCCGGCCACGGCGGCGCCCACCCGCCGACCGTCTCAGTACGGGTAGGGAGGCTGGCCGTAGTACGCGGCGGGCGGATAGGCGGGCATGCCCACGCCACACCACCGCTTCGCCGAACCGGACAGCGTCAGGCTCAGCATCAACACCGCGAACAGCAGTCCGACAATTCCACCGATCGATGCCGCGGGCACGCCGTTGGCCAATGCCATGACGATCCCCGCGAGACCGCCCAGCAGCCCGAGCGAGGACAGCGCGACCAGCATCACGCGCCCGGCATTCTTGTGGTTCATCAGCATGATTCCGCCGACGGCCCACAGCAGCGCGATCAGACCGTCGACCGCGGCCATGACATAGAAGATGTCGCCCGAACCACTGCTGTGCGAACTGTACGAGCCGTACGAACGATTCAGATTGCTTGCCGCACTGAGCAAACCGATGATTCCGAACCCGGCCAGCAACGCCAGCAGCAGTGCGAAAACGCCGGCCGTGATCGCCGCGCCACCACTCGGGCGCGGCTCCTGATAACCGTAGGGCGCATACCCCGGCGCCGGATACCCCGCAGGCGGATACCCGGGCGGCGGATAGCCCGCCGGCGGATAACCATTACCCCCGTAGCCGGGTCCATACGGATAGCTCATCGGCCTCCCCCTTCTCTCGGGCAGGCACTCTACCGCCTGCGAACGACGTCGGTACGAGGTGAACCCGCATCACGGGGAAGCCGGCTCACCGGATGTCTCCCTATCGTCGCCGTGGTGGTTGGCCCATCCTTAAGGCGGAGATAAAGCAATGTCCGCGAGGTTCGTTCGGCCCGAAACATTCAGTAGGCGACCGTGAAGCGGGTGCGGGCGTGGCGCGGATTCTCGGCCTCGTCGAGGAGTGCGACGGCGAGGTCCTCCATCGAGATGCACGAGGTGCCCGTGCTGTCGCTGAGCAGTTCGTCGAGGCCGGTCCGGTAGCTTCCGCGGCGTTCGCCGGGCTCGAGCAGGGCCGGCGGGCTGAGGTAGGTCCAGTCGACATCGGTTGCCGCCCTGCGGAATACCTCGCGTTGCGCGTGACAGGCCAGGGCGATCGGCCGCCAGTCCGGCGGAAAGTCGGGCATCTGCATGACGGTCGAGCCGGTTCCGGGCACGATCAGATCGCCCGCGCCGCCCACGACCAGCAGGCGAATTCCGGTGTTGCGCAATCCCTCCAGCAGCGCCGCGGCCACATCCGCCATTTCGTACTCGCGCCCCGCGCGGGGCCTGGTCGCACTGATGACCACATCGCTCCCGGCGGTGACATCCTTCACCCGGTCCGGCTCGGTGGCGTCCGCGGCGCGGAAGTTCGCCGCTGCGGGCAGCGTATTCGGGCGCCCGGCGCCGCGGCCGACGGCGGTGACCTCGTGGCCGCGCGACAGCGCCTCGTGCACGATCCGGCTGCCGGCGGTTCCCGCGGCACCGAAAACGGTTATATGCATGATCTTTCACTCCTGCCGAGGAATCAGCGGACTCGGGAGATGTGCGCCGAAGGGTCTTCGGGCGCGATCGAATCGGTGTCGGCCGACGAAAGTTGCCGGGGATCTGCGAGTTCGGGCGCATCGATGGTTACCGGTGACAGCGAATGTCCGGCCGGCTTCTGCGTGCGATCCCCCACCTGGCCCAGCACCGTGCCGCCCAACGCGATCACCATGCCCAGCACCTGCAACGGGGTCAGCGACTGGCCGAGCGCAGCCCATCCGATCACCGCCGCGGAGAGCGGGCTCAGCAGGCCGAGGAAGGCGACCGACGTGGCCGGCACCCGAGCCAAACCGCGAAACCAGAGGGCGTAGGCGGCCGCGGTGCCGAGCGCGCCCAGATAGAGGTATCCGCCGATCGCCGAGGTGTCCAGGGCGGGCGGCGCACCCTCGGTGAGCAGCGCCAACGGCAGCAGGACCACTCCGCCCGCGGTCAACTGCCAGCTCGTGAACGCCAGCGGGCCGACCCCTTCCGGCCGACCCCAATGACCGGTCAGCACGGTTCCCGCGGCCATCGATGCCGCGCCGGCCAGTCCGGCCAGCACACCGATCGGGTCCAGCGCGGCATTCGCCCGCAGCACCACCAATGCCACCCCCAGCATGCCGATCCCGGCGGCCAGCAGTTTGCGACCGCTCGGCCGCACCCGCAGCAGCAGCGCCGCGAATCCGAGCGCGAACAGCGGTGCGGCCGAACCCAATACGGCCGCCACACCGCCGGGCAGCCGGTATGCGGCGAGGAACAGCAACGGAAAGAAGGCGCCGATATTCAGCACGCCGAGCAGTGCGGCACGGCCGATCCAACGGCCGCGCGGCAGCACCCGGGTGGCGCCCAGCAACACCAATCCGGCCGGGAGGGCGCGCATCAATGCGGTGAACATCGGCCGCTCCGGCGGCAGGAACTCGGACGTGACAGCGTACGTGGTGCCCCACACCAGCGGGGCCAGACCGGTGATCGCGAGGATCGCGGCAGTCGAACCGCGGGCGGCGGTGCGATTCATCTCGGTATCTCCTCATTGATAATCTCAACGTTGAGATAATCCGACACCGCCGAGTGTCTTGATGTCAAGTATCTGAACGTTGAGATATTGCGCACGAGAGGAGACCGATGAGCGACGCCGTGGATCGGATCGTCGCGGACTGGGGTCGCGTCCGCCCGGAACTCGACGTGTGGCCCACCCACGTCATCGGCCGGCTGAAGCGCTTGGGCCGACGGCTCGAGCGCGAGATGAAGGACTTCTTCGCCCGCTACGGCCTCGAATACTGGGAGTTCGACGTACTGACCACGCTGCGCCGCTCCGGCGGTCCCGACGGTCTCACCGCCGGCGACCTGATCAAGGCCACCATGGTGACCTCGGGCGCGATCACCAATCGCATCGACCGCATGGCCGCCAAGGATCTGGTCCGCCGAGTTCCCGATGCGAAGGACCGGCGAACCATCCGAGTCCAGCTCACCGACCGCGGACGCGAAGTGATCGACGAGCTCATGCCGCTGCACGTCGACAACGAGATCCGCCTGCTGTCCGGCATGAGCCGCACCGATCTCGACCAACTCGCCGGCCTGCTCCGCCGACTGTCCGAATCACTGGACGACACCTCGCTGGGCTGAGCGGGACTACTACCGCAGCGCCGACGATCCGGTCCCGGATGCGGGCGAGACCGGCGGCGTCGGCGAACCCGGCCGCGCCACATCGGACACGCCAGGTGCAGTCCGCTAACCCGGAATCTGCTGCGGCGCGGCTGCCTCCGGCACGGGCGCGGTGTGGTCGGGCGCCGCGATACCCGCTGCCGACGAGTCGGCCGGAGCGCCGGTCGCGGCAGCCGGAGCGCCGGTCGCGGCAGCCGAAGCGCCGGTCGCAGCAGCCGAAGTGCCGGGCGCGGCAGCCGAACTGCCGGGCGCGGCAGCCGGAGTACCGACGGAGTCCGCAGGGCCGGGTCCGGTGCCCGCATTCTGCCCGCTGGGAGCCGGTGGCGGGGTGGGAGTCGCCGCCGTCCCCGGGGTGCGGGTGCCGCCGGGAGCCGCGGCCTGCACCCCGGCGCCCTCCCCCGCGCTCTGGCTGACCTGCGGCGCGATCTGCAGCAGGCGGGCGTAATCGACGATCTGGGCACCGAGGGTCGGGGTCGCGATGATGACGCCACCCTTGTACAGGCGGAAGGTTCCGACCTTGCCCGGCAACAACGACTCCGGACCCATCGGATCGCCCAAAGGCCCTGCCGCGCCGCCACTTTCGGCATACTTCGCATCGATGGCGGTATTGCCGCGCACCGCTTGTTCGGGCACCGCCTGCTCGGGCACCGCTTGTTCGGGTGCCGCCGGGGCGGGAGCGGCCGGAGCGCCGGGCGCCGCTTCCAGTTCCGCGGGTGTCGGCCCGACCTCGAGAGTAGTGATGTCGATCGGCTGCCCGCCGCCGGGCGCCGCCGAATACTCGGTGCGCAGAATGTGGCCGTCACGCATCAGCACCTGCCCCGCGGTGGAGTGGACCGCGTCGGCCGCGCGCGGATCTTCCTTGTCGGTGCCGGGATACATCTGACAGTCGGTCGTGTCGCAGGTCTGGGCATAGGGGTAGCGGTGTTCGGCCAAGGCGTACGAGCGAGCCGCGACAGCCTGCGCCCGCAGCGCCTCCGCACCGCCCTTGTCGGCCCAATTGGCCTCCATCTCCGCCGGAACCACACCGAGCAGATAGTCCTCGACGTCGAGCTGATTCACCGTCACCGGCTGCCCGTTGTCCTGCGTAACACCCAGAACACCACGGAAACTCGAGCCGTCGCACACCTTCAGATGTTCGGCCGCGGGCCGATCGGGACCCGGGTCGGCGGGATAGGCCCAGGGGTCGTCGGTGGAGCCCTGCCACAGCACATCACCGTCACAACCGATGGTCACCACGACGTTCGCGCCGCCGTCCGGCGTCGGGGTCAGGTGCGCGGCCTGTCCCGCCACGACCCGCCGACCGGCGACGGTCAGCCCGGAATCGGAGTACACGTCGAGCGTTTCCTTGTCGTAGACGGTGAGCCGCACCCGGACCGTGGTCGGCGCGATCGTTCCGAGTTGGGCGCCCGGGTAATAGTGCGCCAGAATGCCGTCGGCCGTCGCGCCCGCCGTGGCCTGGTCGAACGCGCCCACCTGACTCATCCCGCGCCCGTGCCCGGGGCCCGCGGCCGCCTGATAGGCAGCGTTGCGAGTGCCCGAACCGAACATCGGCACCGCGAAGGCGACGACGATCCCGCCGGTCACCGGGACCACGACCAATCCGATCAGCGCGCCGCGCCGAATCCGCCGACGACGCAGCAGTTCACCGTGCCGACGCTGGAGTCGGCTCCGGAATCCGCCCACGAACCCGTCCGCGGGTGCGCTGTTCGAGTGTTCCGGCGGCGGCGCGGCGCCGGTGCGGGCGGCTTCGGTCCGGGTCATCGAACCCTCCTGTGGTGTGCGGACGGCGCCCATCGGACGTCGCGGCGCGCACTCGGGCGGCTACTGGAAAGTTACATTCGAGCTATCCTAGACCTAATCCTCAACCAAAGGTTTAGATCTGTGGCATTTGGGACTAGTGTGACCATCGATCCGTCAGGAATCAACCCCGCGCGACACCCTGTTCCACGCTGACGGTCACCGGTTCTACCTGAATGGGAGATGCTCGTGCCGTACCGCCGTCCGAAACGTTCCGTCGTCCTCCCCGTGGTCGCGACTCTCGCGGTCGCCGCCCCGCTCGCGACGCTGACGCTGCGCGACTCTCCCGACTATCGCCCAGCGGGCGACAGCGATCTTGCCGCGATACCCGCGCAACTCGCCGAGGTGGCCTTGGCGTCCGCTCCCGACATCGTGTTGCCGCTGCGCGAACTCACCGGTTTGAACCTGCCCGATCTGCGCCTGTCCGACTTGCGGAAACTCCCGCTGCCGAAGTCGATTCCCGTCCCGCCCGGCCTACCCGCCCCGCCGGGCCTACAGCTACCCAGCGAGATCCCACTACCCCAATTCGGTGATCCGACGACCACCACCCCGACCCCGACGCCATACGCCGGTCCGGTCACCCCGCAGGCTCCCGCCCCCGCCGCGCCGACGCGGACTCCCGCCGGCTCCCCCGCGCACGCCGGCCCCGGCTTCATCGCCGCTCCGCTCGACCCCGCACAGGTTCCCGGCGCCGACCCGGCCGCCCCCGCCCTGTCGCCCGGTGCCGTACCACCGGATATGGCCGATCAGGTCGGTGCGGAGGTCAAGGAATTGACTCGGGACACCCCGTTCAGCATGGTCGCGCTGACCGCGAAGGAACTGGCCGACACCACCTCTCTGATCCGCGCCCAGCAGGCCGACGGCACCTGGGGACCGTGGTTCCCGGCCGATCGGGTCGATACCGATCGCAGCGATCACGCGGCCGCCCCCGCCCGGAGCGGCACCGAACCGATCTACGTCGGCGAGACCAAGGCGGTTCAGATACTGACCACCCACAAGGCGATCACCCCGGCCGCCGGCCGCTCCGACGACCCGGCGCAGCAGGCCGCGTCGCAACTCTCGGCGGTGCTGATCAATCCCGGGCGCGGCGCGATCGACGACAACCTGGCCTCCGTCGCCGCGCCGCTACCTGGCGGCGGGCCGAAGGTGATCAGCCGGGCGCAGTGGGGCGCCGACGAATCGCTGCGCTGCGAGGAACCCACCTACGACGACGGGCTGGGCGGAATCACCGTGCACCACACCGCCGGGCGCAACGACTACACCAAGGCCGAGTCCGCGGGCATCGTGCGCGCGATCTACGCGTATCACGCCAAAACGCTGGGCTGGTGCGATATCGGCTACAACGCACTGGTCGACAAGTACGGCCAGATCTTCGAGGGCCGCTACGGCGGTCTGGACCGCCCGGTCGAGGGCGCGCACGCGGGCGGTTTCAACGAGAACACCGCGGGCGTGGCGATGATGGGCGATTTCGAGACCGAACCGCCCAGCGACGCCCAGCTCCAGGCCACCGGGCAGTTCGTCGGCTGGCGGGCCGAGATCGCGGGACTGGACCCCGAGGGCCACACCACCATGTACTCCGAGGGCACCGACTACACCCCGTACGCCGAGGGTGCGGCGGTGGACCTGCCGATCGTGTTCGCACATCGCGATGTCGGCAATACCACCTGCCCCGGTGATGCCGCCTATGCGCGCATGGATCGCATCCGCGAGATCGCCGCGGGCGTCGCCGCCGGCACCGCGCCCGCGGCTCCGAAAGACGAACGCGCGCACGCGGATCTGGCGGCTCTCGCGAACGCGATCGCCACATACTGGGCGGGGCAGGGCGGTCCGAACGGACACCTCGGCGCCGCCTCCTCCGAACCGACGCCGACCGGCGACGGCGGCCAGTACGCCAAGTTCGTCAACGGCTACGTCTACGCCGCGCCCGACGGCTCGATCGTCGAGCTGGCAGGCCGGATCCTCGACCGCTTCGTCCAGCTCGGCGCCGAATCCGGGGCGCTCGGAACGCCTTTGCGCAATCCGTATCCGGTTCCCGGCGGTCAGCGGGCCGATTTCCGGCTCGGCTCACTGATCCTCGACACTGCCACCGGCGTCGTCACCACCCTGCTGGAACACGGTGGGGCACAACCCGGCCCGGCGGGCGAGCCGATTCCGCAGGCACTGCCCGTCGCGGATGCCCCGGCCCCGCCGACGGCTCCGGACGCGCCCGCGCCTTCCGATCCGCAAGCATCGGCCGCACCCCAGCCGGCACCCGATGCGCAACCGGCCCCCGATGCCCAAGCAGCACCGGAGGCGCCGGCCGCCCCCGCTCCCGAAGCGCCGAACCCGGCCGCACCCGCACCGGTTGGTCCGGTTCCCGAAGCGCCGCCCGCGCCCGAGTCCGCTGCGGCGGCGCCGTCCCAGCCCGTTCCTCCGGCCCCGGCGGGCTGAAGGCCGAGGTCGGCACCCCGAACTATTCGTGCAAACCTCCACCCACATGCGCGAAACCCGCCGATTGCGGCGAGGTTTGCACGATTGCTTCGGGCCGAGACAACCTGGGCTGAGGTCCTCAGCTCTCCCACCAGCGCTCGAGCACCCGCGCGACGCCGTCCTCCGAATTGGAGGCGGTGATCTCGTCGGCGGCGGCCTGGGCCTCGGGGTGAGCGTTGCCCATCGCCACGCCGTGCCCCGCCATCCGGAGCATCGGCACGTCGTTGGGCATATCGCCGAAGGCCAGGATCGCCGCCGGGTCCACCCCGAGCCGCTCGGCGACCACGCTCAGGCCGGCGGCCTTCGTGATCCCGGGCGCGGACAGTTCGATGAGCCCGTTGTTGGTGGAATAGGTGATGTCGGCACGCCCGGCCAGGTGGGGTTCCAGGGCCGACTGCATCTCCGCGCTGGGCGTTCCCCGCAGCCGGATCAGCATCTTGATCGCCGGCGCCGAGATGACCTCCTGCCGCGACACCTGGGTGTCGTCCGGATTCAGCCAGGCGTGCTCGTATTCGGGTGAGCTGACGAATTGCGGCGTCGCGGCATCGTGCGCGCTGCGGCCCACGCGCTCGGCGGCCAGCCCGCAGCCGGGTAGCACGCGCTCGGCGAGGTCGGCGATCCACGCCAGACTCTCCACATCCAATGTGCTGGTGTGCAGGATGCGATCGGCGGCACTGTCGTAGATCACCGCGCCGTTGCCGCAGACACACAGCGGAGGAAAGCCCAGGCCCTCGACCACCGGATCGATCCAGCGCGGCGGACGACCCGTGGCCAGCACGAACGGCACTCCGTCGGCGATCAGCGCGGCCACCGCGGTACGGGTGCGCGGCGTCACCCGTTCCCATTCGTCGAGCAGCGTGCCATCGACATCGGTGGCCACCATCTTCGGCTTCGGCAGACGCGTCACCTATTCCATCCTGCCCGAAATTCCGGCGCGGCTGTAATCATTTGCCCGCGCCCCGCCTGCGAGTGGACCGGATGTGGTGCACGATGTCACCGGTGGACTCGAGACCATTCCCTATGATCAGGGGCTAGTAACCGACCCGAGGGGACCGATGACCGGCTTTCTGCTACGACGTGCGCTCAACTATGTCGTGCTGCTGGCGCTGGCGTCGTTCCTGGCTTTCAGTCTGGCGTCGCTGACATTTCGCCCGCTGGACAGCCTCGAACAGCGCAATCCGCGACCGCCGCAGTCGGTGATCGATGCCAAGGCCCACGAACTGCATCTCGACCAGCCGATCCCGCAGCGCTACCTCACCTGGGTCGGCGGCGTGGTGCACGGTGACTTCGGCACGACCCTGACGGGGCAGCCGGTCAGCCAGGAACTGCCGCGCCGGATCGGGGTCAGTCTGCGGTTGCTGATCGTAGGCTCGGTCGTCGGAACGGTCCTCGGCGTGCTGATCGGTGCGGCCGGTGCGATCCGGCAATATCGGTTCAGCGACTACTTCACGACGATATTTTCCCTGCTGGTGCTCAGCACGCCTATCTTCCTGTTGGCCACGCTACTGAAATACGGTGCGCTGGAAATAAATTCGGCCGCGGGGCAGCAGATATTCCTCTATACCGGTGAAACCTCGGCCAATGCCGTGCACGGGGTGTGGAATCAGTTCGTCGACCGAGTGCAGCACATGATCGTCCCGAGCCTCGGTCTCGCCCTGGGCGCGATGGCCGGTTACAGCCGCTACCAGCGCAACGCCATGCTCGATGTGCTGCAGAGCGACTTCATCCGCACCGCGCGGGCCAAGGGACTCACCCGCCGCCGTGCGCTGTACAAACACGGCCTGCGCACCGCGCTGATTCCGATGGCGACCCTGTTCGCCTACAGCCTCGGCGCGCTGATCACCGGCGCCACCTTCACCGAGAAGATCTTCGGCTGGCACGGCGTCGGTGAATGGCTCGTTGACGGGATCAACGCGCAGGACATTTACATCGTGGTGACCGTCACGGTGTTCGCGGGATTCGTGGTGCTGGTTTCGGGCCTGCTGTCCGACATCGTGTATGCGATTCTGGATCCGCGAGTGCGGGTCGGATGATCGGGGCGAGAAAGTGACCGAAACCGAGATCATCGCGCAGGGCGCGCCGGAACCCGCTGCGGCCGGACGCCGAAAGCTGGTGTGGCGCAGGTTCCTGCGCAACAAGCCCGCCGTCGTCGGCGCGACCGTGCTGATCATCATGCTGATCGGCGCCTTCGCGATTCCGCCGTTCCTGTCCTACGACTATCAGGAGCGCGACCCGTACGCGCTGCTGCAGCCGCCGTCGCCGCAGCACTGGTTCGGAACCAACGAGATCGGCCAGGACATGCTGGCCCAGACTCTGCACGGTTTGCAGAAATCGCTGATCATCGGCATCTGCGTGGCCGTGCTGACCTCGCTGGTCGCGGTCACCGCGGGGTCGATCGCGGGTCTGCTCGGCGGTTGGACCGACCGCGCGATCATGTGGCTGGTCGACCTGCTGCTGGTGGTTCCCAGCTTCATCATCATCGCGATCTTCGCCCCGCGCACCAAGGGCAGCAGCTCGATTCTGCTGCTGATCGTGTTGCTGGCCGGGTTCAGCTGGATGATCAGTGCCCGCATCGTGCGCGGATTGACGCTGAGCCTGCGCGAACGCGAATTCGTCCGTGCGGCACGGTATATGGGCGCTTCGACGCGTTCGGTGATCGTCACCCACATCGTGCCGAATATCGCCTCGATCCTGATCATCGACACCACTCTCGCCGTCGGCGCGGCGATCATGTCCGAAACGGGTCTGAGCTTCCTCGGATTCGGTGTGCAACCGCCGGACGTGTCACTGGGCTCGCTGATCGCCTTCGGCACCAAATCGGCCTTGACCTTCCCGTGGTTGTTCCTGTTCCCGGGTGGTTTCCTGATCGCGATCGTGCTGTGCGCCAACCTCGTCGGCGACGGCCTGCGCGACGCCTTCGACCCGAGTTCCAAGGGCGCGCGGGCGGGCCGGAAGGCCGACCGGGCGGCGAAGCGGGACAAGGCGCAGCGCGGGAAGTCGGCGCGAACCTCCGGTGCCGGTCCGGATGAGCAGGCGGACAAGAGGATTGAAGCGGCATGACCGATCGCACCACCGAATCCGCCGACCGGGCGGACGCGCGGCGCAGCACGACCGCACCCCTGCTGGAGGTGTCGGACCTGCATGTGTCCTTCCCCAGCGAGGAGGGCCGCATCGACGCGGTGCGCGGAGTGAACTACACCGTCGCCGACGGTGAGGTGCTGGCCATCGTCGGCGAGTCGGGTTCCGGTAAATCGGTGTCCTCGCTGGCCGTGATGGGGTTGTTGCCCGATCAGGCCCGCATCCGCGGCTCGATCCGCCTGCGGGGCCGGGAGTTGCTCGGCATGGGCGACAAGCAGCTTTCGGCGCTGCGCGGGACGCGGATCAGCATGGTCTTCCAGGACCCGCTCTCGGCGCTCACGCCCGTCTACCGGGTCGGTGATCAGATCGCCGAGGCCCTGGTCGCCCACAAGAAGATGAGCAAGTCGCAGGCCGCGGCCCGGGCCGTGGAGCTGCTCGATCTGGTCGGTATTCCCGAACCGGCCGTGCGCGCCAAGGCTTTTCCGCACGAATTCTCCGGCGGTATGCGCCAGCGCGTGGTGATCGCGATGGCGATCGCCAACGATCCGGAACTGATCATCTGCGACGAACCCACCACCGCCTTGGATGTGACGGTGCAGGCGCAGATCCTCGACCTGCTGCGCAAGGCGCGCGACATCACCGGCGCCGGCGTCATCATGATCACCCACGACATGGGGATCGCGGCCACGCTGGCCGACCGGGTGGCGGTGATGTACGCCGGGCGGATCGTCGAAAACGCCCCCGCCGCAGAGCTGTTCAACTCGCCGCGGATGCCGTACACCGTCGGCCTGCTCGGTTCCATCCCGCGGATGGACGGCCCGGCCCGGACGCCGCTCATCCCGATCGTGGGTACGCCCCCGCCCATGCACGCCCTGCCGCCGGGCTGTCCCTTCGCGCCGCGCTGCCCGGTCTCGATCGACGACTGCCTGGCCGCGGAGCCGCCACTGCAGGAAACCGCGCCCGCGCACCGGGCGGCCTGCATCCGCACCGCCGAAGTGGGGACCGCGGACCTGTTCGCCGCCTACCGCCACGACACCGACAGCGTCGCCGCGCCGGAACCCGCCGATTCCGATGTGGTGCTGCGGGTTTCGGGCCTGATCAAGACGTTCCCGGTCACCTCCGGTGTGGTCTTCAAGCGCCGTACCGGCGAGGTGCGCGCGGTCGACGGCATCGACTTCGCGGTCCGCAAGGGACGCACACTCGCGCTCGTCGGTGAATCCGGATCCGGGAAATCGACGACGTTGAGCCAGATCATGGACCTCGTGCAGCCGCAGGCGGGCACGATCGAGGTCTTCGGCGAGGATGTCGCGACGCTGAGCAAGCAGCGCAAACGCGATATCCGCCGCAAATTGCAGATCGTGTTCCAGGATCCGGCGTCCTCGCTGGATCCGCGCCTGCCGATTTTCGACGCCCTGGCCGAGCCGTTGCGCGTCGACGGCCGGTCCCGCGACGACATTCGCAAGCGGGTACCGGAATTGCTGAAGCAGGTAGGTCTTCGCGCCGAACACGCCGATCGCTATCCGGCCGATTTCTCGGGCGGGCAGAAGCAGCGCATCAATATCGCGCGGGCGATGGCGCTGGACCCGCAACTGCTCGTACTCGACGAGCCGGTGTCCTCGCTCGACGTTTCCATTCAGGCCGGGGTGCTGAACCTCCTGCGGGATCTGCAGGCCGAACGCGGGCTGTCGTATCTGTTCGTCTCCCATGATCTTTCGGTGGTCCGCAATCTCGCGCACGATATCGCGGTCATGTATCGCGGCAAGATCGTCGAATCCGGTCCGGCCGAGCAGATTTTCGCGTCGCCGCAGCACGAGTACACCCGCGCGCTGATCGACGCGGTTCCGCTTCCGGTCGTCGCGCGCTAGGAGTTCGTCGTGAGGATACGTGCCCGGGCATTGCGTTCGGCCGCTGTCGTAGTGGCGGCCGGGGTGGGCATCACGCTGGCCGGCTGCGCATCGGTGAACACCACGAACGGGCCCGCGGCCCTCGGATCCGCCAACGACATCAATCCGCAGCCGCGCGATGCGGTGCGCGACGGCGGCAACCTGCGGTTGGCGATCAGCGGATATCCGGCCAATTGGAATTCCCTGTCCATCGACGGCAACGAGTTGGAGACCGGGGAGGTGCTGTGGCCGTTGATGCCGCGGTCGTACCTGATCGACGCGACCGGCCAATTGACGATCGACAAGGACTATTTCACCGATATCCAGCTCACCGGCACCGATCCGCAACAGGTCACCTACACCATCAACCCCAAGGCGGTGTGGAGTGACGGATCACCGATCACCTGGGAGGACATCGCCTCCCAAGCCCATGCGCTGTCGAGCGTGGACACCCGCTATCAGATCGCGATCAACAACGGATTCGATCGGGTCGACAAGGTCGAACGCGGGGTCGACGACCGACAGGCCGTGATCACCTTCAAACAGCACTACGCGGATTGGCGCGGTCAGTTCGCCGGAAACGCGATGCTGTATCCGAAATCGGTCACCGCCGATCCGGATACCTTCAATCGCGCGCTCGCCGGCGGTATCGCGCTCACCTCCGGGCCGTTCGTGGTCCGCTCCACCGATCGCACGCAGGGCCGAATCGTGCTGGGCCGCAATCCGAAATGGTGGGGCGATACTCCGAAACTGGACACCATCACCTTCAGTGTGATGGATCAGTCCGCATATGCGGCGGCCCTGCAGAACAACGAACTCGACGCCGCGCGCCTGAACTCCATCGAGGATCTGGCGACCGTGCGCAGCGGTTCCGAACTGGTCGTACGCCACGCCCCGGGAAATCTGTGGCGGCACATCACCTTCAACGGCGCGCCCGGTTCGATTCTGGCGGATCCCGCACTGCGGGTGGCGATATCGAAGGCTATCGATCGGCAGGGCATCGCGAATGCGATCGAAAACGGTCTGGTGTCGAATCCGAAGCCGTTGAACAATCACATCTTCGTCCAGGGACAAGAGGGTTATCAGGACAACAGCCTGCCCTACGATCCCGCGGCCGCAGCGCGCGAACTCGACGCACTGGGCTGGAAACAGCAGGGCGATGTGCGGGTGAAAGACGGCCGCCGCCTCGAGATTCGCGATGTGATGTACAACGACCCCACCTGGGTTCGGGTCGCGCAGATCGTCCAGGGCGACCTCGCGAAGGTCGGCGTGAAGCTGACCATCGCCACCCGGCAACGCCAGGGTTTCTTCACCGACGCGATGATCCCCGGCGATTTCGATATCGCGCAGTTCCAGTTCTCGGGTGACGCATTCCCGTTCGGGAGCATCCCGCAGATCTACGCCTACCACCCCGATGACGAGCAGAGCAATTTCGGTCGCATCGGCTCCCCGGAGTTGAACGCACTGATCGAGCAGACCCTCAGTGAATTGGATCCGAAGAAGGCCATCGAACTCGCGAACCAGGTGGACCGCAAGGTTTTCGAAGAGGGTTTCTCGCTGCCGCTCACCCAGGATCCGGGCAACTACGGCGTACGGACCACCGTCGCCAACTACGGGGCTCCCGGCCTGGCCACCTACGACTACACCAAGATCGGCTTCGTCAGTTAGCCGCCCGTCCCGACGAAAGGAGAACGAAACCATGCGGATTCGTTCGACAATAACCCGGCTCGCGATCCCCGCGGTCGCGTTCGGATTGCTGCTGTCGGGGTGTTCGGGCTCCACGACCGGGACCGGGAGTTCCGACCTCGGCACGACCAACGACATCAACCCGCACGACGTCGCCGACCTTCGCGACGGCGGCAATCTACGGTTGGCGATCTCGGAATTCCCGCCGAACTGGAACACCCTTCAGATCGACGGCAACAACTACGACATCACCGCGGTCGAGCGGCCGATGATGCCCCAGGCATTCACCATCGATGCCGCCGGCGGCACGCATCTCAACACCGACTACTTCACCAACGTCGAGTTGACCGGCACCGATCCGCAAACCGTCACCTACACCATCAACCCGAAGGCGGTGTGGACGGACGGGACGCCGATCACGTGGGAGGACATCGCCTCTCAAGCCGAGGCGCTGAGCGGTCGCAACCCGGAGTATCTGATCGCCAACAATATGGGTTTCGATCGGGTCGCGAAGGTCGAGCGCGGCGTCGACGACCGCCAGGCGGTGCTGACATTCAACAAGCATTTCGGTGAATGGCAGGGCCAGTTCTCCGGCAACAGCCTGCTGTACCCGAAGTCGGTGACCTCGAATCCGGAGGCGTTCAACAAGAGTCTCGTCGACGGGATCAAGGTGACGGCCGGACCGTTCGTCATCCAGTCCACCGATCGAACTCAAGGGCGTATCACGCTGGGGCGCAACCCGAAATGGTGGGGCGCGACGCCGAAACTCGACACCGTCAATTTCAGCGTGCTCGATTCGGCGGCGCTGGTCCCCGCATTGCAGAACGACGAACTCGACGCGATCGGAATCGGTAGTCGCGGCGATCTGCTGACGGCTCAGGGCGTTCCGAATGTCTCCATCCGTCGCGCGCCGGCGTTGCAGTGGTCGCATCTCACATTCAACGGCGCCCCCGGGTCGATTCTGGAGGATCCCAAGGTTCGCGTCGCCGTCTCCAAGGCGATCGATCGGCAGGGTATCGCGAATGCCATTCAGAACGGACTCGTCGCCGAGCCCAAACCACTGAACAACCACATCTACCTGGAGGGGCAGAAGGGCTACCAGAACAACGCCCTGCCCTACGACCCGGATGCCGCCGCCCGCGAACTCGACGCGCTCGGCTGGAAATTGCAGGGTGACGTGCGCGTGAAGGACGGCCGCAAACTCGAGATCCGCGATGTGATGTACAACGATCCGTCCTGGGTGCAGATGGCGCAGATCATGCAGCAGAATCTCGCCAAGATCGGCGTGAAACTCACGATCGACACTCGGCCGGGACAGGGGCTGTTCACGAATGTGTTCCAGAAGGGCGATTTCGATCTGGCGCAGTTCTCCTGGGTCGGTGACCCGTTCCCCTTGGGCAGCATCAGCCAGATCTGGGGATACGACCCGAACAACTGGCAGGGCAATTACGGCCACATCGGTTCCCCGGAACTCAACGATCTGATCGAGAAGACCGTCTCGGAATTGGACCCGAACAAGGCCATCGATCTGGCCAATCAGGTCGACCGCCAGATCTTCGCCGAGGGCCATTCGCTCCCGCTGCTGCAGTCGCCCGGCATCGTCGCGACCCGTTCCAATCTCGCCAACTACGGCGCGCGCGGCCTGGCCACCCTCGACTGGACGAAAGTCGGCTACCTGAAGTGATTTCCGGTACCGGCCATCCCCTGGCCTATCCGGTTCTCACCACGATCGGCGCCCTGGTGATCTGCATCGCCTGGGCGCCGTTCGCCGATTCGGAGCAGTTGGCCATGTTGGCGGCGGTCGCACTGGTTGTGGTGTTGTACAGCGGGTTTCGTCTCGCGGTGGCGTTCGGGGTGGCACCGTGGCGCACGATTCCGGCGGGGACGTTCCGGGTGAAGCGGGTACGCCAGCAGAACCGGTTGCTGAGCCGATCGTGGCTCGAACTCAGCTCGGAGGGCCGAACCAACTGGCTGCCGGTCTATTTCGATCCGGCACTCGTCGGCCTGACGGAATCCGATGCCACCTGCGACGCCACCGTGGTCGTGAACGGTCGCCGCCTGTTCCCGTCCGGCGCCGCCCGCGACTCCGAACCGCAAGGCCGCCTGATCGACAACCCGACCCGCCCCGACCCCGACGGCCCCTCCCACGCCGCCGCGTCCACCCGCCTGGGCCGCCGCCTGCTCCTCGACGCCCAGTTCGCCGTCGTCGCCCCCTTCGCCGGCCTGTTCTGGATATATGTCGCCGGCGGCGGCGTCCCCGCCTTCGCCGGAGCGACAGTGGTAGCCGCCGCCACCGCCACCTGGTTCGCCGCCATCCGCGGGTCCGACCCGAGCTGATCCCCACAGTCCCGTCGCGGTCGCCCGCGGCCGACTCGGCATCCCGGGCAGCGGCCGACCGCCACCTGGACCATCGATGGGCTCTCACATAGCATCGGGGCATGAGCGATAGTGGGGGGA
This sequence comes from Nocardia sp. AB354, assembly GCF_049538315.1. Classification (NCBI taxonomy): domain Bacteria; kingdom Bacillati; phylum Actinomycetota; class Actinomycetes; order Mycobacteriales; family Nocardiaceae; genus Nocardia; species Nocardia sp. AB354. Next base: position 52,390 of record NZ_JBMVFU010000003.1, on the reverse strand, counting down.
ATTCGCCAGGTCCCGGCCAAGATTTCACCGTTGTGCCCGAACGGGTACGCGATGTGGGCGTCTACATCTACGGTTTGGCCGAAACACTGCACAATGCATTGGATTCCGCAGCCGAAGATGTTTCGGAATTGCTGTCCGACAGCTGGACCGGCGACTACGCCGACGAGTTCTCCGAGGGCTGGACCGAGGTCCACGACGGCGGCCGACAGATCTTCCAGGCCCTCGCCACCTTGGCCGACAAACTCGGTGTTACGGCGGAGACGTTTCAGTCGGTCGACGCGAACAGCGCTGCCGCTCTGGACGTTCCGAGACTGGACTGGACCTGAACTGTGGCCTCGCGATTCTCGGTAGACCTCGAACACCTGGACCACATCGTCTCCCGCCTGGTCGGACTGGCCGGCTACATCGAGGACCACCTGTCGGATATCGAACAGCGAGTGGCGAGTTTGCAGGGCACCGGCTGGGAGGGCTTGGCCGCCCGCGCCTACGACGACGCACACCGCGAATGGATCAGCGGGGCGAGGGAACTGGTCGAAGGCGTCAAGGACATGAGCGACGCGGCCAAAGAGGCCCATGCCGCCTACACTCGTGCGCTGGAACTCAACTGGCGAATGCTGCAGAGCGGCAACAGATGATCGTCGACTGGGAGACGTACTATGACGCAGCCGACAAGTGCCGAGAGCTAGCGGAGGGTCTTCGCACAGCGGATAAGCCTGTTCATGATGCGGTCAGGGGCGAGTGCGCGGGAATGGCCGGAGACGCTCCCGGCTGCAGGGAATGGGGGCAGGCATACGACGAAGCCGCCCGCCGAACCTTGCAGGCCTGCGCCAGCCTCGCCAATGCCCTCACAAACTACAGCGCTGTTCTGTACGCCCAGGGATACCACTGGGGCATAGCGAACAAGTCGCACCCTCCCCCACAGCAGCCGGACATCAGGCAAGTCAGCGAATACAAGGTCGACATACCGACTTCGGCACACGGTAGCGGAATAGGGTTCGGCGACAACGGCGGCGTTGAAGAGTTCTTCGATGACCTGGTCCACCGGGTTGCCAAGGCGTTCGGCATGCTGCCCAACGGCGACTCCGGGAAAATGCACAAGACCGCCGAGACATGGAGGGTATTCGCAGATAATCCGATCATCCTTGAAGCGGCCGATCGCATCACGGCTATTTCGGACCTGTTCATCGCGATGGATGCCGACAACCATAGAAACGAGATACAAGGTCACCTGAACGATCTGCGAACCAGCGCGAAAACCGTCTCGCTGGCCGCGAATCGCATGGCTCCGCCGGTGGACGATTACTATGAAGCACTTATCGCATTGAGCACGGCTTGTACCGACAGGATCATCCTCAGTGAAAGTAGCGTCGGAGTCACAGCAACTGCGCGGCACGGCGTTTCGGGATCGCTGTTCGATATCGGACTTCCCGCGAGCGCTGCAGCCCGCGGGAACAAGGTCTCTGTCGACGGCACAATGGACGCGATCCAGAGTGCGTACCAAGCAAGCACCCTGCCGGACATCCTCGGTATGCGCGCGCTCGACGCCGGTGCGAAAGGTGCTGTCGCAGCTTTCAACGATGTGCCCGCGACAGGCCTCGATTCGGCGATCGCCAGACTCTCGGTCATCATCGCAATGAGGGCTACGCTCGACGAGAATTCAGGGCCGGGCTCCACGTCGTCCGCACCCGGATCGATCGATGAAAGCGCAAAGAAATTCAATGACCGGGAGAAGCGCATCGCCGTGCTACAAGCTTCGGAGGGCCACCATGTGCGGGCCGTCCCGGAAAGCAATGTGCCTGGCAGGCGAACGGCTGACGCCGAGGTCGACGGCGTGCCCACCGAGTACAAGTCACTTGATCCGGGGGCGACCAACGGGACAGTCAAGAACCAGCTGAACAGCGCCCAGGGGCAGGCGGATCATGCGGTGCTGGACGCTCGTGGAAGCGGGCTGTCGGAAGAAGAGGCCAGGAGGGGGATGAACAGGTACCTCGGCGCGAACGATGGAAAGATGACCGATATCAGAATTATCGGCGATGGCTGGGAAATCCGTTGGCCATAGGGAGAGAAGCTTGAGTTCGTATCACCAGATCTTCATCAGAAGCGACCAACCCCGGGATGTCCTGATCGAGGATATAGACCATGCGGCGAGAGTTTCGCTTACCGATGTGTCCACGAGAGGTGACGGCTCGTTTTGGGGCGCCGCATCGCGAAACGCTGTCGTCGAATTGGAGTTCGGTCACGACTTCGACAACGATGGCCAGCTGGACTTCGAGTCCTATCCGATCGCATTGACAATTCGTGACTCCGGATCCGACAAGGGGCGTGAGCGTCAGGTCGCTGATGATGTCTTCGAAAATCTTCGGCGGACCGGGCGTTACGACCTGCTGTACGTCTACGACCTGCAAGAGCTCATGCGCAGAAGTTAGGCAGGCCACCTGGTGTGCGGCGCGCGCCGGACACGCGCTGATAGGTCCGATGAAGTTCGAACCCGGTCCTGATGCGAGCGCTGGCTTTTATCCTTGGGCGCGTTTGGCTTTCGCGGCGGCGCGGCGTTCCATCTCTTCGCGCTCCAGTACCTTCGCCTGCTCCAATGTCGGTGCGGTACCGCCCAGTCGGGCGGGGACCCAGCGTGCGCCCGGTGGCATTTCGTAGTCTCGTTGTGCCGCGTCGAGCAGTTTTTCCATGCTGGAACGCAGGGTGGCGGTCAGGTCTTCGGCGGGTTCGGCGGGGGGTACGGGTTCGCCTACCTGGATGTTGATCGGGAAGTTGTGGCGGCCCAGTTGTTTCGGGATGTCTTTGGTCCAGACGCGTTGGGCGCCCCAGATCGTCATGGGGACGATGGGGACGCCGGCTTCGATCGCCATGCGGGCGGCGCCGGATTTGAATTCCTTCAGTTCGAAGCTGCGGCTGATGGTGGCTTCGGGGTAGACGACGACGATTTCGCCGTCGCGCAGGGCGGTGACGGCGCGGGAGTAGGACTCGGCGCCGGCGGTGCGGTCCACGCCGATTGCCTTGCAGTGCTTCATGAGCCAGCCGACGATGCCGTGTTCGAGTTCGGCCTTCATCATGTAGCGGACGTTGCGGCCGGATTCGCGGCCGACCAGTCCGACCTCCATGAAGTCCAGGTAGGCCGTGTGATTCACGGCCAGGACCGCACCACCGGTGCGCGGGATGTTCTCGCCGCCGACGATGTCGATCTTCAGGCCCTGTGCCCAGAAGATGGTGCGGACCAATCCCGTGAGGACGTCGAAAACTGGCTCTCGCGTCATCGGTGACACTCCTGGTACTACCGGGCCGATCCTGCCGTCAGGAGTCGGCATCTCCCGCTTCGGCGGCACGACGTGCCGCGCGCGCCTCCGCTTTCGCCTTCGCCTCGGCGGCGTCCATCGCGTCGGCCTCCTCCAGCGTCGGTGCGCCGCCGCCCAAGCGGGCCGGCACCCAGTATGCGCCGGGCTCGTGCGTGTAGTCCTTCTGCAGGCCGAGCAGCATGTCCTGCATGGTCGAGCGCACGGTCTCGGTGAGTTCGGCGACGGCCTTCTCGTCCGCCTCGGCGGGCGGCAGGATGGGCTTGCCGACGGCGATCGAGATGGGAGTGTTGGTGCGGCCCAGGCGCTTCGGATGCCCCTTGGTCCATACCCGCTGCGCACCCCAGATCGTCATCGGAATGATCGGGACACCGGCCTCGACGGCCATCCGGGCGGCACCCGACTTGAATTCCTTGATCTCGAAGCTGCGGCTGATGGTCGCCTCGGGATACACCCCGACCAGTTCGCCGCGGCGCAGATAGTCCACGGCCGCCTTGTAGGAGTCCGCGCCGGCCGCGCGGTCGACGGGGATGTGCCGCAGCACGCGCATGATCGGCCCGGAGATCGAGTTGTCGAAGACTTCCTTCTTCGCCATGAACCGGATATAGCGCTTCGGCGTCCGCGCGGGCAGGCCCGCGTAGGTGAAGTCCATATAGCCGGTGTGGTTGATCGCGATGACCGCGCCGCCCTGCGCGGGGATGTTCTCAGCCCCCGTGACGTCGAATTTCAGTCCCTGTACGAAGAAGACGGTCCGGGCCAGGCCGATGATCGTCCGGTATACGGGTTCCACAATTCCGCTAGCGTAGTCGCTGTCACATTTTCGCTACCGACCGCCGCACAGGAAACGAGGTTCAGCGCAGTGGAAAGCCCCAGTCCAGCATCGCGTGCAGGCGGCCGGAAACCACGAGGGGGTATGGGCGTGGCGCCGCATACCGGCCGCGCAGCGCGACGCGGCAGGCGGCTCTCGGCGGCGCGGGCAGGCGGTCTGGCGATCGTGGTCGCGGGCATCCTCGCCGGATGTGATTCGCAGGTCGGCATCGAGGGCACCGACTATCACACGTCCGATAATTCCTCCGCGGCAACGCAATCCGCCGCTCCCTCGTCCTCCCGTATCGCCGCTCCCGCGCCCCGGACCACCCCGGCGCCGCCCGAATCCGCGATCGCGGTAGCCCTCGTGACGGCCGATCCGCAGGCCACCGCGGCAATGACCCGCTGGGTGAACGATCTGCGGCAACTCACTCCGGCGGATATGGAAGCCAAGTGCTGGACGATGGCTCCCCGCAACGTCCAGACGATGTACTCCGACAAGTCGGCCATCGAGTCGGCGCTGGCGCAGCCGGGCAGCGACAACGGCACCGCCCTCGTGTGGAAGTCGGCGAGCGGAACCGCCGACGCCGTGACCGTGGTCGCCGAGCGAGCGGATATCGCCACCGGATACGCCTGCCCACGGGTCTACCCCGCCGGCGCCGAGATCGGTTTCGGCACCGGCAGCGAGGCCCAGACCGCCGACGCCCGCCACGTCGTCCGACGCTATCTGTCACGCCAGACAGGACATCCGATCGACGCGGCGGACCAGGAAAACTCCCATCCTCTGGTGTGCGCCGCCGCCACCGCCTGGGATCCGAACGGCACCGGACGCACATCGCGCCCGCCGCTGGCGACCGATGCGGCCAAGCTCGCCACCGCGACCGCCTTCTCCGATCAGTCGCTCAGTTCCACTGCTCTGAACAGCACTTATCTGTCCATATCGGCCACGGTCACGGCCGGCGGCAGTCAGCAGGAACGGACGTACACCGTGAAGGCGACCGATAGCGGATATTGCATCGGCGACGTTTCCGCCTGATGCACTGAGACGTTGCGGTGGCCCGGTAACCCGCAACATCCCGACATGACAACGGGGGCGCCGCCTCAGACCAGTTCGGGGACGCGCAGATGGGCGAGCGCGATCTCGAAATCTCCGACATCGAGCACATCGATGCCGGCCCGTCGGGTGCCTTCGCGGCGCACCGTCGCGAGTCGTTCGCGGTTGCGTTCGATCGCCTCGTAGCTGTCGAACGTCTCGCATGCGACCCCGCGCCCGCCGGCCCAATCGACCAGCAGGCTCGTGCTGCAGAACCCCGGCATCTGCTCCACCTGCGGGACCACCATGGACTTGTAGGTGTCGACCGCGGCGCCGAACCCGCCCTCGGCCTTGGCCCATGTCAGCTGGGCGCACGCGCCCGCGCGGGTGCGATGGTCACGGTGCATGGCCACGACCTCCCACTGCTCGGCCCGCGCTTCGCCGGCACCGAACACCTGCACGGCGCGATCACGCAGCGAGCGCACCCGATCGGCGCTCTCGCGCATCATGTCCTCGGACTCCCACGAGCTCGTCGCGATGCAGCGACCGGATCGGCGGTCGACCAGCAACGACATCCCGATACAGCCGGGCATGTTCTCCAGCGCCGGCATCACCTCGTCGCGCATATGCGCGATTCCGGCGTCGATGGCGGAGAGATTGGCTTGAATAGTCGTAGAACGTGCGTACACGGTCCCTTCCTCCGTACTCGGGGCAGCGCCCCGGTGGCGCCACCGTGCACCTCTACACTGCGCCGGTGCGACGACCGAGGCAATAGCGGCCCTGAGGCCGAACAAGCCCGTTCAACCGCTACCCTGGGTGGCTGGTAGCCGGGTTCAGGAGGGACTTCTTCGTGCAGATCACCAGCGTCGGACATGCCGGATTCCACATCCGCACCGCGGCCGGGACGATCCTCTGTGATCCGTGGGTCAACCCGGCCTATTTCGCGTCGTGGGTCCCGTTCCCGGACAACACCCGGCTGGACTGGGACGAGCTGGGCAACTGCGATTTCCTCTACGTCTCGCACCTGCACCGCGACCACTTCGACGCGAAGAATCTGCTCGATCACGTGAACAAGGACGCCACCGTTCTGCTGCCGGACTATCCGGTGCCGGATCTGCAGCGCGAGCTGGAGAAGCTGGGCTTCCACACGTTCTTCGAGACCCAGAACTCGGTCAAGCACACGATCACCGGCCGGGACGGGCACGAACTGGACATCATGATCATCGCGCTGCGGGCGCCGGCCGACGGGCCGATCGGTGATTCGGGTCTGGTCGTCTCCGATCGCGAGACCGTGTGCTTCAACATGAACGACGCGCGGCCGGTGGATATGGACGTCCTGCACGAGCAGTTCGGGCATATCGACATCCACCTGCTGCAGTATTCGGGCGCCATCTGGTACCCGATGGTCTACGACATCCCGAGCAAGACCAAGGCGAACTTCGGCAAGCAGAAGCGCCAGCGCGGGATGGATCGTGCGCGCAGCTATATCGAGCAGGTCGGGGCCACCTGGGTGGTGCCCTCGGCCGGACCGCCGGTGTTCCTCGACGACGAGCTGCGCTACCTCAACGACGACGGCGAGAACCGCTACTCCGCCGACAACGGCAATATCTTCCCGGACCAGATGGTCTTCCTGGAGCAGATGCGCATCCACGGCAATTCCGGTGGGGTGCTGATGATTCCGGGTTCTGTCGCCGATGTGCGGGGTAAGGAACTGGATCTGACCCATCCGTTCGACCCGGCCGAGATCTACGACGACAAGGCCGGCTATATCGAGCGGATGGCGCAGCGCATGGCACCGGTGCTGGAGCGCGAAAAGGCTTCCTGGGCAACCGAAGACGGTACCCCGCTGCTGCCTCTGCTCAAGGAGCTGTTCGAACCGATCATGGCGCAGAGCGACCTGATCTGCGACGGCATCGGCTATCCGGTCGGGCTGGTGATGGGCGAGGAAACCGTGGTCCTCGACTTTCCGAAGCGGCTGGTGCGCGGGCCGATCGAGGGAGAAGGTAAGTACCGCTACGGGTTCCGCATCGCCCCGCAGCTGGTGCGCACCGTGCTGCGCGACAACGAGCCGGACTGGGTGAACACCATCTTCCTGTCCACCCGCTTCCAGGCGTGGCGAATCGGCGGCTACAACGAATTCCTCTACACCTTCTTCAAATGCCTCACCGACGAGCGCATCGCCTATGCCGACGGCTGGTTCGCCGAGGCGCACGACGATTCCGCCTCGTGTGAGCTGGCCGGGTGGGAGGTGCAGCGCCGATGCCCGCACCTCAAGGCGGACCTGTCGAAATTCGGTGTGGTGGAAGGCAATACCCTCACCTGTAATCTGCACGGCTGGCAGTGGGATCTGGAGACCGGGCGGTGCAAGACGTCCAAGGGGCACGAACTTCGTTCCCGCAAGTTGTGAACAAGGGCGAACTATTCGTGCAAACCCGGGACGACTGAGCGGATTTCCGCACGGACGGCTCAGGTTTGCACGAATAGTTCACCCGTCCGCCGATCAGCCTGGGGCCAATCGGCTGAGCGACTCCCAGGCTCGATAACCGTCGGAGCGCGCCGCATAGAGGTCGGCGACCTGATCGAACGAGTTGCCGCCCACGATCAGACGTCGCGGCGGATCCGCCAGTTCGACCAGTTTCATGATCACCGGCGCTGCCGAACTCGGCGCCGGACCGGATTCGTCGCCCCACATGCGTGCGAGTTCTTCGCGCAGTGGTTCGTAGTGCGGCAGCGCCGCGGTGGCGGTCGTTCCCGCGGTGAACAGGCCGGTGTCGTAACCGCCCATCTCCAGGTTGGTGACCTTGATTCCGAAGGGTTCGACCTCCATCGCCAGAGCTTCGGTCAGTGAGGCCAGCGCCGCCTTCCCGGCGCCGTAGTACCCGACGGCGGCCATACCGCCGGCGGTTCCCATCGAGGTGACCTGCAGGATGCGGCCGTGCCCCTGTGCGCGCAGCCGCGGCAGCACGGCTTGGACCACCCACACCGCGCCGAAGAAGTTGACGTCCAGATGCGCGCGGATCTGGTCCTCGGTCGCCTCCTCGACCATGCCGTAGAGCATGCCGCCCGCGTTGTTCACCACGACGTCGAGCTCGCCGACCAGCGCAACGGCCTGCTCGACGGCCTCGAATACGGCCCGGCGATCCGACACGTCCACGCTGAGCGGAAACAGCCGATCCGGATGTGCGACAGCGGATTCCCGTAGCGGTTCGACGTCACGAGCGGCCGCGACCACTCGATCACCGGCATGCAAGGCGGCCTCGGTGAACGCACGCCCCAGCCCACGGGAAGCGCCGGTGATGAACCAGGTCTTACCGGTGGTCATATCCACATCCTCTCACTATGAGACGGTCCGTCTCGTCTTGAGCAAGTGTGGTGATCGCGTCTCGACTTGTCAACACGAACCGTCTCGTCTCGGTAGAAATGCTAGGGTCGACCGCGTGTCCGCTACCGCGAAACCCGAACCCGACAGCACCCGGCGCAGCGAGAAGTCACGGCGGGCGATTCTGGCGGCCACACGCGAGTTGATCTCCGAGGTCGGGTATCGGAAGGTCTCGATCGAGGCGATCGCCGCGCGTGCGGGGGTCGGTAAACAGACGATCTATCGCTGGTGGCCGTCCAAAGGCGCGGTGATCTTCGAATCGTTCCTGCACCTGAGCGAAACCGACGAGCAGGGAATCTCGTTACCGGACACCGGGGATATCGAAGCGGATCTGAAACTCGTGATGCGAGCGACGGTCGCGGAATTCGCCGATGCGGACTTCGAGAAACCGGTCCGGGCGCTCAACACCGAGATCATCAACGATCCTGAACTGGCCGCACAGTACGACCGGCAGTTGCGGCGTCCCGTCGACGAGGCCAAGAAGGAGCGGTTACGCAGCGCGCAGGCGGCGGGGCAGGTCCGGGCGGATGCCGACCTCGATCTGATGCTCGAAATGCTGTATGCCCCGGTGTATCAGCGGTGGTTGCTGCGGTACGGGCCGCTCGACGACGCGTACGCCGACGCGCTGGTGGAGCTCACACTTCGCGCCTTCCGGCCCTGAGCGACCGGGCGCGCTGATTGGTGCGGCAGTGCGCCGATATCGCCGTCAGTCCGGTTCTGCGCGGCCCTGCCCGAGGACGCCGATGGCGGCGGCGAGCAACGTCAGTCCGCAGCCGACGACGGTCAGCGTCGACAGCCGGGTGCCCGTCGGCGCGACGACATCCAGGACCACCGAACCGAGGAGCTGGCCGGACACCGAGGTCAGGCCGAACAGGAGCACTCCGATCCAGCGCACGATCAGCGCCGCCACCGCGATGAAGAAGACCCCGATCGCCCCGCCGAGATAGAGCCACGGTTCGGTGGGAAAGCCGGTGGGCCAGCCGATCCGAGCGAGCTGCGCCGCCTCCACCACCAGCAGGCCCACGGTTCCGGTCGCGAAGTTGATCGTGGTGGCCGGCACGGGCCCGCCGACGGTCGCCAGCCGCCCGTTGACCGCCTGTTGCCACGCGAGACCGAGGCCCGCCAGAGCGGGCAGCGCGATCAGCAGATAGGCCGCACCTCCACCGGCCCCGGATTCGCCGCCGGAGCGGCCCAGGGCGGCGACACAGACCGCACCGACCGCGAGTACCGCCGCACCGAGTCGGACCGGCGTCACGGGCGTCACGCCGGCCGGTCCCACACCCAGACGGTCCACGACGAGTCCGCTGGTCAACTGACCCGCGACCACGGCGATGGTGAAGGCGGTGACGCCGATCGTCGCCACGGACAAGCCTTGGCAGGCAACGAAGAACGCACCGCACAATCCCCCGAGCAGATGCCACCACCGCAACCGACCGGCGTGCACCGAACGGCGGATCGCGGCCAGGCCGGTACGCATTCGCCCGCTGAAACCGCTGACGAGAAGGAGCAGCAGCAGTCCGGAGCCGAAACTGATGACGGCCGCGGCGATTCCGTCGTTCAGCCGATCGCCGAGATCACCGTTGATTCGCGCCTGGACCGCCACACCGGCGCCGCAGCACAGGCCGAGCAGGACACCGATCCAGCGCCGCACGTCGGTTCGTTCGCGGACTGCGGTCATATCCGCCACGGTAGTTGGTCCGGGCGAGCCGATGCCGCGACCCGAATCGCCCGGCGGTCCGGGTCAGCCCCGATGGCCCAGGCCCTCCGGGTCGAAGCCGTTGTTGTCCACCGGGACCCAGCCCTTGGCGGCGAAATCCCGATCGGTCGTCCCGGCGCCGACCAGGCCCCGGTTGGAGTTCATATCGCTGATCAGCTCGGAGACCGGATGCGAATCGCTGTAGTGATAGCCCTGGGCGAGCGCGAAGCCGAGTTCGGTCAGCACCGCGGCCTGATACTCGGTTTCCACTCCCTCGGCGATCACCTGCAGATCCAGCGACTTGCTCAGCGCCGCAATCACTCCCAGCAGCGGCGGCGCGGGCGAATCGGAACGGATCGCGGCGACGAAGGACTGGTCGACCTTGAGGATGTCGCTGGGGATGGTGGCCAACCGGCTCAGCGAGGAGTAGCCGGTGCCGAAGTCGTCGATCGCGATACGAACGCCGCTGTCGCGCAATTGGTGCAGATTCGCGATGGCGGTCTGGGATTCGGCGGCCAATTCGCTCTCGGTGACCTCGAGGACGAGCTGGTCGGCGGGCCAGCCGGTATCGGCGAGGATGCCGGAGACCCGGTCGGCGTAGTTGGTCTCGGCCAATTCGAGACCGCTGACGTTGACGTTCAGGGTCAGATCGAGCTGGGCGAAGGTCTCCTGCAGCCGGGCTGCATCCGCACACGCACGCCGCAGGACCAGTTCGTCGAGGTCGGAGATCAGGTCGTATTCCTCGGCGACCCGGATCAGCCCCTCGGTGGTGACGTCGGGCTGGGCGTTGGACGACCAGCGCAGCAGCGCCTCCACACCGACCGCCTGGGCGCCGTCCTCACCGAGGCTCACGATGGGCTGGTAGTGCACGTCCAGCGCGCCGGTATCGATGGCCTCGCGCAGTTCGACCGCCAGCGGCAGCTGCCGCGACGATTCCAGCACCGTGCGATTGCGCCCGGCCTGCTTGGCCCGGTACAGGCCGACATCGGCACGACTGACCAGCAGCGAGCCGGACTCGCCGGGCTGCCAGGAGGTGACACCCGCCGAACATCCCGTGGTGACCGCGGCACGCAGCTGTTCGGTCAGCAGAATCGCGGCCTGTTCGGTGGTGTTGGGCAACAGCAGCGCGAACGCGTCGCCGCCGTATCGGGCCAGCAGCTGATCCGGGCCCAGCAGCTTCGACCAGGTGTCGCCGACGCGCTGCAGCACGGCATCGCCGGCGCGATGGCCGAGATGATCGTTGATCTTCTGGAACCGGTCCAGGTCGACCAGAACCAACGCGAGTCCCTGACCGGTCCGCCCGGCATGTCCGATGGCGCTGTTGAGCGCGCGGTCGAAACCGCGGCGGTTCAACAGCCCGGTGAGTGTGTCGATATCGGCGTCCGAGGCCATCCGGGTGAGGATGCCGACCACGATGCCGACGCCGACCGTGATTCCGGCCGGGATGATGCCCGACCACCAGGGCAGACCCCGGGACGGCACCACCCACAGACAGAGCACGACCGCGAACGCCACATGCGCCCCGGCCAGCCGCCAGGCGAAGAAGATCGCGGCATCCGCGGCGACGAAGACATAGAAGGCGGCGAGCGTGATCGCGCCGACCGTATTCGGGAACCAGTGCACGGCGATGGTGACCAGCACCGTTGCCACCGCGACATACCCGTGGTGCACCCAGTGCGGCTGGCGAGGACCCCAGATCAGCAGGCTCACGCCGAGCAACAGCGCGACCGCTGCGGCCGAGCCGACCAGCGGGCGGTTGCCCTCGTTTCCCGGTGCGATGGCAGTGATCAGCAGGCCCAGGACCCCACCCATGACGTAGAACGCCCCGGTGGTCCGAGCCATGACCATTGCCGTCGCCAGCGCCGATGCCGCCCGAACCTGCGTGCGGGTATCGCCGCGAGACCCGAGTCCTCGCACGCCGTCCAGCCTAGACAACGCGGTGCATAGCAGTAGTGACAACCGCCGGATTCGAGGCCGAAGTCACCGCGGCGGGGCCGCCATCATCACCGCGGCGGGGCCGCCATCATCACCGCGGCGGGGCCGCCATCATCACCGCGGCGGGGCCGCCATCATCACCGCGGCGGCTCGAGCACCTCGCGGCCCACGAACGGGACCAGTGCGGCGGGCACCCGGACCGAGCCGTCGGCCTGCTGGTGATTTTCCAGCAACGCGACGATCCACCGCGTGGTCGCGAGGGTGCCGTTGAGGGTCGCGGCGATCTGCGGCTTGCCGTTCTCGTCCCGGTAGCGCACCGACAGGCGGCGGGCCTGGAAGGTGGTGCAGTTCGAGGTCGAGGTGAGTTCGCGATAGGTCTGCTGGGTCGGCACCCACGCCTCGCAGTCGAACTTGCGGGCGGCCGAGCTGCCGAGATCGCCGCCGGCCACATCGATGACCCGATACGGGACCTCGATCGCGGCGAGCATCTCCTTCTCCCAGTCGAGCAGGCGGCGGTGTTCGGCGTCGGCGTCCTCGGGACGGCAGTAGACGAACATCTCGACCTTGTCGAACTGGTGCACGCGGATGATGCCGCGGGTGTCCTTGCCGTAACTGCCGGCCTCGCGGCGGAAGCACGACGACCAGCCGGCATAGCGCTTCGGCCCGTCGCTCAGGTCGAGGATCTCGCCCGAGTGGTAGCCGGCCAGCGGGACCTCCGAGGTGCCGACCAGGTACAGATCGTCGTCGTCGAGGTGGTAGACCTCGGCCGAATGCTGCCCCAGGAAGCCCGTTCCGGCCATGATCTCCGGGCGCACCAGCACCGGCGGGATCATCATGGTGAAACCGTTGGCGACCGCGCGGTGGGCGGCCAGCTGAAGCAGGCCCAGTTGCAGCAGGGCGCCGTAGCCGGTCAGGAAGTAGAAGCGCGCGCCCGAGACCTTGGCGCCACGTTCCATATCGATCAGTCCGAGCGCCTCGCCCAGGTCGAGATGATCGCGCGGGGAGAAGTCGAATTCGGTGGGCGTGCCCACTGTTTCGAGCAGCACGAAGTCGTCCTCGCCGCCCGCGGGCGCGCCCTCCTGCACGACGTTCGAGATCGCGCGGTGGGCGGTGTCGAGTTCGGCGTCGGCGGCGTTCTCGGCGGCCTCGGCCTCCTTCACCTTCGCCGACAACTCCTGCGCATGCGCCAGCAGCGTCGCACGCTCGTCGGGGGACGCCTTGCCGACCTTCTTACCCAGCGCCTTCTGTTCGGCGCGCAGGTTGTCCGCCGTCGCGACCGCGGCGCGGCGGGCGGCATCCGCCTCGAGCAGGGCATCCACCAGCGCCGGGTCCTCACCGCGGGCACGCTGCGAGGCACGGACCGCTTCGGGATTCTCGCGCAGGAATCGGAGGTCGATCATGGGCAATCAGCCTAGTGGGAGGTGTCCACCGCATTTTCTGAGGATCCGGTGAAATCCGAACCGATCGTGGCAGGCCTCGCACGGGGCCTGCCATGATGGACGGCGATGTCCTCCGACGATGGGGCGCCAGCGGCGCCGGAACCGGGAAACGAAGAATCCGACATGCCTCGCCGCAGGCGTGCCGGGGCCAAACGTCGCCGCCCGTTGCCGGGCGCCGGGAAACGCCTGGGGCAGGATGGCAAGGCATTGCATCCGCATCGGCTGCGGTGGGGATTGCTCGCGGTCGCCGTCGGTGCCGTGGTGGCGGCGCTGGTGACGCTGTCCATCTCGGGGTTTCGCAGTTCGCACGGACTGGAGGTGCACGATCCCGGATCGGGCAAACCGCCCGCGGGTCGTGCCGACGCCGCCTTCGGCGCCGCCAAGACCGGCGACTGCCTCACCTGGACCAGCACCAAAACCCTGGATCTGACCAAGGTCAACTGCGCCGACAAACATCTGTTCGAGGTCACCGCCGACATCGACCTGAGCAAATATCCGGGTCGCGAATTCGGGCCGGGCTCGGCCTTCCCCGATTCGCTGCGCTTCGGCGAACTGCGCGACGAACACTGCGCATCGGCCGCGGCCGCCTACCTCGGTGGCCGGCTCGACCCGCGGGGGCGATTCGTGGTCGGCATGGTCAACCCGGGTGAACCGGGCTGGCGCAACGGGGATCGGACCATCCGGTGCGGGCTGCAGTTGGTGAGCGCCACGGGCAACGCCACACAGCAGACCGTGGGCCGGGTGCGCGACAGCGACCAGTCCCGCGTCTTCGATCCGGGCACCTGCATCGGCATCAATCAGAACCTGCCGACCAACGAACCGGTCCCCTGCGGCCAGCCGCACGCCTACGAGGTGATGTCTACGGTGGATCTCGGCACCCACTTCAACGGCGGCCCGCCGGCGAACGCCGATCAGGACAAGTTCATGCAGGACGAATGTGGCCGCGCCGCAGGCGATTACCTCGGTGGCCAGGACGCGCTGATCAACAAGACGCTGACTATCTTCTGGGACAACCTCGACGCCCGCAGCTGGCTGGTCGGCAGCCACAAGCTGAACTGCCTGGTGGGCAAGGGCTCTCAGGACGGTTTCGCGACGATCACCGGATCGGCCAAGGGCGATGTGCTGATCGACGGCCAGGCTCCGGTGCCGCCGCCGAGTTCCGGGCGTTCCACCCCGGCGCCGCTGCCGGGCGCGGCTCCCGCGCCGATTCCGCCGCAGCGCTGACGCCATGCCGGTGTCGATGTCGGAGAGCCGGTTCGAAGAACTGGTCGGCGATGCGCTGGATACGATTCCGCCCGCGCTCACCCGGGCGATCGAGAACGTCGTGGTGTTGATCGAACCCCGCAATTCCGAGGATCCGCATCTGCTCGGGCTCTATCACGGCATCGCGCTGACCGACCGGGTGGACAGTCAGTACGGCGGCGCGCTACCGGATACCGTCACCATCTACCGCGACCCGATTCTGGAAATGTGCGACGACGAACGGCAGGTCGTCGAGGAAGTGGCCATCACGGTGATCCATGAGATAGCTCACTATTTCGGGATCGACGAAGAACGGCTGCATCAGCTCGGTTGGGGCTAGTCTTTACGCGCGTAGCGGGTAAAGTCGAATCGATTCGTGACTCGAGGGAACCGAACCGGGGGCCGTCGCGTCCAATCATCTCGTAGGGGGAATTCTCGTGGTTCCACCGACGGGTCTGCCGGATCCTCTGTGCCGGAACAGCACTGGGCTCAGGCAGCCTCGACACTTGCACAGCCGCCACAAGAAGGAGTTCGAGTCATGGTTGGTTTGCTCGGTGTACAGCCCGAAGTCGTGCTCGCGGCGTCGGCGGAACTCGATCTGCTCGCCGAACGTCTCACTGCTGCCGCCGCTTTGAGCGGCCCGGCCACCCACGTCGTCCCCGCCGGCGCCGAAGAGGTGTCCGTCGCCGCGGCAACCCATCTGAACGAGGGCGCGCTCAGCCACGATCGCGCGGCCGCGCAGGCCATTCTCGAACTGCACCACGCGGCCGCGATCCTGCGTCAGCAGCTGGCCTCGTACATCGCCGAGGACGCGATCAACGCGGCCGGCACCGCCGCGATTCAGTTCTGACCGGCGCGATCCTTCACCACACCATTCGTTCAGGGGAGAGACAATGACTGCAGGGATCACCGGAATCTATTGGCTGCCCCGGCTCGCCGAGGGCAACTCGAGTCTGCTGACCGCGGGTCCGCACGCCGTTCCGGCCGCTGCCGCGGCCACGGCATGGGGTGGTCTCACGGCGGCCTGGGTCGACGCGACCGCCACCGTCACCCGGGTCATGGCCGAACTGGGTGTCGGCATGATCGGCCTCAACGGCGCCGTCGCACTGACCAAACTCGCCGGCTTCACCGGCTGGGCCGAACAGCAGGGCGTGCAGGCGGCGGCGATGGCGGCCAAGGCCTCCGCACACGCCACCGCCAATACCGTTGCCACCCTTGCCATGCCGAGCCTGCCCGAGATCGCCGCGGTGGATGCCGCGCGCGTCGCGGCACATGCCCACGGCGGCGATCTGGACGGTAGCGCCGAGGCGGCCGAAGCCGCCAAGGCCGCACTGGACGTGCAGGCCGCCCTGGTCATGGACACCTACGAATCCACCGTCGAGGCCATGACGGCGACTCCGGCCGAATTCCTGACGCCGCCGCCGATCGCGGCGGGCGCCGGACTGGCCGACAGCGGCGCCGAGGCGGCGTCGCAGAACACCAGCAGCGACCCGGTGCAGACCGCCATCGGTGTGGCACAGGCGCTCGCGAGCGATCCGGGCGTGGTCAGCGCCGCGACCCAGGCGGCCAATGTCGCCGGATCGGTGGCCTCGACGGGCGTCTCCACGGTGGGCAATGTGGCCGGTACCGCGATCGCCGCGGCCACCGGCCATGCCGCGCCGGCCGCGAGCATGTCGCCGATGATGATGGGCGGCATCGGTGGTGTCGCCGCCGCCGGTGGCGCCGCGGCCGCCACTCGCGCCGTGTCCCTCGGTGGAAGCACCGTCGGTATCGGCAACGGCGCCGGCACGCTGCAACTCCCCGAGGGCTGGGGCGCCGGCAATGTGATCGGTGGTCCGGCCGCGACCGCGCCGGTGGCGGAGACCGCACCCGTCGCGCAGATGGGCGCACCGGCTCCGGCCCGCGCGAACAACGCCGCCGGTAACCCGCTGCTGGGCCGCCAGGTGAACAGCGACGACGACGACGAGGGCGAGCACCAGGGCAACGACTATCTGCGCGGTGAGCACTTCGCCGACGGCCGGGTCATCGCGTCCGGTGTCATCGGAGCGGACCCGGTCGCGGGAGCGCGCTAAGTGACCGTACTCGGCGCCGGCCGCGGGCCGTCGATGCTCGAGTCCGTCGTGTTGTCGCTCGACGAGATGCAGTTTCTGCTGGAGAAACTGGAGATCGACGAGGTGCCGGTCGTGCTGAATGCGATGGGCCGCTACGACAACGTCGTCGACCACGACCGGGCGATGTCCGCGGCCGCCGAATCGCTCACCGCACGTGAGCTACTCGTCGACGGGGTCGTCCATCACGACCTGGAAGACCGGCTGCGCGGGCTGTACCGCCCGCACTGGGTGATCTCGATGCGCTGGTACGTCGGCGACCGGGTGAACCGATTCTGCCTCGCCAAGGGCGACAACCTCGATGTCGTCGCCCTGCGCGGGCCGAATTCCTACAGCATCGACGAGGCCGGACACGACCTGCCGGGCACGATCATGGCGGCGCTGGGTCCGGCGGAGGCGCTCGAGCTCAGTGGAATGAACGTCCTGACCGAGGAACTCAAGCCGATCCTCGGTGATGCCGGGGATGCCACGACCACCGCCCAGCGCCTGGGCCGGGTGGGGCGGCCGCCCCGCGACGCGCAGGCGCTGGCCTCGGCGCTGGTCGAAATCCATTCGCACGCTTCGATCGTCGGCGTGGTGTACAACGATGCCAGCCGTGACATCTCCGATGGGATGATCGCGGTGTACAACACCCGCAACGGGCGATTCATCGGGGTCACCACCCGCTCCGACGACGAGGTCATGTGGACCTCGCTGGCGAGCGGGACACCGGGCCGACTGCGAACCGCGATCAAGGACCTCATCGAGAAGCTCCCGCTCCGCGAGGATTTCAAGCCGACGACGCCCGGCGTCGGCTAACCCATCGGGTCGTCGGCCTTCGGTTCGACCTGGTATCCGAACGGCGGGGTATAGCGGCCCCAGCGGACACAGGTCCAACCGCCGTCGGCCGTCGGGGCCAGTTCGATGGTCTCGGTGTTGTCCAAATGGTTGTTGGTCGTGAACGGCGGTGCGACGCCGGTGAGTTCACGGGCCGCCAGTCGCATCGCGGCGCCGTGACTGACCAGCAGCACGTCGCGCGAATTCGAACCGGGGAGCAGATAGGTGTCCCGGAGTTGTTCCAGCACGGGCAGATACCGCTCGAGGACTTCCTCGCCGGATTCGCCGCCCGGCAGCCGCGTATTCAGCTCGCCCAGATGCCAGGACCGGTAGACGCGCTGGAATTCCCGATGCGCCGCTTCGGAATTCTGCCCCTCCAGCTCGCCGACCTGTACCTCGTACACGCCGTCGACCACCTCGGCCCCCACACCGGTCACCGATTCGATATGGCCCGCGGTCTGCTGAGCACGCAGCGCCACCGAGGAATACAGCCGCACCGGCGGCAC
Organism: Nocardia sp. AB354; assembly: GCF_049538315.1. Lineage (NCBI taxonomy): Bacteria > Bacillati > Actinomycetota > Actinomycetes > Mycobacteriales > Nocardiaceae > Nocardia > Nocardia sp. AB354. Next base: position 34,124 of record NZ_JBMVFU010000003.1, on the reverse strand, counting down.
CGCCAACCGCGCGGCGAACGACTTGGCTTGAGCCACACCGCGTTCGGTGAGCGGTAAGCCGGGAACGCGGGTATCCAGAAGTTTCGCGACATTGCCCTCGGTCTCGCCGTGACGGACCAGCACCAACCTGCCGGAACCACGGACGGGATCGAGAGTCGCACCGATTTCGGTCATGAGGCGTCCACCCCCTTTTTCACATCGTCCAACCAGGCCGCCGCCGGCTCGTCGGCGGGCGGCGGCGAACCACTCGGTGAACTGGCCGGCCAGGAGCCCAGATACCGGATCCGCCCGGCGGTCCGGTGCAGCGCTTTCAGGGCCTCGGCGACGGCGGTGTCGTCGATATGGCCGACACAATCCAGATAGAAGCGATAGGTACCCATCCCGGTGCGCGTCGGCCGGGATTCGATCCGGGTCAGATCGACACCGCGAGTGGCGAATTCGGCGAAAACCCGCATCAGAGACCCGGGTTCGTTCGCCAATTCGAGCACCACCAGCGAGGTGCGGTCGGCACCGGTACGGGCCGGCGCCTCGCACGGCGGAGTGACCAGCACGAAGCGTGTGATGGCCTGGTCGTGGTCGGCGACGCCGGTGGCCAGTTCGATGAGGTTCAGGCGCTCACCGGCCAGCGTGGTCGAGACCGCGGCGTCGGCATGGCCGGCCACGACATCCTCGGCCGCGGCCGCGTTGGAGGCCGACGTGTACAGCGCTGCGTGCGGCATCCGATCCGCCAGCCACAACCGCACCTGCGCGGCCGCCACCGGATAGGCCGCGACCGTGCGCACCCGCGACAGTTCCATACCGGGTTTCGCCACGATCGTGAACGCCACGTCGAGCTCGGTTTCGGCGATGATCTGCAGCCGCGGGCCCACCGCGAGGGCGTCCAGGGTCGCCGAGATGGAACCCTCCACCGAGCTCTCGATCGGCACCACCGCGCCGTCGGCCGCACCGGAGCGGATCATCTCGAGTGCCGCGCCCTGACTGGGTGCGGCGATCCGCTCGACCGGCTCGTCGAAGGCCCCGTCCGATTCGAGTCGGGCCAGGGCCATCTCGGTGAAAGTTCCCGACGGTCCGAAATAGGCGATACGCGGCACGGATACGACATTACTGGCAGTTGGCTGCGCGCTCGCCGTTTGCGCGTACCCAGCGGTAACAGCCCAGGTCGTGGCGGGCGGCGATCAGGGCGCCAGCACCCGCAGCGCCGCCGTCACCGCCTCCACCCGTTCGGTTTCGACGGCCAGCAGCACCTCGCGCAGCGCCTGAACGGCCGGCGCCGACAGACCGCGCAGGAATTCGATATCGGGGCTGGTCAGTGCGGTCCGGATATTCTCGCCGCACAACGCGGCCACCGTGGCGGCGACGATCGCGACCGCCCGCTCGCCCGAGGCGGTCACGGCGACGAATCCGGTATCGGAATGTGCCACGCCGACCAGGAATTCGGCGACGCGCTCATCGGACAGGGTCAGGTCGAGCACCGGCGCCTGGGGATTCGCCGACGGCAGCCGGACCAGCCCGTCCACCAGATCGGACGGGCCCGTGGTGGGCACGCTCAGCGACAGCAGAACGGGTTCGGAGGCGGGCGTCGAATCGTGCGGCACATTTCCACCGTAGCGAGCGCAATGCTTGCGCAACGACGGGCCGTGACTTAGCTTAGGTTTACCTAATTATCCGCCGTATCCCGGGTTCGTCACTGGAGGTCTGTATGCGCCGCACGATCACGTCCGCCGCTCCATCCGCCGCGGAGCGGATCCGCAGCGCGTGCGCCCATGCCGAGAGTTCCGTCCTGGCCCTGCCCGGCACCGATCCGATTCCCACGACCGTGCATCATCTGCGCGCGTGCGGCGATGTGGTCGTCGCCGTCGCGCGCAATTCGGCGGCGGTCTCCGCCGCGGCGGCCGAGGTCGGTTCGCCGGGGGTGCTGGAGCTGACCGACCATGCACCCCTGGCGTTGCGCGAGCCCGTGCGGGCGCTCGTCTGGCTGCGCGGGCGGGTGCGCGCGGTACCCGGACATGCCCAGCGCGCCTTGGCATCTCAGGTCGCGAGCGAATATCCGCATCCGAGTCTGCTCGATGTCGGTCACACCAGCACGCTGCTGCGAGTGGTGCTGGAATCGGCAGTCGTCGCCGATTCCGCCGGCGCCGAATCGGTCTGCCCGCACGATCTGCGCAGCGCCGACGCCGACCCGTTCTGGGAGCTGGAAGCGGCCTGGCTGCACCATATGGACTCCGATCACGCGGATGTGATCGCCCGGCTGGCCCGCCACCTGCCGGTCCGGCTGCGCGGTGGTTCGGTGCGGCCGCTGGCCATCGACCGCTACGGCGTCACGCTCCGAGTCGAGGGACCCGACACCGATCACGATGTGCGACTGCCCTTCCACGCACCGGTGGACGATGTGCAGTCGCTGAGCCGCGCGGTGCGGATCCTCGCCGGCTGCCCGTTCCTCGACCGCATGCACGGCTCCGACCGCTCCGCCTGAGAGCACGCCGGATACGCGGCACGCGGCCGAGCACCCCTAGATTGTTCCTATGGTTCCGGGTGATCGTTTCGCAGCTACCTGGCCCGATCCCGCTGCGGAGCGCGACCGGTTCGCCGTCCGGGTGGAGATCGCGATCGTCCTGGTGGTCACCTTCGGGACGAGCGGGGCCGGTGCGGCACTGTCGCTACTGGAAAGCGCGCTGGCGCCGGGCGGAATCGGCGGGCAGCAGGTCGCGCTGAATCCCTCGCGGGCCGCGCAGTCGACGATCGATCTGCTGTTTCAGCTGTTGAGCGTCGCACGACTGATCGGCTGGGGTGCGCTGGGACTGTATCTGTTGTGGCGCAGCGGAATCGGGCCGCGACTGATCGGGCTGGCGCGGCTCCGGTGGCGTGGTGACGTGGTCCCCGGCCTCGTCCTCGCCGCGGTGATCGGCCTGCCCGGACTGGGTCTGTATCTGGCCGCCCATGCGCTGGGGCTCAGCGTGACGATCGTGCCCAGTTCCCTGCACGACCACTGGTGGCGATTGCCGGTGCTGGTGCTCTCGGCCATCGCGAATGCCGTGGCCGAGGAGATCGTCGTCGTCGGGTATCTGATCAGCCGGCTGCGCACGCTCGGGTGGTCGGAGAACCGATCACTGGCCGCGTCGGCGCTGCTGCGTGGCAGTTATCACCTGTATCAGGGGTTGGGCGGAGGCATCGGCAACCTGGTGATGGGGGTGATCTTCGGCCGGTACTGGCAGCGGACCGGACGGCTGTGGCCGCTGATCCTGGCACACGCGACGATCGATTCGGTCGCCTACATCGGCTACACCGCACTGCACGGCCACGTCTCCTGGTTGCCGTAAGACCGGGCCGACCTGCGGGAATCAGCCACGTTCACCCCCGCGGACGCATTGTGCCGACGAGCACAACGCCCCGGTCAGTACCATCTCGGTGGTGAACGGCGACGACCCCCAGCAGTATCCGCGGACCCGCCGGGTGCCGCCGCCGGCGGGCCCGGACGGTCGGCGCATGCCGCCGCCGGATCGGCACGGCCACGATCCGCGAGTTCCGCCCGGTTCCGGACGGCCGATGCCACCCGGCTCGGGCCGCCCGCCGAATTCGGGCCGTCCTCCCGGCTCGGGCCGGCCGCTGCCGCCCGGCTCGGGCCATCCGCCCGGGCGCCCACCGATCGAACCGACCCAGGTCATCCACCGCGACGGCAACAATCCACCGCTGGCCTGGTCACAGGTCCCGAGCAGTCCCGCCCGGCCGCGCGGTAACCCGCAGCCCTTCGAACACGGCGTCGCACCCGGCGGCGAACCGCCCACCCACGCTCGGACGCAGCGCCCGGTTCCGTACCGGGAACCACCGCCGCCGCCCCCGGCACGTCCCCGCCGCACCGAACGCCCGCCGCGCGAACCACGTGCGCCGCGGACCCGCCGGAAACGGCATTGGGGCAGGTGGTTGCTGATTCTGCTGCTCATCATCGTTCTGCTGCCGGTCGCGGGGGTGATCTATCTGGATCGCTCACTGCACCGCATCGACGCCCTGTCGGCCTATCCCGACCGGGTCGCGCAGACCGCCGGCACGAACTGGCTGCTCACCGGATCCGACACCCGCGTCGGTCTGACGCCGGAACAGGAGAAGGAGCTGTCGACCGGCGACAGCGCCGATGCCGGTGGTGAACGCAGCGACACCATCATGCTCGTGCACATCCCGAAATCCGGTGCGCCCACCGTGGTGAGCCTGCCGCGCGATTCGTATGTGAGCATTCCGGGTGTCGGCAAGGACAAACTCAACGCGGCGTTCTCCGCCGGCGGTCCGAAATTGCTGGTGCAGACGGTCGAGAACGCGACCGGCCTGCGGATCGATCATTTCGCCGAGATCGGTTTCGGCGGTTTCGCGGGCATGGTCGATTCGCTCGGCGGGATCGATATGTGCCTGCCCGATGCGATCGACGATCCGAAGGCCGGCATCGACCTCCCGGCGGGATGCCAGCATCTGTCCGGCTCCCAGGCGCTCGGCTTCGTGCGTACCCGGGCCACGCCCCGGGCGGATCTGGACCGCATGAACAATCAGCGGCTGTTCCTTTCCGCGCTGCTGGACAAGGCGACCAGCGCCGGTACGCTCGCCAATCCGTTGAAGGTGTGGCCACTGGCTCGCGATGTGGCGTCCTCACTGCAGGTCGACAAGGGAGATCACATCTGGGATCTCGGCCGGCTGGGCTGGGCGCTGCACGGTAAGACGATTGCCACCACGGTGCCGATCGGCGGTTTCACCGACGAGTCCGGCTCGGGCAATGTGCTGTTGTGGGACAAGGATCGGGCGAGCCGCTTCTTCGACGCGCTGGCACACGACCAGGCGATCCCGGACGATCTACTCACCCGGTAGCGTCGGGGGCATGCCCGGTACCGGCCCCTTCCCCGAACTCCTGCGCGCGCAGATACGGCACGAATTCACCGCCTCGCAGCAATATCTCGCCGCCGCCGTCTATTTCGACGCGCAGCGACTGCCGCAGCTGGCGCATATTTGCTATGCAGGCGCGGAGGACAAACGCGCCCATGCCTTGCGGATGGTGCAGTATCTGCTCGACCGGGATGTCGCCGTCACGGTCACGGGTACCGACGAGGTGTGTTCGGAATTCGAATCACCCTCGGCCACCGTGGAATTCCTGCTGGCTCGCGAACGGGAGCTGACCGATCTCATCACCACACTGACCCGGACCGCCCGGGATGCGGGCGATTATCTCGGCGAACAGTTCATCCGCTGGTTTCTCGAAGACCAGCTCGAGGAGGTGGCGCGGCTCACCACCCTGGTGGCGGTCTGCGAGCGCGCGGCCGGCAATCTGTTCGACATCGAGGAGTTCGTGGCGCGCGAGATTCCGGCCACACGCGCGCCCGATGCCTCCGCGCCGAAACCCGCGGGAAGCGCGCGGCGATGAAATGCGGGCGAGGCTCGAAATCGCAGGCAGTCGACGAATTCACCGAATGCAGCCCGTCGCAAGGGTGCGACTGCGATAACTAAGGCAACACTTGCCTCATTAAGGGTGTACTTGGATGACAGCCGAAGTTGACCAGCACTAATGTCGGGCCCATGTCCAGCCACCCCGATTCCTCGCACAGCAAATTTCACGCCCTGCTCCACGATCAGATCAGGCATGAATTCAATGCCGAGCACCAGTACATTGCGATCGCGGTGTGGTTCGACAACGCCGACCTGCCGGTTCTGGCGAAGCACTTCTATGCCCAGGCCATCGAGGAACGCAATCACGCGATGATGATCGTGCAGTATTTCCTCGATCGGGATATGAGCGTCGAACTCTCCGGAGTCGATGGCGCGCGCTCGCAATTCGAGAATGCGCGCGAGCCGATCCAATTGGCGCTGCAGCAGGAGAAGACCGTCACCGAGCAGATCATCCAGTTGGCCAGTACCGCCCGCGAAGAGGGCGATTACCTGGGCGAGCAGTTCATGCAGTGGTTCCTGAAGGAACAGGTCGAAGAGGTGGCGCGGATGACCACGCTGCTCACCGTCGCGGATCGGGCCGGGTCGAATCTGTTCGATCTCGAGTATTTCGTCTCCCGCGAGATGAGCGGTCCGAGCGATGCCTCGGGGGCGCCCTCGGCGGCCGGCGGAAACATCTGACGCGAGACGAAACGTGAAGAACGAACTCGGCCTGCCGTCCGGCGGGCCGAGTTCGTCGTCTGAAGCCAATGCGAAACGCTTGTCCCGCAGCGGGTTTCGCTAGCGCAGGGTGACCTGGCGCGAGCGCAGTCCGTCGCGCGAGCGCCGCTCGTCGGAACTCATCGGGGCGTCGGTGGCCAGCGCTTCGGCCAAACGAGCGCCGAATTCGTTTGCGGGGGTGAGCCATTCACTCGGGTGGCGTTCGCGATCCAGATCGAAGACCGGCACCAGCAGGCCGTGCGTGCGGAACGAGCCCGCGAATCGGGAACCCTCGCCCAGGTGCAGTCCGCCCGCGGCGTGCACGCGCGCGAGGGCCAGCATCAGGTCATCCTCGTCCTCGGGCCGGACCCAGCGCAGATGCGCCTTCTCCCCCGCGTCGACCCACCACGCCGCGCCCACGGATTCGGCGCCGAGAGCGAGCCGATCCGACGGCATGATCGCCTGATCGGCCTGGTCGATCGTCGCGGCGACCTGCGGATCCGGCGTGACGCCCTCCGGGACCCACCACTGGAAGTTCTGGTGGACGGTCAGATCCAGAGGCGCCTTGGGGTCGATCACCTCGGTCAGCGGGGGCACCGCGTCCTGGACGGCCTCACTTGCCGCGGTGAGCGATGCGCCGGGTTCGGCGGCCTGCGTCCACAGAATCGCGGCGGCCAGGTCGGCGGCCGGATTCTCCGACTGGAACTGCACCTGCGCCCCGACGAAACCGGTCGGCTCGTCACCGGCACGGACCAGGGCGGCGACGGCGCCGGGCAGCACGGTGGCCAGGGTCACCGGACGCTCGGCGGAGACGCCGGCGGCCAGTTTCAGGGTCGCGGTCGCCGACGGAACGAACTCGCGGAGTGCGACCATGTCGCATTCGGCGGCCAGCCCGGCGAAGGGACGCGTGACGGCCGAGGCGGCCTGCTGTTGCGCCGCACGACGTTCGGCGAGGCGCTGAGCCCGATTACTGTCGGGCTTGGGACTGTTGCGCTTGCTCTTACCCACGAACGCAGAACCTACAGGTTCCCGCGGCCACAGCCGCGCAGGGGCGCACCGAATCCGCCGCGCAGGGGCGCCGAATCCGCGCCGCGGGACGCATCGAGTCGGCCGCCGGGGCCGGCCTGGTGGATCAGATACCGTCCAGGACGGTTTTGGTCCGGCCGGGATGGTTGGTCGCGACCCAGCTGACGCCCAGCTCCGCGCACAATTCGACGTCCTGGGGATCGTCGACGGTCCAGCAGTAGGTGGCGCGCCCGGCCGCCGCGGCCTTGTCGACGAGTTCGGGATGTTCGCGCAGGGTTTTCACCGACGGGCCGACCGCGGTGGCGCCGACCGTCGTGGCGGCGCTGCCGCCCAGATACCGCGAGGATTCACCGAGCAGCACGGTCGGCAGCAGCGGCGCGGCGCGGCGGATGCGCCATACCGCGGTGGCGGCGAACGACATCACGACCGCTCGGGAATGGTCGGCCGAGGCCGGTGTGGCGATGCCGAAGCGCTGCAATTCGGCCAGCACCTTGTTCTCCACCAGCGCGCCGTAGCGGACCGGATGCTTGGTCTCGATGAACAGTTTGGTCGGCCGGCTGCGCCAGTCCAGTACCAGCGTGATCAGCTCGGTCAGCGTCAGCACGGGTGCGGGACTGCCGTCACCGCCGAAGTCCAGTTCGCGCAGCTCGTCGAGGGTCATCTCGCTGACCAGGCCGGTGCCGGACGAGGTACGGTCCACGGTCCGGTCGTGCACACAGACCAGGTGACCGTCACGGGTCAGCCGGACATCGCATTCGACACCGTCGGCGCCCTCCTCCAATGCCAGCTCGTAGGCGGCGAGGGTGTGTTCGGGACGGGTCCCCGACGCACCTCGGTGCGCGACCACGAACGGTGCGCGATTGCCCTGGCTCACTTGGCCATGACCTCCTCTTGTTCGACGCGCTCCGCTTCGGTGTGCTCGGCTTCGGTGTCCAGTGCTACATGGTCGCCGGCCGACCGGTTGTCGGCTTCCACCGCGGCGACCGGATGGACGGGCTCGATCACCGGCACCGCCGGACCGGTCGCGGGCAACCAGCGCTTGGGCATCCGGATCCGGCCGCGCAGATCACGACCCTCGCACATCCGCAGCACCCACAGCGACAGCACCGCCGCCGCGACCGCGACCAGATCGGTGTAGACCGTGAAGATCACACCGTCGGCTTGGCCCTGCAGCGTATCGGCCGTGCGCCAGAACAGCGACGCGATCACCATCACACCGTTGAGAACCCAGACACACCACCAGATCCGCACCGCGCGCAGCGTGCGCGGATCGCCACCCAGCTGACGCACCAGTTCGGTGAGGAAAACGCCGGGCCAGACCAGATTGACCACCGGAACGATCCCGCCGCACAGCAGCGCCCGCAGGGAGCGGGGATCGCGGCGGCCGTTGTCGGCATAGGCGCTGCGGCGCGCGCGGACCAGCCAGCCGATCAGGCCCACCGCGGTGACCAGCGCGCAGATCAGCGCGGCGACCGAGGTCGCGTAGACGGCGAGGTCGGAGAAGAACAGCAGCAGCGGCTGGATCAGCCGGGTGCGGTTGCGCAGCAGAATCAGATAGCGGCCGAATTCGGCGACCGCCGACAGTCCGAACAGGATGACGGTGGCGAGCAGCAGACCGGCCACCCGGTCGGTCAGCCAGTGCAGGACGGCCTGGACCCGGTTCTGCGGCGTGACGGCGACGTGCGGCGGCCGATCCCGCAGTCCCCAGCGCGGAATCTCGGTGTAGCGCGGGGTGGCGGGATCGACCGCGGGCGCCGGACGCGGAGGTTCGCCCCGCGGGCCGCGCCCCGGCGGGCGGGCCACCCAGCGGTAGTTACGCCGTTCCGGCGGCGCGTCGACGGGTGCCGGCGACAGCAGCACACCGCGACAGCGCGGGCACCAGTGCATCGGGGTGCCGTGCACCGCCCAGCGGGCGCCGCACCGGGCGCAGGGTTGCACGACCGTACTCACCGGGCTGCTCCCCCTTCCATCCAGTCGACCTTCATCATCGGGTGTGCGGTTGCGCTCGTGGTGTTCGACGGCTCGTCAGTAGATTTTCGCCTCGTGATCGCCCGGGGTGCTCAGTGGGCGTCCGGCCTGCTGCCAGGCGACCATGCCGCCGACGACCTGGTAGACCTCGAATCCCACGTACGCCAGATATTCGGCGACCTCGATCGAGCGCCCGCCCTGCCGGCAGACCACGTAGATCTCGGCGTCGTAGTCCAGTTCGTCCAGGCGTGCGGGCACGTCGACCATCGGGATGTGCAGCGCGGCCGGCGCGTGGCCGAGCTGCCATTCGTCGGCTTCGCGGACATCGAGCAGGATCGCGGACGGGGCGCCGGCACCGGATCCGGCACCCGCCGACGGTGCGGCGTCGAATTCGGCAGGCAGATCCTGGACCGGCACCGAGGGGATTTCGGAGCTCGTCACAATGGACGATCCTGCCATGTCCCCCGGATCGGCGGGGAGACCCGGCAGTCGATCGCCCGGGTGAACTCCAGGTTTGTTCCGGCCGTCGATACCGTGCCGCACACCCCGGGCAAACCGACCTGTGTATATCTCACCCCCAGTTATCCACATAATCCACAACCTCATCCACAGGTTGCGACTTGCGAGACCGGTCGGTTCGCATCATCCGATTCGGGAAAACGGAACGGGGGCCGCTCCGGGACTCCCCTCCTCGTCCCGGAGCGGCCCCCGCCGCCGCCTGCGGGCCTCTGCGCTGGTCAACGGCGTATGACCGGCCGCTACGAGAACCCGACACTTACTTGGACGGGCCGTCTGACCGATCGGTTCCCTCTCTCCGGCAAAAACCGACAACACTAGCGAGAAACCGAAATACCGAGCTCGACGGCGGGGAATCGGTAGCCTGACGCTATGGACGCGAGCAGGGCGTTACTCGACGGATTGGATACGGCCGGGCTCAACACCGCACTCGCCGAGGCGACCTGTCTCGGACTCGTGGTCGACGCCGCGGACGCACGACTTCGAATCGAACTGGAGGTGCTCACCCTCCCCGGTGACGGACAGCCCGCCGACAGCCGGGTGTCGCTCACACTGTCCGGGGTCAGCCGGGTCGCGGCATCCCTGCGCCAGCAGCGCTGGGACGATCTGGAACCGCATATCTTCCCCCTCACCCTCGACACCCTCGGGGACGCCATCGCCGGATTCGGCGGCGGCGCCCTGCACGGCTGGGATTTCATCGACGTCGACGACAGCGGCTGGGCGCTGTGGCGCGAGCTGCTGAGCTTCGACACCGAGATCAGCGATCGGACCCCTGCCCACGTCCTCGAGTTCTCCCAGCAGGAGGGCACCGATCCCCGCGAACTGGATGTGCGGGTCTGGTTCGAGGACGTCACCATCGAGACCGCCGACGGAACTCTGGTCGGTCTCGACGAATTCGCGGCCGGCGCGCGGCGCTGGTGGGAGGCGCACGACTCGTGCGATCCGCGCACCATGCTGCCCGACGTCGCACCGCCGATGTAGGCACGGATCGCGCCGCCGAAGTGGCGGAACCCGGTATCGGGATCCACGTGAAATGTGCGCCGACATGCGTTCAGCGTGAATAAATCTCCGAGCCGGGGCATATCTCGGGCATGCGCCCTCGATCCTGGCCGCGCAGTCGATTTCGGGCCGTGGGAATCTAGGGTGGACCGGACCCGGTTGCATCGAGCGGGTGTACGAATGAAGGTTGGTGTGCTCGACAAGACCGGGTACACGCGCCGACATCATGAGGAAGGGACATCGTGGCTGAGTACACGCTGCCAGATCTGGATTACGACTACGGCGCCTTGGAGCCTCACATCTCCGGGCAGATCAACGAGATTCACCACTCGAAGCATCACGCCGCATACGTCGCCGGCGTCAACACCGCGCTCGAGAAGCTGGAAGCCGCGCGCGAGGCCGAGGACCACGGCGCGATCTTCCTGCACGAGAAGAACCTGGCCTTCCACCTCGGTGGTCACGTGAACCACTCGATCTGGTGGAAGAACCTGTCCCCCAACGGCGGCGACAAGCCGGTCGGGGACCTGGCCGCCGCGATCGACGACCAGTTCGGATCGTTCGACAAGTTCCGCGCGCAGTTCACCGCTGCCGCCAACGGCCTGCAGGGTTCGGGCTGGGCCGTGCTGGGTTACGACACCCTCGGCCAGAAGCTGCTGACCTTCCAGCTGTACGACCAGCAGGCCAACGTGCCGCTTGGCATCATTCCGCTGCTGCAGGTCGACATGTGGGAGCACGCCTTCTACCTGCAGTACAAGAACGTCAAGGCCGACTACGTGAAGGCGTTCTGGAACGTCGTCAACTGGGCCGACGTGCAGGAGCGCTTCGCCAAGGCCGTCGCTCAGGGCAAGGGCCTCATCTTCGGCTGAGCCGATCCGCCTCTCCGCGTACTCAGGCCATACCGTTCCGGTATGGCCTGAGTTGCGTTGGGGGCCGTGTTTCGACCGTGTTACCTGCGATTTAGCACTCTCTGGTACTTGTGTGCCAGACATTGTTCGAGTCATTCTCGGGTACTCCTATCGCACGATAGGCCGAGGACGGGCTCGCTCACCGCGGAGCCGCCCCCGTTGACAGTTCGGGAGGCATCCGATGCGTACGAACAATCCGGTCGGGGTCACGCCGTTCCAGGCCCGCGGCCTGCTGCGTGGCTTCGTGATCTCCGGGCGCTGGCCCGACACGACCAAGGAATGGGCGCAACTGCTGGCGCTCGCGGTGCGAGTGGCGAGCCTGCCCGGCCTGCTGACCACCACGACGGTCTTCGGGGCGCGCGAAGAACTGCCCGACGACCCGCATCCGGGCACCGTCGGACTGGTGGTGGCCGAGGGGCCGGTATTGGGCGAGGAAGCGATCGAGCCGGGGCGCTTCGCCGATCATGTGCCGCCCGCGCTGATGATGTTGCATCCGCCCTCCGAGACGAATCCGTCGCTACCCGAATGTGTCGGCGCCGCGTCGGGATGCGTTCTGCTGCCGGGCGTTCCGCATCTGGGGCTGGCGCACCGGGCGGCGTGGGTGGAGGCCGAACTCGACGGCACCGTCACCTCCATGGTCAGCCGCGTGGGCGTGGATCCGATCTCGGATCCCGATACCGCGGTGCTGGCCATGCTGCTCGCCGCCTGAGGTCCACGACGCCCCTTCCCACCCGCGACACGGCGGTCCGAACGAGGTGCCCAGCCCCGGCGAAACCCCTTCGACGGGTACCCGAAACTTTTCGGCCGCATCGCCAAACTTATTGCGCGCATTGCGATTTCGGCAACAGGGAGTTGGCAGTCGGCTAGGGGTAAGGGTAGGCTGAGATACAGCGAAGGGGAGTAGCCCGCAATCGCATGGTCGACATACTGATCCGCTGGACGGATCCGGCCATGCGAACCGGTTTTCCGGTGGACGAGACCTTCGGCCGACGACACACCGTTCATGCGGCGTGGTCGGCTGAGGGCGCCCGTCTTCGGCCGATACGCCGGAGACCTGGGAGCCGATAATGATCGCCGCGATACTACTGAGCTTCGGCGTGCTCTTCGTCGCCGAACTCGGCGACAAATCGCAGCTGATGGCCTTGACCTTCGCTCTGCGTTACCGCTGGTGGATCGTCCTGGGCGGTATCACCGTCGCGAGCGTGCTGGTGAATGTGATCGCCGTCGGCGTAGGACATTTCCTCGGAGCTGCCCTGCCCACCGAGTTGATCGCACTCTGCACCGGCATCATCCTGCTGGCGGTCGGTGTGTGGACGCTATGGGCGTCCCGGCACGAGGAGCCCGATCCCGACGAACCCGTACCCACCGGCCCCACCTCCGCCGGCCGCGCCTTCCTCATCGTGATCTCGTCGTTCCTGCTCGCCGAACTCGGCGATCGGACCATGTTCGCCACCATCGCGCTGGCGTCCAATCACAACTGGGTGGCCGTCTGGGCGGGTTCGGTCGCGGGCATGGTCGCGGCCGGCGGTCTCGCCATCGCGATCGGCATCACGGTGGGCAAGCACATTCCGGAACGGGCGGTCGCGGTCGCGTCCGGCCTGCTGTTCCTCTACATCGGTGCCGCCACCCTGCTCGGCGCGGTGGCGCCGGACCTGGGCAAACTCGGCGAATACTCGCTCGCGGCCGTCGTGCCGCTGCTCGGCGGTGCGGTGTGGGGCCTGCTCGGGCGCCCGGATCGGCCCGAGGAGGAGCCGGCGGAACCGCATTCACTGCACGGGCACTGAGCGGCCGGCGGCCCGGCCCGGTTCGGCTATCGCCGACAGATCGCGGGCCAGACGGGCCGCGGCCTCGCGCAGTTCCGGCGGCTCGACGACGTCGACCTCGAAACCCAGGCGCACGATGCGGACCGCGAGCCAGTCGAGGTCGTCGCCGGCCACCGTCAATACCGACCAGCCGTCGCGATCGTCTTCGACGCGGCCGACCTGGGGCGGAATCAGGTCGCGCACCCGGGCGGAGTCGGCGTGCACACGGATTCGGGCGAGGTGGCGGTACGGCGCCTCGGCCACCGATCGCTGGACGTAGCCGACCGGGTCCGGATGGTCGCGGGGACGGAAACGCCAGGTCGTGGCCTGCACCTCTCGCATGCGGTCGAGGCGGAAGGTGCGCCAGTCGTCGCGGTCCACATCGCGGGCCATGAGATACCAGCGCCGGCCGGTGGTGACCATGCGGACCGGTTCCACGGTGCGTTCACCGGCGGCCCCGGTGCGGCCGGCGTAGTGGAAGCGGACCCGGACGGCGTCCCGGCAGGCCCGGGCGAGGGTCATCAGCAACTCGGCGTCGATCTCGATTCCCGGACCTGCCATGGTCTCGGTCGCGTCGTGGACCGCGCGCACCTCGGCCCGCAATCGGGGCGGCATTACCTGATCGAGCTTCGTCAGCGCCCGCAGCGCCGCCTCGCCCGCGCCCGCGACGGTTCCTCCGGTGGCCAGGCGCAGCGATACCGCGGTGGCGATGGCCTCCTCGTCGTCGAGCAGCAGCGGCGGCAGCCGCTTACCCGCACCGAGTTGGTATCCCCCGCCGACACCGGCCGTGGCCTGGACGGGATAACCGATCGCGCGCAGACGCTCGACGTCGCGGCGCACCGAACGATCGGTGACGCCCAGCTCGGCGGCCAGTTCGGTGGCCGTCCACGACGGCCGCCGTTGCAGCAGGGCCAGCAGCCGCAGCACCCGTTCGGTAGTCGCCTCGACGGTCATGTGCTCATGGTGGCACAAATTCCGGAAGGTATCTGTCCGCTATTCGCGCGAAGCTGTGTCCATGACCGACTGGAACAAACTGCTGCGCGAGCAGATCGACTGGCACTGGACCAACCAACTCCGGCCCCGGCTCGACGGGCTCACCGACGACGAGTATTTCTGGGAGCCCGTGCCCGGCTGCTGGAACCTGCACCCGCGCGGCGCCGGCAGCGCACCGATCCAGGGTGGTTCCGGTGCGATGACCATCGACTTCGCCTTCCCGCCGCCGGAGCCCGCGCCGTTCACGACGATCGCGTGGCGGCTCGGCCATGTGATCGTCGGAGTACTCGCCGTGCGCAACGCCGCGCACTTCGGGCGCGCGGCCACCGACTACTATGCGTTCGAGTACGCCGAGACCGCGAAAGACGCACTGGCCCAACTCGATTCGGAATATTCCACCTGGCTGGGCGGCATCGAATCGCTGGACGAAGACGGCCTCGACCGTCCGTGCGGTGCGGCCGAGGGGCCCTATGCCGAACTCCCGCTCTCGGCACTGGTTTTGCACATCCATCGCGAACTGATCCACCATCTGGCGGAGGTCTGCCTGCTGCGCGACCTCTACCTGCACCGGAACCGACAGGAGGCGAGCTGATGGCCCGCGATGTCCAGATCACCTTCGACTGCGGCGATCCCGCGACATTGGCGGAGTTCTGGGCCGACGCCCTCGGCTACCGGCTGCAGGATCCACCACCCGGATTCCGGACCTGGGACGAGGCGCTGGCGGCCATGAATGTGCCGCCCGAACGGCGCAACGACGCTTCGGCGCTGATCGACCCCGAGGGCGCCGGTCCGCGGCTGTTCTTCCAGCGGGTGCCCGAGGGCAAACAGGCCAAGAACCGCGTACACCTGGATGTGCGGGCGGCCCCGGGACTCAGCGGCGACGAACGGATGGCGGCCTTGGAGGCCGAGGCCGAGCGGCTCGTATCCCGCGGCGCGACCAGGCTGCAGCGCCACGAACCCGCTCCCCCGCTGGGCAACGGGCATATCGTGATGGCCGATCCGGAGGGCAACGAATTCTGCCTCGACTGAGTCGGCGTCCCGCGGTGGTCACCAGGGATCGAAATGCTCCCGCGGATCGGTGCGATCGAGGGCGCCGGGGTCGGCGGGCACACCGCCGAACAGATCGCCGCTGCGGCGGACCAACTCGAGCATGGGCTCGCGCAACTCGCGCAGCCCGTCCAGATCATCGGCCGCGACGTGGGCTGTCACCATGGCGCTGAGGGCGGCCACCATGGTGCGGCACGCGAAGCGCTGCTGATCGGTGCGGGCGTCGAGAATGTCCGCGACGAGCGAGACGAACGATTCCTGCAGTTCCGCGCGCCGCGCGATCGCCTTGGGCCCCGCGGCGTAGACCTCGACGAGGAACAGGCGCGCGTAGGCCGGTTCGGAGGCCAGACCGTCGAGGTAGGCGTCGAGCAAGGCGCCGATCGGCGGGCCGGCCGGGGCATCGGGCCGGCGCGCGGGATTTCGTGCGGAATCGCCGCCGCCGGTGCCGGTCCCGGCGGACCGTTCCGGCACCGGCGGCGCGTCCCGCATGCGCGCGATCAGCAGTTCCACCGCTCGCTCGTAGGCCGCCTCGAAACAATCCTCTTTCGAGCGGAACTGCTCGTAGAAGGTCTCCCGCGACACACCCGCTCGCTTGAGCACCGCCGCGACCGACGTGCCCACATAGCCGTGCGCGGCCATCGCATCCGCCATCGCCGCGAGGATTCGGTCGCGCTGGTCCTGGACGACCGTTTCCCGCGGGATTCCGTGCCGGCCCCGAGGGAGCCGGCGGTCCGCGGGGGCCGAGGCGGTCATGTGGTTACTCCATCGATCGATCGCATACCGGTTCGCAAACGAAACTAGCTGGTTGTCTTCCATTCTGCGCGGTGCCGGCTTCCCACGCGGCGCACCCCCGGCTGTGACCGCACCCACGCCCGATATGGTGCTGTTGACGGAAGGCCAGTACCCATAGGGCCGTCACTAACGAGAGGACCAAACACCGTGGAGATTTCGGGCTCCGCCGCGATCATCACCGGAGCTGCGTCCGGTCTGGGCGCCGCGACCGCAAAACGCTTCGCCGACCAGGGTGCGACCGTATTCGGTCTCGATCTGGCTCAGTCGATCGAACGGGCCGGCGACAGCGTCCCCGCCGGTGTCACCCTGATCCCGACCGACGTGACCAGCAACGACGAGGTCGCCGCCGCGGTGGCGAAGGTCGTCGAATCCGGTGTGCCGCCGCGCATCGTGGTCAACTGCGCCGGTGTGGGCTGGGCGGGACGCATCCTGTCCAAGAACGGCCCGCACGATCTGGAGCTGTTCCGGACCGTGATCACCGTGAATCTGCTGGGCACCTTCAATGTGATGCGCCTGGCCGCCGATGCCATCTCCAAGACCGAGCCGGTCGACGAGTACGGCCAGCGCGGCGTCGTGATCAACACCGCGTCGGTGGCGGCGTTCGAGGGCCAGATCGGCCAGATCGCCTACTCCGCCTCCAAGGGTGGCGTCGCCGGCATGACCGTTCCCGCCGCGCGCGACCTGGCCCAGTTCGGCATCCGCGTCAACACCATCGCCCCCGGCATCATCGACACCCCGATGCTGGCCGGCGTCACCGAGGAGTACCGCAAGGGCCTCGAGGCCGGTGTGCCGTTCCCCTCGCGCCTGGGCCGCCCGGACGAGTACGCGCAGCTCGCGCAGTACATCACCGAGCACGACTACCTGAACGGCGAGACCTTCCGCATGGACGGTGCGCTGCGCATGGCGCCGCGCTGACGCCGGCTCGCGATTGCGCTCGAGGCCGACACGGAATTCCGTGTCGGCCTTTCGATTTCGTGGACGAACGGCTGCGCGGGCCGTGGGCTGCGCTCGGGGCCGGCGGGTCGACGGTTGTGAACGGCCACAATTTTTGCGGCGCGGTTTCGGGGCGGCTGACGATGAATTTCTCCCCAGCGGGAAATACGGCTATGTTAAAGCCTATTCTACTGGGAAGTAAGTTCATAAGGCCAGGTCGTAACGATGAAGTTGGATCGCAGTGCACAGGACTCGAGGGCGAGTGGATCGCCGAGACGGCGCCGCGGGGGCATCCGTCGGATCGTGGCGCTCGGGGCCGCGGCGTGTGCGGGGGCGACGCTCGGTGGCGTGGCCGCCGGTACCGCCACCGCCACCCCGGTGAGCAAGTTCTACACTCCCCCTGCGCAATTCGCGACCGCGCCGGGATCGGTGATCAAGACCGAGCCGATGCCGGTGTTCATCGCACCGCCGGGACTCGGGCCATGGCCGGTGAGCGCGCAGAAGGTCATGTACACCTCGCAGACCCAGGACGGTGAGCCGGTCGCGGTCAGCGGAACCTACATCGACGCGACTCGCCCGTGGCAGGGCACCGGGCCGCGGCCGACCGTCGTCATCGCGCCCGGCACCTCCGGTCAAGGCGACCAGTGCGCGCCATCGGAGGCCTTCTCCACCGGCCTCTACGCCGACATCACGCCGCCGAGCGTCTCCGCGAATCAGGAGGCCGTCTCGGCCATGGCCTGGAATTCGCTCGGCGCCCGGGTCTTCGTGACCGACTACATCGGGCTCGGCACCCCCGGCGTCCACACCTACGTCAACCGCGTCGAGGAGGCGCACGCCGTCCTCGATGCCGCGCGCGCCGCGAATGCGCTCTCCGGCACCGGCCCGCGCACACCGCTGGCCTTCTGGGGCTATTCCCAGGGCGGCGGCGCGACCGCGGCCGCGGCGGAACTACAGCCGAGTTACGCCCCCGAACTGGACCTGAAGGGCGTCTGGGCGGGCGCGCCGGTGGCCGATCTGTCGGCGGTCCTGCAGAAGATCGACGGCAACCTGATCGGCGGCGTGGTCGGATACGCCCTCAACGGATTCCTGGCTCGTTATCCGGACCTGAAGCCCGAACTGGACAAGCGGGTCACGCCGCAGGCCCAGGAACTGCTCGCGGATCTGCAGAACGAGTGCATCGGCGATGTGATCCTGAAGCACCCGTTCCTGCACGGCAGTGATTTCACGGCCGATCACCGGTCGATCCTGGACAACCTGCGCGAGGTACCGGCAGCCATCGACATTCTGGATCGGCAGCGCATCGGCACGCTCACGCCGAGCGCGCCCGTCCTGATCACCAGCGGCATCAACGACGACACCGTCCCCTACGACCAAGCCCGGCGGCTGGCCGGCGACTGGTGCGGCCACGGCGCGACCGTCACGTTCCGCACCGACACTCTGCCGCCGATCCTGCCCGGTGCGGCGCTGCCCAATCACTTCGGACCCGAAATCATCGACGGGTTCGGAACCGACAACGCCATCTCGTATCTGGTCGATCGGCTGAACGACAAGCCGGTCGCCGGCTGCACCTTCGACTGAGGACACGGCCTTCGGCGCGCGGCGCCGAAAGGATAAGGCTCGCACGGACTTCCGTGCGAGCCTTATCGTGTTTCCGGAGGTGCGGTCAGACGGTCTTCGTGAGCCGGTCAGCCAGCAGTTGCGCGAAGTGGGCCGGATCCTTCAATTCGCCGCCTTCGGCGAGAATCGCTGTGCCGTAGAGCAATTCGGCGGTAGCGGCCAATTCTCCGGACTCCTCGGCGGCGTCCTTGTTCGCGGAGTACGCATCGCGCAGTCCGGTGACCAGCGGGTGCTCCGGATTGAGTTCCAGAATTCGCTTGGATTCCGGCAGGGCCTGGCCGGACGCCCGGTACATGCGCTCCAGCTGCGGGGTGAAGTCGAAGACGTCGCCGACGACACAGGCCGGGGAGGTGGTCAGGCGGGAGGACAGGCGGACCTCCTTGACGCTGTCGCTCAGCGTCTCCTGCAGCCACTTCAGGACATCGCCGAAATCCTTCTCCTGCTGCTCACGCAGCTGCTCGGAGGCCTTCTTCTCCTCCTCGGTCTCCAGATCGACCTCGCCCTTGGCGATCGACTGGAACGGCTTGCCGTCGAAGTCCGGCACCGAGCCGACCCACATCTCGTCGACCGGATCGGTGAGGATCAGCACCTCGAGGCCCTTGGCCTCGAACGCCTCCATATGCGGCGAATTCTCGATCTGCTGCCGGGATTCGCCGGTCATGTAGTAGATCTTGTCCTGGCCTTCGGCCATGCGTTCCACGTACTGCGCGAGCGTGGTGGGCTCGGAATCCGAGTGCGTCGAGGCGAAAGACGAGACCTGCAGGATGGTTTCGCGGTTGTCGAAGTCGGAGAGCAGGCCCTCCTTGAGAACTCGGCCGAATTCATTCCAGAAGGTCCGGTACTTCGACTCTTCCGCGGTGGCATCGCCGTCGCCGGATTCGGCCGACTCGGCGCCCTGCATGTCCTTGATCGTCGACAGCACCTTGCGCACCAGGCGCTTGCGGATCATCTGGATCTGCCGGTCCTGCTGCAGAATCTCGCGCGAGACGTTGAGCGAGAGATCCTGCGCATCCACCACGCCCTTGACGAAGCGCAGATACTCCGGCATCAGCTCTTCGCAGTTGTCCATGATGAATACGCGGCGCACGTACAACTGCACCCCGCGCTTGTGCTCGCGCATGAACAGATCGAACGGCGCGTGCGACGGGATGAACAGCAGCGCCTGATATTCGAACGTGCCCTCGGCCTTGAGCGGAATGATCTCCAGCGGGTCGTCCCAGGCGTGCGAGACGTGCTTGTAGAACTCCTTGTACTCCTCGTCGGAGACGTCGCTGCGCGGGCGCGTCCACAGCGCCTTCTGGGAATTGAGCGTCTGCTCCTCGAGGATGGTCTTCTCGGTCTTCTCCTCGCCCTCGCCCTCGGTGACGGTGCGTTCCACCTGCATCCGAATGGGCCAGGAGATGAAGTCCGAGTACTTCTTGACGATCTCGCGGAGCTTCCACTCCTGCGTGTAATCGAAGAGGTGATCGTCCTCGTCCGCGGACTTCAGGTGCAGCGAGACCGCGGTGCCCTGAGGCGCCTCGTCGAGGGTTTCGATGGTGTAGGTAGAGCTGCCGGCCGCGGACTCCCAGCGGGTGCCCTCGGACTCACCCGCGCGGCGGGTCGTCAGCGTGACCTTGTCGGCCACCATGAACGTCGAGTAGAAGCCGATACCGAACTGGCCGATGAGGTCCGCGGGAGCGGAGCTCGCGGAGCGACCCGGAGAATCGGCGTCGGCTCGGTTCATTTCCAGCAGCTGACGACGTAGTTCGGCGGTGCCGGACTTGGCCAGGGTTCCGATGAGGTCGACCACCTCGGCGCGCGACATTCCGATGCCGTTGTCGCGGACGGTCAGCACCCGGGCGTCCTTGTCGACCTCCAGTTCGATATGCAGATCCGAGGTGTCGACCTCGAGATCCTTGTCCCGGAACGACTCGAGCCGGAGCTTGTCCAGCGCGTCGGAGGCGTTCGAGATCAATTCCCGCAGGAACGTGTCCTTGTTCGAGTAGACCGAGTGGATCATCAGTTCCAGAAGCTGATGGGTCTCGGCCTGAAACTCCAGTTGTTCGACGTGATCGGTCACGTGCAGATATTACGACGGACCGCGGGTGGCTCGCGAAAGTCGGTCATCGCGGGAACCTCGGCATCGGCGCTGTGCGCGCGGGGCTGCGCGGGCGCCATCCATTCGCGCAGCACCTGGGTCGCGCGCACATCGTCCTCGTTGTATTCCAGCAGCCGGGTGCGCTGCGACAGATCGGGCGCACCGTCGTAGCCGACCGCCAGGCGATACCAGCTCATCGACGCCTCGCCGCCGGCCTCGGGATCGCGCCACCCGAATCCGGCGACCGGAGCGATCTTCTTGAGTCCCTTGCCGTTCGGGCAGATGAACTGCTCCGACACCGCCTGGAACATATCCACCCACTGCGGGCTGTCGACGAAGGCGCGGACCTCGTCCGCGCTGGGTACCCCGGGCCGTCCGGCGAAGCGGCGCGCCGATTCGTAGAGCCACTTGTCCTCGGCGGTGCGCGAGTAGCAGTAGGCGGCGAACGTCTTACCCGCCGCGGCCGCATCGGCGCGCACCGCCATCAACCAGGTCCAGAATTCGGCGAACGAGCGGGCCTCGTCGGCGGTCGGCAGCGGGTCCCAGGTGAAGAAGGGGCGATACACGCCGTCGAGCAGGGTGCCCCACAGATAGGCGCCGTATTCCTGATAGCTCTCCAGGTCGACGTCGACCTCGACGTCGGCCCGGGTGACCCGCACCCGATCCACGCGGCGGACCAGCGGCGCGCCCGAGATCCAGGCGCGCGCGGTCACCACCGTCTCGGCGAACGGCTCGTACTGCCAGTCCTCGGGTTCGTCCGCGGTCCACTCGGCCAGATCGTCGATGGTTTGCACGCCGTGGCGGCGCAGCAGCTCGGCGCGGGATCCGGGTGCGACGAGGCTGACGTCGCGATGGTCCGCCAGCCAGCCCTCACAGCTCACCGCGGGAGGTTCGGTGATTCCCGTTCGCTCGACGATCGGCGCCCGGGTCCACCACGGGCACTGCCGGCATTCGGGCACCTTCGACGGCACGGTCGGCAGCTCACCGCGCACCACCGCGATGCGGTCGGCATAACGCCGGTCGTACTCGTCGAGCACCGGGCCCAGGTCGTGCACCAGGATCCGGTCGAAGTGATAGCCGATCGCCCCGCCGACCAGGGCGGGACTGGCCAGCCCGTGCCGCTGCAACATCCGGTAGAGGTGGGCCAGCCGCTGCTGGTCGCGCGGCTGGGTGCGGACGCGGACGTGCCGGTCGGGGCGCGGATCCCAGTGGTATAGATCGGAGGTGGTGGGGTGGAAATCGGCCGGATCGGGCTGGCGCGGATCGGTCACCTTGTGGTTGACCACGATGATCGGGATATAGCCGCCCCGATCGGTGTCGCGCAGCAGGATCTCGCAGCCGCCGCGACGACCGGTATCGGACTCCTGGGGCAGCAGCGCACCCCAAATGCGCTGCGCCCCTTCCGAACACGCGCGCAGCGTATCCTCGGCGCGACCGCTCGCGGTCTGATCCGGATCGATGATCACCCACGCCTGTGGGTCGGCGGCGACGAGTGTGTCGCGGACCTTGGTGCGATGCGCGGTGGCGGCGTCGCGGCGCTGTTTGACACCCGCGTCCTCGGGCACCCCGAGCAGCCGTTCCGGATGGGTGGCGTCCAGATGCAACCGATGCCGGCAGCCGACCAGTGCGCGCGCGTCGACGTAGGCGATTCGCGGCGGATGTTCACCGGCCTCGGCGGGGGTCGAGATATTCACCGTATCGGCCGAAACCTGCTGCGCCCGTTCCACTTCGGCGGGCACTACGGCGGTTCGGCGAGCAGCAGCCCGCCGCTCGTCGCCTCCGCCGTCCTCCTCGCGACCGTCCCGGTCGCCGCTGCCCGAATACACGGTAAGCAGTATGGTCCCTACCTCCGACACTCCCGCGAACCGCCTGCGTGCAGGGTGTACGCGGGGCCGCTACCTCGGCACTCCCGCCGTCCGGAGCTCGGATCGCCGCGAACCGTCCGCCGCGGCGGCGCCCTCGGGTCCGCATCCCGCTACAGTTGGCGCAAACCGTGTGGCATGTGGGTATATCAGCATGACGGAACTTCGTGACGGAGGGCTTTCGATGGGGTTGTTCACCAAGCGCAAGCGGCGTGCGGACCGCAAAGCCGAGGCGAAAGCCCTCAAGCACAAGGCCGCGATGGAGGCCAAACTCGGCGCCCGCAACGAACGCAAACGCCAGCGCGCCGAGATCCGCACCCAGCGCGAGGTGGCGAAGGCTCAGATCGCGACCTTGAAGGCGGAGGAGAAGGCCGCCCTCAAGACCGCCGAACGAGCCGACCGCGAACTGCTCACGGCGAGCCAGGTGAAGAAGTATCTGGGCGTGGCGCGCGTGCTGGTGCCGGTGCTGGCGCCGCTGGCCTACCGGGCCGCCACCTTCATCCGCGGCCAGATCGACACCCGCCGCGCCCATCGGCTGGGTATCGGCATCGGCGAACTGGGCAACTTCACCGGCCACGGCGCCCGCCTGCAGGCCCGTATCACCGGTGTCGAAACGACCCTGGCCGGTATCGAGAACTCCGGTGACAAGAGCGGCGAGACGCAGAAGTTCGTGGCCGCCACCCGCGACCGGCTCGCCAGCCTGTCCGCTGCCGTGCGCACCGCCGAGCAGATGCCCGCGCCGCGCCGGCGTGCGGTGCACAACTCCATCTCGCACGAACTGGCCGGCGTCGAAGCCGATATCCTCGCGCGCCTCGGCGTGCACTGACCGACCGCTCGCCATGCCGCATCGTGCCCGGCCCACAACCGGATCCCCGCCTTACCGGCGAGCGGTCCGGCGGCCGGGCATCGATGGCCTGCGGGGCGGGCTGGTCGGTATGGCGGTGGTGGTCCTCGCGGTGGCCGCGCACGGATGGGCCGACGGCGGCTATCCCGGCTCGGCGACGCTGGCGCTGCTGCTGCTGAGCGCGGCGGCCACCGGAACCTTCGCGTCGATGCTGCCGCCCACCGGTGGTGCGCGTGGCCGGATCGGCATCCTGGCGGCACTCGGTGGCGGACAGGCGGTCTCGCATATCGCGCTGAGCCTGCTGCCCGCTCATCGGCCCGGTGAAACATCGTGCGGGAGCGGCCTTTCCGGGCTGATCTCGATCTTCCCGAACAACTGGATGACACTGGCGCACACCCTCGCCACCGTGGTGTGCGCGGTGCTGATCGTGGCCGTGGAACGGCTGTATGCCGCCGTCTCCCGATCGGTCCGCGCCGTCACCACCCGGCCGCAACCGCCGGTGGATATCGCCACACCCCGGTGGCGGACCTCCGCGCGGCAAGCGCGGCAGCAATGGAGCGCCGGCGCCCTCGGCTCGCGCGCACCCCCGGTACTCGCCTGAACCGATCCTCGACCACAGGCAATTCCTCCGGCATCTCGCCGAGTACCGAGAAAGTCACCCATCGTGAGCTTTACTATGTCCACCTCACTGTCGCGCGCCCTGGTCGCCACGGGCGCCGCCGCCGGTCTCGCCCTGCTCGCCTCCGGCACCGCGGCCGCGCACGTCACCGCCGACGCGCCCGGCGCGGCCCAGGGCGGCTACGCGGTCATCACCTTCCGCGTGCCGACCGAATCGGCGACCGCGTCCACCACCAAACTGACCGTCGCGCTGCCGCAATTGTCCGCGGCTCGCACCGAACCCGTTCCGGGCTGGACCGCCAAGACCGAGAAGAACGACAAGAACCAGTTCACCTCCGTCACCTGGACCGCCAACCCGGGCACTCCCGGCATCACTCCCGAGCAGTTCCAGCGCTTCGCCGTCGCGGTCGGGCCGCTGCCGAAGCAGGACAAGATCAACTTCCCGGCCACTCAGACCTACAGCGACGGCAAGGTCGTCAACTGGAGCGAGCCCATGCCCGCCGGCGGTGACGAACCCGAGCATCCCGCTCCGAGCATCACGCTGGGAGCCGCCGGATCCGACGACGATCACGCCAGCATGCCGAGCGCTGCCGCCGACAAGTCCGACAGCGACGAGTCCGACAACACCGCGCGCTGGCTGGGCGGTATCGGACTGGTTCTCGGCGCCCTCGGTGCCGCGCTCGGACTCGGCAGCCTGATCCGGAGCCGGCGCTCATGATGCGCCGCATCGTGTTCGCCCTGGTCGGCGCGCTGGCGCTGGGCGCACTGACGATCACGGTCGCCGGTCCGGCCGCCGCGCATTCGACGGTGGTATCCACCGACCCCGCCGACGGCGCGAAGGTCGAGACCGGTCCCGCGCGGGTGAGCGTCACCTTCAACGAGAATCTGCAGCCGAGTTTCCCGTCGCTGACCGTCGTCGGCCCGGACGGGAATCTGTGGTCGAAGGGCAAGCCGGTGGTGGACGGCCCGACCGTCACCGTCGAGGTCGGTGACCTGGGCCCGGCCGGCACCTACACGATGGCGTACCGGGTCACCTCCGCCGACGGCCATCCGGTCAGCGGTACCCGCAGTTTCGAGCTGACCACGCCCGGCCACGGCACACCGGGGCCCAAGGCCGATGCCAAGAGCGGCAACTCCGGCGGCGGCGATTCCGGGGGCGTGCCGCTGTGGGTGTTCATCGTGGCCGCGGTCGTGCTGTTCGGTGGTGGACTGGCGTTCGCGCTGTTCGGCGGTCGCTCCCGACGGTCGGGCAGCGGCGGCAAACCATGAGGCCGGGGACGGCCGGCAGCAGATCGACCGCACTGCGTTACGCACTGCTGCTGGTCGTCCCGGCCGCCCTCCTCGGTGCCGCCGCCGGATGGGCGTTCGCCGCACCCGATCCGGTACAAGCCGAGGCGCCGGTGCGCACTCTGGCCGACGGGCTGGGCGCGACGGTTCTCGGCCTGGCCGCGCTGCCGCGCCTGCACGACCGGCTGCGGCCCGCGTGGCGGCTGCTGGCCGTCTTCGGCGGCCTCTGGGCGGTGGCGGAATTCGTGCTGCTGGCCACCGAGGCCGCCGAGGTGGTGGGGGTACCGCTCACCCGGTTGCGCGCCGGCGATTTCGGCGACTACCTCACGCATGTCAGCGGGGGCCAGATCGGCATCGCCGTGCTGATCGGCACCGCGGCCGTCGCCTGCTACAGCACGCTGGCCTTCCGGCGACCGGACCGCGCGACCGCCGATCTGGTGCTGGTCTTCGCCGCGGTGACGCTGGTGCTGCGCCCGATCACCGGCCATATGTCACAGCAGACGCTGGGATCGGTGCTGGCCGCGGTCCACGCCCTGGCCGCCGCCGTCTGGTTCGGCCTGCTGCTGGCGCTGGCGCTGGTCGTGCGTACCCGCGGTGAGTGGGCGGTGATCCTGCCGCGCTATTCCGGCTGGGCGCTGCCCGCGGTGGCCGCGGTGACGGTGACCGGCGTGGTGAACGGGCTGGTCCGGGTCGGCGGTCCGGCCGCCCTGGTCGATACCGGATACGGCCGCATCCTGCTGGCGAAGACGGTGATGGCGGTCGCGCTGCTCGGCCTCGGCTGGTGGTGGCGGCGCAGCTGGGTTCCGGTGGCCACCGACCACCGGATGACCGCGGACTCCTCGCTGCGCCGCGCCCTGATCGAGGTCGTGGTGATGGCCGCGGTGTTCGGCCTGGCAGCGACGCTGGCGGTGACCGCCTGAGTCCGAGCCCGGGCCGGACAGGCCTCCGAACTGGAGTGATAGCAATTACATCCGGTCCGGGCCGGACTGGAACACGTTACGGTTACCGCATGACCGCAGTGAAGATCGTGGCCGATTGCGCCGCGCCGGCCGAGACCGCGTTCGACTACGTCAACGACTATCGCCATCTGCCGGAATTCGTCACCGAGGTCCATTCCTTCCGCCCGATCACCGATCAGGTGGCCGGGCTGGGCGCGACGTTCGATACCGAGATCAAACTGGGCCCCGCCTCGCTGACCTCGCGGTTGGAGATCGTGCGCTGGGAGAAGAACATCGCGATCTCGGTGAAGGCCGTGACCGGATTCGAGATCGAATCGACCTTCCTGTTCCATCCCCGCGGCGACCGCGACTGCACGGTGGACGCCATCGTCGAATACCGGGTGCCGGGCGGACTCGCGGGCAAGGTGCTGGGCAAGACCATCGAGCCGTTCGTCAAACTGTCGGTCAAACACACCACCCACCATCTGACGACCAAGATCGCGGAGTATCAGCGCACCCTCGACAGCTGAACCGGGCGGGCCCGCGTCACGCGGCGAAGGTCTCAGGATCCGATCGTCGCCCGCATGGCAAGCTTATTTCGTGACCGATTCAGCAAACCTAGTGGCAACCGCCGACCTCGCCGACGAGATCGGCCCCGAGATTCGCAGCTGTGATACGCAATTCACGCAGTTCGGCGGCAATCCGGTGTTCAGCGGGCGCATCGTCACCATTCGCTGCTTCCAAGACAATCTGTTGGTCAAGCAGACTCTCAGCGAACCCGGTGACGGACGTGTGCTGGTCGTGGACGGCGGTGCGAGCATCCACACCGCCCTCGTCGGTGACGTGATCGCCGGCCGTGGAGTCGACAACGGCTGGTCCGGCGTCGTGATCAACGGCGGCGTCCGCGATTCGGCGATTCTGCGCACCCTGCCCATCGGCATCAAGGCGCTGGGGACCAACCCGCGCAAGAGCACGCAGACCGGATCCGGCGAACGCGATGTGCCGGTCGAATTCGGCGGCGTCACCTTCGTGCCGGGCGAGATGCTCTACAGCGATCACGACGGGGTCGTCGTCCGCGCGGAATGAGTCGCCGATCGCCGCCGGGCCGGCCGGCCCCGCGCCTGCCGAACTATCCGCCTGCCACCCGCACGCGGTGGCCGGCGAGTGCGACCACGTCTCCGGCATGGAGCTGGCGGCCCCGCCGTAGTTCCACCTCGTCGTTGACGCGCACGAGTCCGGCGGCGATCACGGTCTTGGCCTCCGACCCGCTGTCGATGAGATTGGCCAGCTTCAGGAATTGCCCGAGTCGAATGACTTCGTCTTCGATCGGCACATCGACTGGATCCGACATGGGTTACATCTTTACCGCCGCGCTCGGCGGGCCGCACGCCGCCCCCGTCCCGGTCGGCACCGGGGTCCGGCGAAAGGATCGAATATGACCGTGCACGAGCAGGACTCGCCCGGTGGCCTTCTCCCCTCGAGCGGCCCCAGCCCGCACACTGGTGCGGTGACTTCCACGCAAGACCAGCTCCACTCGCGCGACCGCAGATCACCTTCGTCACCGGTTCCGCATCGCGCCCACGGTCGGCTGAGCGAAGTCCCTCATCTGGCCGGCCTGGTGCTCGGCGTGTTCTCGGCTCTGTGTGCGCTGTGGAGTATTTCGCCCGGCCTGCGCTACATCACCTCGGTCCCGCGGCACTACCTCGACGCCTACTATTTCGACGCGCCCGATACGAACCTGATGTGGGCGGTGATCGTCGGTCTGCTCGCCGGCGCGACGGCCTCCCGTAAACGCATCGCCTGGTGGCTGCTGGTCGGGTACATGGCGCTGTTCGCGCTCGCCAACGGACTGGATTTCGCCGAGGAACAGGATCCGCACGCGCTGGCCGCGCTGTTCGTCCACCTCGCGGTGATCGGCCTGATGATCGCGGCATGGCCGGAGTTCTACACCCGGGTGCGGCGGGGCGCGGTGTGGAAGGCGCTCGGCGTCCTGGTCAGCGGGCTGGTGATCAGCAGCCTGCTCGGGTGGGGGCTGGTGGAACTGTTCCCCGGCAGCCTGCCGCGCGGTGCGCAGCGCCCGCTGTGGGCGATCTCGCGGGTCACCGCGACAATTCTGGTGGCCGACAACAACTTCGACGGCCACCCGCCGCATGTGGTGAATCTGCTGCTCGGCCTGTTCGGTGCCATCGCCCTGCTGGCCGCCGCGCTGGTGCTGTTCCGGTCACAGCGCGCCTCCAACGCGATGACCGGGCTGGACGAATCCGCGGTGCGCGGCCTGCTCGCCCGCTCCGATGTCGAGGATTCGCTGGGCTACTTCGCGACTCGCCGCGACAAGGCCGTGGTGTTCGCGCCCAGCGGTAAGGCGGCGATCACCTTCCGCGTCGAACTCGGCGTATGCCTGGCCTCCGGTGATCCGATCGGTGTGCGGGAGGCGTGGCCGCAGGCCATCGATGCCTGGCTGCGACTGGCCGACGAATACGGCTGGGCCCCGGCGGTGATGGGCGCCGGGGAACTCGGCGCCACCGCCTACCGCCGGGCCGGCCTGTCCGCGCTGCGCCTGGGCGACGAGGCGATTCTCGACACCCGTTCGTTCTCGCTGGCCGGGCCCGAGATGAAGCAGGTGCGCCAGGCCGCCAACCGCCTGCACAAACAGGGCTTCACCGTCCGGATCCGCCGCCACAGCGAACTCTCGCCGGACGAGATGGCGCAGATGATCACCCGCGCCGATTCCTGGCGCGATACCGAAACCGAACGCGGCTTCTCGATGGCGCTGGGCCGGCTCGGCGACCGGCTCGACGGCGACAGCCTGCTGGTGGAGGCGCTCGATCGCGACGGCCGGGTGTGGGGCATGCTGTCGCTGGTGCCCTGGGGCCGCAGCGGGGTCTCGCTCGACGTGATGCGACGAGATCCCAAGGGCCCCAACGGAATCATGGAATTCATGATCTCCCAGCTGGCGCTGACCTCGGAACAGTACGGGATCACCCGGGTCTCGCTGAACTTCGCGGTATTCCGCTCGGTCTTCGAGGAGGGCAGCCGGATCGGCGCCGGCCCGGTGCTGCGGCTGTGGCGCAGTGTGCTGATGTTCTTCAGCCGCTGGTGGCAACTCGAGGCGCTGTACCGGTCGAATGTGAAATATCAGCCGCAGTGGGTGCCGCGGTTCTTCATCTTCGAGGAGCGCCGCCAGTTGCCTCGGGTCGCGCTCGCCAGCGCGCTGGCCGAGGGCTTCCTGCCGCGCTTCGGCAAGCAGCCGGATGCCTCCGCCCACACCGGTCTGCATTCCGCGGTGCCGGCCACCATCACGGGGCTGCACGCCGACGGCAACCCGCCCGAGGCGCCGCCCTCGGCCCTCGAACAGGCCGCCGCCCGCCGCCCCGAACAGGTGCGGGTGCGGATGGACAAGGTGCGCCGGCTCGAATCGGCCGATATCGACGCCTATCCGGTGGCCTACGCCCCGACCCATTCGATCGCCGACGCCCGCCGCTCCCCCAAGGGCACCACGGTGCGAGTATGCGGACGGCTGTTGCGGATCCGCGACCACGGCGGCGTCACCTTCGCGACGCTGCGCGACTGGTCCGGCGATATCCAGATCCTCATCGACCGAGGCCGGGTCGGCCAACGCCGCTCGAGTTCGTTCGGCGAGTACTTCGATCTGGGCGATCTGATCGAGGTGAGCGGCCAGATCGGCGCGAGCCGCCGGGGCGAGCTGTCGCTGCTCGCCCAGGACTGGCGGATGATCGGCAAATGCCTGCATCCGCTGCCGGACAAGTGGCGCGGACTCGCCGACCCCGAGGCGCGGGTGCGGCAGCGCTACGTCGATATGACGATCAACGTCGAGGCGCGCGAGGTACTGGCCAAACGCAGCGCCGTGGTGCGGTCGCTGCGGGATACGTTGACCGGCTGGGGTTTCCTCGAGGTCGAGACGCCGGTGCTGCAGCAGGTGCACGGCGGCGCCAACGCCGCGCCCTTCCGCACCCACATCAATGCCTACGATCTGGACCTGTACCTGCGCATCGCACCGGAGCTGTACCTCAAGCGACTGTGCGTGGGCGGGATGGAGAAGGTCTTCGAGCTGGGCCGGGTGTTCCGCAACGAGGGTGTGGACTACAGCCACAATCCGGAATTCACGATTCTGGAAGCCTATGAGGCGCACAGTGATTACGAGCGCATGATGCACGCGTGCCGGCAGCTCATACAGAATGCGGCGATCGCGGCCAACGGCGCCTGCGTGGCCCTGCGGCCGGGTGCGGACGGGACGCTGACCGAGGTCGACATCTCCGGCGACTGGCCGGTGCGCACCGTGCACGGCGCCATCTCCGAGGCCGTCGGCGAGACCGTCACTCCCGATACCCCGGTGGATCGGCTGCGGTTGCTGTGCGACAAGGTCGAGGTGCCGTATCAGCCGGGCTGGGACGCCGGGCAGATCGTGCTCGAGATGTACGAGCACCTCGTCGAGGAACGCACCCAGGAGCCGACCTTCTACATCGACTTCCCGACCTCGGTGTCACCGCTGACGCGCGCGCATCGCCGCATCGACGGTGTGGCCGAACGCTGGGATCTGGTGGCCTGGGGTGTCGAACTGGGTACCGCCTACAGCGAATTGACCAATCCGATCGAACAGCGCCGCCGCCTGACCGAACAGTCGCTGCTGGCCGCGGGCGGTGATCCGGAGGCCATGGAACTGGACGAGGACTTCCTCGAGGCACTGGAATTCGCGATGCCGCCGACCGGCGGTCTGGGTGTGGGTGTGGATCGTGTGGTCATGCTCATCACCGGCCGCAGTATCCGCGAAACCCTGCCGTTCCCACTGGTCAAACCGCGCACGGGACAGGGCGAGGGACGCTGACCGCACCGCCGGCGCCGGGGCGCGCGCACCCGTTCGCGAACCCGGAACCCGCGTCCGGCACAGTAGATCCGTGCAGCTTGTTCTCGTGCGTCATGCCCAGCCCGGCCGGGTGCTGACCACCTCCGGTCCCGCCGATCCCGAACTCACCGAACTCGGTGTCGAGCAGGCTCGGCGGGTACCGGCCGTGATCGCCCGGTTCGCCGGGGGCGAGCATCGCATCGCGCGGGTGGTGAGCAGTCCGCAGCGGCGGGCCCGCGATACCGCCGCGCCGACGGCCGAGAAGTTGGGACTGCCGGTCGAGGTACTCGACGGGCTGGCCGAATACGACCGCGATCTGCCCGCGTATATCCCGATCGAAGACGCCAAGCGCGATTTCCGCGCCACCTACGACCGGATCAAGGCCGGACATCTGCCCGAACAGATCGACGGGCCCGCGTTCGTGGCGCGGGTGCTGGGCACGGTGTCGGAACTCGTCGCGGCCGCCGAACCGGCCGATACGGTTGTCGCCTTCGCCCACGGCGGAGTGGTGAACGTGCTGCTCCAGGACATTCTCGGACTCGAACGCCCCCTGACCTTTCCGATCGACTACTGCTCGATCACCCGGATTCTGTTCTCCCGTAGCGGTAATCGCACCGCCGCGACGATCAACGAGAACAGCCACGTGTGGGATCTGCTGCCGCGGAATCGTCCCGCTGCGGCCGGCGACGCGATCTGAGCAGAGCGTACGGGCGAGAGCATCCGAAAGCTGTGCGGGTGGCGGAAGTTCACAGCCGATTGCCAGCCCGAAAGCCTGCCGGACACAGCAACGAGTCGTTCCATGGATGACCACGGGCCCCGCCCGGCGGCCCGTGTTCCGAGAAAGGTAGTCCGTTGCTCTCCTCCACGAGTTCCTCGCGCCGCCGGCTGATTGCTCGCGTCGCCGTCGCCGGCGCGATCGCGGCCGCCCCCGTCGCCGCGGTCGCGGTACCCGCTTTCGCCGATACCACGTCCGCCACGCAGATCGACTGGCACGACCACGATCACGACCACGACGGGTGGCGTCATCATCACGATCGCGATCACGATCACGACAACGGCCCGTGGCAGTCCGGTCCCGGTGGCTTCCTGCCCGGACCCCCGCCCACCGGCTCGTTCGGCTGATCGAACCGCACAGCCGAGGAACATACGAGGGCCGCTCCCTTTCCGGGAGCGGCCCTCGTTCGCTGTGTGGAACACGGATTCGGTGCTCGTGACCGGGATCGCGGCACCGTGGCCTGGTCGCTTCAAAGTTCATTCACAGTTCGCGAACATCGCCGTCCCAGCCGGCCGCGTTTCGATGTACTCGTGAGCCGCCGGGCCGCCCGGTCCGAATCCCCAGCACGGCTCCGTATTTCGCAGACGAAAGGCCGAAACCTTGCAGACCACCGCGAAGCCGAAGAACCGCACCCGCCGCCTCGCGACCCGCGTCGCCGTCGCCGGTGCGCTCGTCGTCGTTCCCCTGTCCGCGCTCGCCGTGCCGGCCTTCGCCGACGCCCCGGCCAACACCCCCAGCGCGGTCGCCATCGACCGCGACAACCACCCCGGCGACCGCGATCACGACGGCGACCACCGCGGACCCGATCGCGACAACCGCGGCGATCGAGACCGCGGACCGGAGAACCAGCCGGCACCCGGCCCGCAGCTGCCCCAGCTCCCGCCGACCGGTTCCGCCGGCTGATCCCGGCTGATCCCCGAAACGGTGAAGGCCACCCCGCTCGACGCGGGGTGGCCTTCACGGGCGCCTTACCGGCTCATGCCATTCCGGCGATCCAGTTGTGCATCCAGGAGATCGCGGTCTGGCCGCCGCCCACCGAATAGCTGCCGTAGGAGGTGTGCGTGCCGGACTGGTAGAAGTGCTCGAGCTGTTCCACCCGCTGCTGGTTGGCGTCGTCGGTGAGCTGCGACTGCAGGGCCGCGACACCGCCGTGCGCCATCAGGTCGCCGATGATCGACCCCGCCTCGAGCTGGTAGCGCCACAGGTTCGCCGCGCTCGCACCGGAGGCCTGCGCCAGGAAGCCGGCGAAGCGGGTGACGTAGTCGGTGTCCTCGGTGGAGCAGTACAGGTCACCGGCCGCGCAGATGGTGCGCACCCGGTCGCTGAGGAAGCCGAATCCACCCACGCGCGGGCCACCGGCACCCGCGCCGCCGACCACCGGGCCGACCTGGACGTCGGTGGGCGAACGACGCGGATCGGAGATCAGGCCGACACCCGAAACGCGGTCCGGCGGAACGGCGCCCAGGCCGGTGCCGATCTCGGCGGCCAGATCGCCCGCGGCATCCGCACCCTGGCTGTAACCGACGATCGCGTAGTGCGTACCGGCGCAGCGGGCCGCCATCGCCTGGATGAGGCCGCGCGCGTTGTCGGTCGCTTCCTTCTTGGAGGCGCCGTAGACATCGCCCTCCCACGGGAAGGCGGTCGCGGCGTAGCTGACGTAGTCGACGTCCGTCGAACTCGGCAGGCCGCGCGTCACACCCGACAGCATGCCGGGGCCGACCATATGGTCGGGCTTGTGATCACCGGTCTCCCAGGTGCCCGGAATCGCGACGACATACAGGCTCGGGCAACCGGGATCCGCGCTCGCGGAACCGCTTCCGACCGCGGTACCCGACACTGCCATACCAGCCAGTACCGCGACTGCCGCCCCGGCGGCCGCGACAACCTTCTTCAACCGCATGCTGCTCCAGTTCAAGCCAGCCCTCGCCGGGGCTCCCCATATGTATTCGCCGCTGATGATGCCGCCGCCACATTGCCGCGCGGTAAATTCCCGGCGAAGCAAAAACCGCCCGCGTCCGTGAACTCGTGAACGAGTTCGGACGCGGACCAAGAGCATTTACGACATACCGGTGCTCAGGATAACGGCGGCACGGTGGAACTGCCATCCGAGCTCGAAATCCCGTCCGATTTCCGATGTTTGGGACGCG